>NZ_JAVRHN010000006.1:0-308477 GCF_031846645.1 Autumnicola psychrophila
GTTGTAAACATTCGTGTAACCTTTAGACTGCAGCACGCTTTTGGCCGAGGCACTCCGCATTCCCGAAGCGCAACAGGTGATGATCGGCTTACTCTTATCCTTTAGCATAGCAGTACTTGAACTAAGCCCTTGCAAGGGGATATTTTTTGCTCCGTTGATATGGCCGCCGGCATACTCAGCATTGCTTCTCACATCTACTATTACTCCGCCTTCTTTAAGCAGTTGATTATAATCTGGTGCCGGGGAAAAGCCCAAAATTTCCTTTAGCTTATCGAACATACTATGCTTTTCTAGAGGTTAGATAATTCACTTCAAGCCAGGATCCACCATTAACACAGTCAACACCCTGGAGATTAACAAAATTAGTTGCCTGTCCACTTCTATTACCGGAGGCACAGCAAAAAATTAAAGGGATTTTCATCTCCTTAAGTTCATCGATCCTATGTGGAATCTCATGTAAAGGAATATTCACGGCTCCGGAAACACTTCCTCCCATAAATTCACCGGGAGTACGCACATCTACTACTGTTCCTTCGTTGTTTCTTATTATTTCTTCTGTATTCATTACTGACATTTTTTTTAATTTAAACTGGTTAATTCAGCGGATATTCCTAACTGATTTATACTTGCAAATTTAAACCTAGAGCAATGCCTCTACAGTTACTTTTGTTACATAAAAAATTGAAATTCCGGGACAACAGTAGGCCGATATAAGCCACAAAAAAAGAGGCTGCCCCGATCGAACAACCTCTATTCACATCTCTAACCTAAACTAATTCTTACCCAAAGTTCTTTATTGCTTCACTTAGGTCAAAAACCTTTTGACCTCCGAATTTGTTTTCTAAAATACTGCTTCCGGCAGCAGATCTATAACCGCCGGCACAATGTACCACGATAGGTCTATCAGTTGGTATTTCTCCTGCACGGTTTCTCAATTCGTTTAACGGAATTTCAAGAGCGTTGTCAAAGATCTTACCTTCGGCCAGTTCACTCTCGTTCCTGATGTCCACAATAGTGTAGTTGTTCCTGTTATCTTGGAAATCCTGAAGATCAAAATCATCTGACTTTTTTAATACTTCCTCACTCAAGGTAATCACACCTTTCATTTGCTTTTCATAGCCAATTTTAGCCGTTCTTTCCAATAACTCATCCATGTCTTCTACAGAATTTACTGCAAGATAGAAAGGTTCATTGGGCTCAATTATAGCACCTAACCAGGTTTCATATTTATCACCTTCTGTACGAGACATGATATTGATACTGTTTGGCAGGTGGCCGGCTTTATAAGCATCGCCATCTCGAACATCTACAACGGTAATTCCCTCTTCAACTTTTGAAACCCCGATATGTAAAGGAATTCGATATTTTTCCTGTTGTACATTTCCTGCCCCTTTACGGTTTATATCTACGTTAAAGCCAAAATAGGATGGAATGAACGGCTGATCTTTTAAAATCTCTTCTACGAATTCCTCTTCGGTCTGGTCTTTAAAAGCCCAATTGCCCATTCGCTCATCCCCCAAAGTACTCGAAGGAGAGGCACTCATGTTCTTACCACATAATGATCCTGCACCGTGTGCCGGGTAAACTAAAGCATCATCGGGTAGGTCATTGAACTTGGTTTGCATGGTGTTGTACATTGCTTTTGCTAGCTCAATTCTTTTTGCAGTCATGTTTCCAGCTTTTTCACGAAGGTCGGGACGACCAACATTACCAATAAACAAAGTATCTCCCGTGAATATAACGGTTTCACCACCTTCCTCGGCAACAAAAGTCAAACTGTCCGGAGAGTGACCCGGAGTGTGTATTGGACGAATATTGATTTTTCCGATCTTTACTGACTGTCCTTCATCAAAAGGTTCGTGAGGATAACTTACTCCAACTTTCTCACTTATATAAACCGTGGCACCGGTTTCACTGTTAACTTGTAAATGTCCACTAACAAAATCTGCATGTGGATGGGTTTCAAAAACAGCCACTATTTTCGCATTTTGCTCTTCAGCATATTTATAATACTGTAAAGGATTACGGCTAGGGTCAACTAAAGCCATTTCACCTTTGCTTACTACAGCATAAGAATAATGTGCTAATGCGTCGTCTTTAAATTGTTTTATTATCATGATCTTTTAACTTTAAACTTAATTTATTGATGCAAATTTACTTGCGAAGAATGTTTTTGGCAGTAACAATTGTTACAGTTACAGGTCAACGTTTGGCTTCCATAAAAGAAAATAAGCTTCGAGTGATTCTGGAACTCTTCATTCTAAAAAGAATAACTCCTGCAGAAAATAAAGTGATCAGCCCCACGACGAAAATTGCGGCTTCTACACTTATCAAATCTGAAATAACGCCTGTTAGAATGGCTCCTACGGCATAACCAAGGTCTCTCCACAACCTAAAGATCCCAATGCTTTTAGCCCGGTCCCGGGGATGCGTATTATCGGCAATTGTAGCGAGAAAGGTGGGATAAACCATTGCAGTACCCCATCCTAATAAGGCCATAAGGAGCACAAAGTGCCACATGCTTTCTGCCCATACCAGTGTGATAAGTACTAAAGCCTGAAGCAGCATTCCGTAAAAGAGCATGTCTTTTTTAGAGAATTTATCGGCCATTTTTCCCGTGATCAGCTGGCCTATTCCCCATACTGCGGGATAAACAGCTACTACTATTCCTATTTGTTCCAGATTAAAACCTTTGGCAGCCAAAAGGATGGGGAATAATCCCCAGGCCATTCCGTCATTAAGATTGTTGATTAGCCCTGCCTGCGTTATCGATCCTAAATTTTTATGTTTCCAGGTAGTATCCCAGAATATATTTTTCAGCAGAGAAACGGTATTCGTGCCTTCTTCTTTTTTGGCATGTCCCCGGGTATCCTTTATTAAAAAAATACTCATCACCAGCCCCAAGACCATAAGCAGAATACCCAGATAAAATGGATATGGTCGCAGCCCGTATTCTCCCGCTATCCAACTCGTCAAGAATGCCACAACCGCAACTGCAAGATAGCCTGCGAATTCATTTAAGCCCATTGCAAAACCTCTTTGCTTCTCCCCTACCAGATCAATTTTCATAACCACTGTACTTGACCAGGCAAGACCCTGATTGATCCCGAGCAATAAGTTGGCACTTATAACCCAGTTCCAGTTGGGGGCATACATCAGGATAAAAGGAATGGGAATGGCAAAAATCCACCCCAAAATCAGTAATTTTTTTCTGCCGAATTTATTTGCAAGTGTTCCTGCATAATAATTGGAAATGGCCTTTAAAATCCCAAAAACTATTATAAAAGACAGAATTCCAGAGGTGGCAGCCATTTCAAATTCTTTTTCAGCTATTTCCGGAAGGATACTCCGTTCCAGTCCCACCATTCCTCCCACAAAGGCATTAATAATGACGAGCAGGGTGAATTGCTTCCAATTCTCTTTCAGTCCCAGTTTTATATCTTCAGTTTTCATCTATATTGTTATCCACCTTAATTGAAATGATGTATTCCGGGTAATGTGGTTTTTAAAAAATGAAATTTGTCACAAAATTTATCTGATTAAAATTACTCTTGTTAAAAATAATTTTTGCATCCCTGGTATTTTGATTTCCGCGGTACACCCACAGAAGGTCGAAACTAAGCCCGTCTAAGAAACCATTTACTACATAAGTCAAATGCGTATTGATCTGGAAAGATTCATCTACATTATATTTATTAAACTGGAAATCTCCGGTAGTTGTTCCTGTGACCTGTTGCAGTTCTACACCAAAATGTAAATCTGGTCGTGGAAGCAGAAATCCACCTTTAAGTGTATAAACATTGGCAGCTCCTAATCCTTCCAGTCTGGATCTTGAAATGGAGGTAAAAAACCTGTCCCTCCCCAGTTCTTTAGGAAAAAGAAAACGCCCGGTATCAAAAGCGTGGGTATAAGCAAAGGCAAAATTAAATCTATTATTTCCCCATCCCAGCTGCGAACTTAGAACCTGTCCCCTCTCATCTGGCTGTATATAGCGGTTTTGGTACTCCAGATCTTGAGAAAAATTCATAGGTGTTTGATAAACATACTGTAATCCAAGATTAAAACCATCATATATATAATTTGCTTCTGTCCATACTGTATTATGTAATTTATCGATGAAGACATTATAAATTGCCAGATTTAAATTTTTAATTTGATAATTATAATTAAAGACCCCTATGCCATTCACAGAATAAATTTCATGATAATTTGCCCTCTCCCCGTTGGGCTGGAACCCGTTGAAGAACAGTCCTATCCCTTCCTCCAGGTCAAACCACTCTGTTGTAGAACGGGGAGATACTCCATCCAGCCATCCAATGTTGATAGTGTGTTGTGGATTTAAAGTAAAATATCCCCAAAACCCCCGGTGCGCGAAAGGTTTCATCCTCCCGTCACTGTGGTTGAGCAAAGGAGTATATTCTGTTTCCAGCTTACCATAGGAGATATAGGAATTTCCAAACCTGTAGCGTATAAAAAGTTCCTCCAGCCTGTCTAAGTCGTTAAAGTTTCCTTGATTTAATACATCATAAAGTTCATACTCCCATTTTGCATTTGCCCCGGTTATTGGATCTTCCAAGCCAAGATCACTGCCAAAGGTTTTAAAAGTAATAATACCCTTCACCCCTATTTCAAATCCTTTACAATTACCGGTGGTAAATCCAATAGCCCCACCTGTGGCATTTGTATAATAACTTGTAAGATCTTCACGATTTATAGTTGTCATAAAAAAATTACGGATATGACCGTGTACGGTGCCTTCCCTTATAATGTTCCCTAACCGGTTCTCCCGGTGATCATTTTTTGTATGCTCCTGGGAGAAGAGGGTGAATTGAGTAAAAAGCAATAAGAAAATAATTATTTTGGACTTCATATATTAAATTAGATTTGCTGCAAAGCTCTCCAATTCCAAACTTAACTTCAGTAACAAAAGTTACGCACCTGCTTGTGTAACATAGGTCACATAGATTAAGATCAAAATTCCTATTTTTGAAATTCGTATGAACCTAAACTCTTACATAGCGATCTTCTTTGCGGTGATTTTCTTCGGAAAATTTCTAGTGATGGACTCTAAATTACTGGCAGTCTTTTTTGATGCAGATGAGGTCGCATATGTAAATCCCTTCTGCAAAAAGCAGAATATAAATACCCAGGGCAACAATATCACCGAAGCTTTAGCTGAAGATACGGGATCTTTTGATCTTACTTTCAGTTTCTTTTGTAATGCCCCTTTTCAATTTGAATTTTTTAACTGGGATTCCGGGATCATTACCGAAGAGACCCAGACATATGCACACCACACTCCTTCACTGCCTGAATCTGCTATAGAGAGGTTCTACCCACCCCCACGAGCCTAAGCCTTACTTCCGGTTTCAAACTTAGATTTAATTCAATTTTTTTCAGATACTGAAAAGTTCTGAACCATAACCTTTTTTATTATGACGACGCATATTTCAGTAAGCCGTCGCTCCATTCAGGTATTAAGAATTATGCTTAGCGGAATATTCCTCCTTGCAAGTTCAAATCACCTTATGAATGTAGAGCAAACGGCAAATAGAATTGACAGCGCCAGTTTTAAAGGCTTTGCCTATATATTTGGCGATCCCGAATTGTTGGTAATCCTTTCAGGTATTGCCATGCTTGTGGCAGGGCTGGCCTTTTTAGTAGGATTCCAGACCAGGTGGGCTGCAGTGATCCTGCTGGCAGTACTCATTCCTATAACAATAACAGTACAGGTAGGACAGGTGCACACCTTGGGACCATTATTTAAAAATGTGGCCATCATGGGCGGACTCCTCTTTTTTATTATAAACGACTTTACCAAAGAAACAATAACAGAAACAAACCCTGCTCAACCAGAATTGAGCGTAAAAAACAAATAACTATGAAAATATATTTTTTAAGCAGTATCGTACTCCTTCTTACCTTATTTGCCAATCCTATCCAGGCACAGGCACAGCATGAAAAGGAAAATTATGTGGTCCTCACAAAGAAGATCCCTCAGCTAGAACCCATCTTTTTAACTGCTGAAACTTTAGCTGAAGAAGACGGCAAAAACTTCGGAAAATTCGAGGTGATTATTTGCGGACAAACCGTAAAGGAGCTTACCGATAAAGAAATGATGCAGAAATATATCAATAAAGCTAAAGAACACAATGTTGAGCTTGTTGCCTGTGGATTCTCTCTGAATAAATTTGGAGTGGACCGGAAGGATATTTCCCCGAAATTTCGCGTTGTCGAGAATGGGATCCTATACAACCTTCAGCTACAAAAGAAAGGTTACACCAGCATTTCACTTTAAAAAAGGGAGATTATGAAAAGATCAATAGGAATTTTATTGGTGCTTATAATGCTGGGAATTAGCGGTAATGCACAAAATAGTCCGCAGGGAGACAGGAACAATTACGTGGTTTCAACCACCAAGATCCCACAACTACAGCCAATCATTCTAACGGCCGAAGCTTTAAAAAAAGAGGACGGGGCTAAATATGGCGACTTCCAGATCGTGATGTATGGATCCAACGTGAAAGGGCTTACAAATAAGGAAGAGATGGAAACCTACACCGGCAAAGCCAAAGCTGCAGGGGTTAGCATCTCGGTTTGTAAGATCTCTCTGGAGAGATTGGGGATAGATCAATCTGAATTGCACGAATACATACAGGTGGTGGATCACGCTTATACACACCTTATTCAGCTACAGAAAAATAAAAATTATTACAGCTTACAACTATAAAAAAACATTTATGAAATTTAATTTGAACATATCCTTATGGATCCTGGCAGTATTGGGAATTATAAGTTTTACATCCTGTAACCAGGTAACAGGAGGGAATTCAGATAATAAAGAGACAGCAAAAGACACGCTAAGTATCACGGTCTTGCAGACAGCAGATATCCACGGACAGCTTGATCCGCACCCCGAATTGTTTTGGGAAAATGAGCAGATCGTGTTTAAGGAAAGAGGCGGTTTGGCCAATATAAAAACCCTATTTAAGGAAGAGCGTCAAAAAAATCCCGGACGTACAGTGATCGTTGACGGAGGAGATCTCATCCAGGGTAGCGGTTATGCCGCACTTTCTGAAGGACGAATTTTCCCGGAGATCATCAGTAACATGGGCTATGACGTGGTCATCCCCGGAAACTGGGAAGTAGTTTATGGAAAAGACAGAATGATGGATATAATGACCAATTACAATACTCCGGTGATCGCCCAGAATATGTTCCATGAAGAAGATGGAAAGGAACTTTTTCCTCCCTACTGGACAAAGGAAATAGAAGGAGTGAAAATTGGATTTATTGGAATTAATGATCCTGATGTGCCGGTGCGGCAAAATCCTATTTTTAGTGAAGGAATGACCTTTAGCGGGATCGAGGATGAGGTAAAGGAGCTTATTACGAGCGTTAAAAACGAGGAAGAAGTAGATGTGCTTTTCCTGGTAACCCACATGGGGGTTTTTAAACAGGTGGATCTTGCAAACTAGGAAATGTCAAAAGATGTGGATTACATCCTGGGGAACGATACGCACGAGCGGGTGCGGGAACTTATCCAGGGGGAATATGCCAAGGTAAGTGAACCGGGGGCTTTCGGCTCTTTCGTCGGTAAACTGACATTGCATTTTGTAGATGGAAAGCTGGTGGGGGATGAGTACGAACTTATGGATGTAGACCCCGATGTTTATCCCGCAGATCCTGAGCTTCAGCAGTTGGTTGATAAAGCCAAGGAACCTTACGAAGAGCACCTCGAGACTGTGGTAGGATATACAGCCACCCCCATTTACAGATATCTTACGGTGGAAAATCCAATGGATAATATGATTACCGATGCTGCCAGATGGAAAACCGGAGCCGATATTTCCATCTCCAACGGATTCAGGTTTGGGAATCCCATAGTTCCCGAAAACGGAAAACCTGCGCCTATTACCCGTGCGAATTTGTGGAATTTACTTCCCGTAAATGAGAAAGTAAAGACCGGAAAAGTTACCGGACAACAGGTGAAGGACTGGCTGGAACGGGAAATGCATAACGCTTTTGCACAAGTTCCTACTGAACGCTTTGGCGGATGGCTGGTAAGGTTCTCCGGAATGGAGGTCGATTTCAACAGTCAGGGAAATAAAGGAGAACGAGTTCAATCCATAACGATCAAAGGAGAAGAAATGCAGATGGATGAATACTACACCATCTCTGCCTGTGTACGTCCCGGTGACCCTATTGATAATCTATGTCGTATTCCTGATGTGGAAGATGTAGAGGTAAAAGATTACACCATTCACGATGTGGTTGAGGAATATCTTCAAAAGAATTCACCGGTCTCTCCAATACTGGAAGGACGGGCATACTGTGAGTACCTTGGGGAGTATTCTTTTTCGACAGTACCTGAGACAAATTATAAGTTTCAGTAACGGATTAAAATTTATAAAAGTCTGCCTTTTTGTAACAAGAATTTGGCAGGCTTTTTTTATTTAAGATTTAAATTAAGGGATCCAAAAAACGTGATGAAATGAAAAGGATAAGGAAGACCAGGATTTTAAGTATGTTAATAGGATTAGCGTTTTTTAGCGTCAACGCACAGAACAGCAAAACCGCTATTGAAAAGCAGCCTAATCAAATTATTACCATACTGCACACTAATGATATCCACGGCAATTATATGCCATTTTTGACCACCACGGGAAGTGCCACCTCCCAAACAGGAGACCCCGGAGCAGATTCGTCATTTACCTTTATTAAAGAGGCTCAAATAGGAGGTTTTGCCGTATTGGCGACAGCTATAAAAGAAGTTAGAAATTTAAAGAATTCCGATAATGTCCTTCTGCTGGATTCGGGAGATACTTTTAGTGATGATCTTCTTGGGAATTTAACTCAAGGCGAAGCAGTAATTAGAATGATGAAAGCATTAGATTATGACTATCTCGCTCTTGGTAATCATGATTTTGACTACGGCAGAGAGCGTACAGAAGAATTAATGCAACTTGCCGGATTTCCTTTTGGTGCTGCGAATATTGAGGATGTGCGCACAGGAAAAAGCATCTTCAATAATCCATATATTTTAAAAGAAGTGGAAGGAACTAAAATTGCAATTCTTTCATTAGGATACCACAATACCAAACTTACAGGCAATCCAGAAAATATGAAAGATCTGAAATTTCGCCGCGGAAATGAGGTGTTACAAGAAATTTTGCCGGAGCTTAGGGAAAAGGCAGATATAGTTGTACTGCTTTCGCATCAGGGAACTCCTGTCGAAAGATTGACTGCTGAAGAATTTCGTGAGATAGATCTCGTTTTAGGAGGACATAGCCACACCCTGAAAAAATAAACAACACCTACATTCTACAGGCATTTGCAAATGCCGCGGTGTTAGGAGAGATTCAGCTAAAGATCAAAGACCGCAAATTAATTGGAGTGGATACACAACATCATTTTCTGTGGTTGAGTGATTATAAAAAGGACCCGGAAATGGAAAGCCTTATTCAAAAGCTTCGGGCTCCTCACCGTGACAGCCTGAAGGAGAAGATAGCAACAGCAACAGAGGTGATCCAAAGGCAATACAAAAGCGAAAGTCCGTTTGATAAACTGGTTGGAAATTTGCTTCGGAAGGAATATGATGCCCAAATTTCCTTTTTGCCCGGGGTAGGATATGGAATTTCCCTGCAGGATGAGGTTATCAGGGAGGATTTGTACACTTTGATTCCACATCCTCCAAAAGTTACCACACTTAGCCTTACCGGAAAGCAGATCAAGGCAACCCTGGAGCAGACCGCATTTAACCTAAAATCTGAAGAGAAATATGAAATAGTAGGCGGACTACTCCAAAGTAGCGGGATAAGCTATACTCTAAATTTTTCCCAACCTATAGGAAACCGAATTAGTAATGTGAAGGTGCAGGGGGAAGATCTGGAATTTCAAAAGTATTATAGCGTAGTAACGCACACCGGCATGCTGAATGGGCTTCATCGATATGATGAACTGGGGAATGGCAAAAATATAATGAAAAAGAAAATTCAACTAAATGAATCTGTCGTCGAAAAATTTCGAGATTAGGAGTTATTTCAGGTCCTGAAAACATGGGAGAAATAATCATTCAATACGAGTAAATTTCAATTTATTATAATTTTAAAAAACATTAATGGCACAGACTATAATTTTCAATTTTGTCTGGCCTAGTTTAATTATTTACCTTGGATCGTGTTTTTCGCCCATTTAAGTTGTAACCCATCAAGGGGGCCAGTAAACAAAAGTCAAAAAGACCGGCTGCCAAAGGTATGATCCCAATTAAAATTAATGTCCACTTAATATCGGCTGAAAAGAATGCGCCAACCGCAATTAATACTAAACCTACGATTATGCGTAGCGTACGTCCACCTTTATTCACCATAGACCTAACGAAATTTTTCATGCATGTGTAATTTACAAGTTGCTAAATACTCTTTAGCGAAGTAGTTCTTTTGAGCAAGCATCACCTTCATCTATTTTCGAAACCCCTGATGCCTTTCTAGGTGCCAACTGTCTAACTTGTCAGTTCTTTGACGATTTTTTACTTTCTACCCCCGGTATAGGCTGAGTAGGACGTGGAAATTCTCCTTTCAAAGCATCTACTCCTTCCTGAGGCTTGGCTTGAGGAATAAGATCTTTTCGCTCCTCTCGTTTCTCTCTACTGTCGATATCCATTTTTTTATCCCGTTCTTCAACTAATCCAGGTTTTGCTTCACCGTCCCGATTGAATGACCATGCCAGCATAGGATCTCCCAAAGGGATTTTTTCCCCTTCTCCCCCTGCAGTTCCTGTACTCCAAACATGCCAGGTTTTGCCATAGCTATTCATCTTACTTTCCATCAGCTCCTTATCGGCAACATCTGGTAAACCTGGGGCAACCAATTGTCCAGAAAGTATTTCATAATTATGGGGGTGCCAGTATTTTCTTTCCTCTTCTGGAAGAGTTTCGAATAACTTTTCAGATATGATATATTCAATACCTGTAAGTTTAGCGTCTTCGGTATTGCCATCAAACAATGCACACTGGGCAAAATCCTCATTTACTTGGGTACAAAAATGATGAGCCTCCATTTGATGAAAAGGATCCTCCTTCATGGGATGAAAACCCACCAGGTAAATGTTCATAGGATCAAACGGTCCTTTTTTTTGAAGAGCCGCAGAACCTGTTTCCAGCACATCTGTTTTTGTTATTTCCTCTCTGCCGGGAACTTCTGTATCTGACTGGCGATCTTCGCCACAAGAAATGATTAATAAACCAAATACAAAGGTCAAGGTGTAGGTGAAATTCTTCATAAGAGAAAATTTTGATTTTAATTCTAATTTAAATACATACTACCTACAGTGTAAATAATTTACAATTAAATTGAGAATTCTTTAACTCAAGGAGAAAAATATGTTAACTGGCAAATAGGACAAGTGCTGGTTATAACACTACATAATTTGGTTCTTTTCCATTTTTAAATTTCATTTCGGTATTTGTTCAAATAGCTTTTTAAAAACATCTTTACTGAAAACTTGAGCAGAAAATCTTAAGGTAACTTCAATTCCAAATCATTAGATTGGAATTAATACCAACACAAAAAGTGCGAAGAACAATTTTTGGAAATTTTTTAGAGAAGATTCTTACCTCGCATAATACCGGCCTAGCAGTACTCAATTTATTATTGCCAAGTGGCTATAAAGTAGTATAAAGTTAATGTAAGCCACATCAACTCAAAAATATCTTCTTTATTGTTTTAGTGGACATGTATTAGCTCAAAAGAATAGAAGTTAATATTACATAATATACATACTAACAAAAGCTTTTTTATTTCCTGCTTACCCAATGCTATACATCCTTACCTTTCAGCATTTTATTCCAGTATAGATAGGGAAGGCCATATTTTTTTAACATCCACAAACGCCAATGTTCTTTTGAGCTATCTGAAATAAACAAACTTTTTAATTTGGGGTCTGGCGTAAAGTTGTTATCATAGTCGAATTCTGCCAGTACCATTTTTCCATAGTCGGTAACTAATGGACAAGATGAGTAGCCGTTGTACGATTTGCTTCCAATTTTATCGTGCTTGATAAGCAATTCAAGATTATCTACTGCCACAGGAACTTGTTTTCTTATAGCTGCACCTGTTTTAGCAGTAGGCAATCCAGCTACGTCGCCAAGACCAAAAATGTTTGCGTATTTATTGTGCTGCATCGTATTTTTATCCACATCCAGCCAACCTGCATCGTTTACCAATGTAGACTTTCGCACAAACTCTGGTGACACACTTGGTGGTGCGGTATGTAACATATCATAATGGACTCCTGTTAAATCACCATCCTTTTCAATTTTTATACTCTTATGATTAATTTCTTTTTCATGCTCTGCATATGAATACCAGGCAATCTTATTTGCTCCATCTACTTTCTTTAGTTGATAACCAAAACGTAAATTGATATCTTTTCTATCTACAACCTCCATTAAGGTTTTAGCTATTTCTTTTACGCCAAAGATTACCGATCCTGCGGTGGCAAAAACAATATTGGTTTTTGAACGTGTCTCGCTTTTTGCCCAATGACTCTCGGCCAAATACATTATTTTTTGTGGGGCCCCACCGCATTTAATTGGGGTTGTAGGTTGCGTAAATAATGCAGTACCTCCTTTAAAGTTTTTGATTACATCCCAGGTATGTTTAGGATCTGTGTAATTACTACATACCACTCCTTTATCAATTGCATTCCCCAACCCTGGAACCAAACTGAAATCGTAAGCTAATCCAGGTGCAACAATGAGATAATCGTAAGTAATTTTGCCAGAACTGGCTGTACTTACGGAATTATTTTCGGGATCGAAAGCTGTAGCTTTATCCTTGATCCACTTAGCACCATCAGGCATTACTTCTGCCATAGGTTTCCCTGTTTTCTCATAGTCATAGGTGCCAGCACCTACAAGGGTCCAGGCAGGCTGATAATAATGAGTATCAGCTGGCTCAATAATAGCAATTTTCCGAGATTTTTTGATTTTAAGAAGTTGTGCTGCGGTCATGACACCTGCGGTACCTCCTCCAATAATTAAAATTTGATAATGTGTTGCCATATATAAAATTTTGTTTTATTGAAAATTAAATAAAAATTTTATTAAGCAATGTAACCAAAGTTACACATAAGTAGTTTTTAAAGGAGTTTCTTAACCAATTGGTATATAGATTCATTATTTTATTACATATAGTGGCAGGCACAGTTTTTTATCAATGTGAGAATATATTAGTAATAGCAGTAAAGAGTTATGCATATAGTGCAGAAAACAATACCAGTACTACCTGAAATCCCGCCAAAAACTTACTTACCAGGCGACGTTCCTTTCGAATAGACAGCCAAAAGGCACTAATAGCAACCCGGAAATTTGGAAAGGCTAAAAGAGAGCAGGAAGGAAACAAGTTCTTACTGCCTTTAACCTAGTATTGCTCTTTAAGGAATTTCTTGAAGTCCTTGGTGTTATAATCTCCCATTCCCATATGGGTCAGTACGAGATTTCCGTTCGCATCGATCATGTAAGTGGTAGGAATGCTTTGTGAGTTATACATCTGGGGAATGGCTCCGGTGGGCCTGTAAACCTCGAAATCATAGCCTTTCTTTTCGTTATAGTCTATAGCTTTTTGAAAATCCTGGTCCAGGGACAACATGATAAAAGCGACTTTATCTTTATCCACATCCTGGTAAAGCTTGTTGATCCCGGGCATTTCGGCAACACAAGGGGGACACCAGGTTGCCCATAGGTTCATAAAGATTATTTTCCCTCTTAAATCTTCCATAGCCACTTTTTCACCTTTGGAATTGATAAGGCTCATTGAAAAATCTGCTTTGGAATTGGTTTTATTTACAGCAAGATCTGCACTTTTGTCAAGATCGGGATCCATTAATCCTGTTGCAAGTATTCCCCGCTGAAGGAATCCCAACACTTCTGTATGTAATTCTGTTATATATAACCCGCCGAAAATGGCAAATATGATTCCGTATTCAATTAAATTTTTTTTCGCCTTTTTTTTCATAATAAAAATTAAAAAAAAAAATTTTTGAAGACCTGTTCCGGACTCTTACAATTTCCCAGTCGCACAACTTGTTACAGAAATGGCTTTGGAGGCCAGGGAATTCTTAGCATCTACAGCAGGATATCCCAGCTTCCTCAATTTCTCTTTCACTTTAAATACATCTTCAGGTTCCCGGTAACTGAATGTTACTGAAGAAGACGCTTTTTCCACCTGTACATTTTGTATGTTTTCTATTTCTGAAAGCTTCGTAGGAGGGTATTCATACATCCTCCACACCTTAAATTTTGTACTGTTCTACTTGTCTTCATTTTATTTTCTAAAATTTGAAGATCATTATTTATATTTCTTTTAATTTTATCAAATATACGCTGTGGGGTTGATCCAGGCTGCAACATAAGTTACACTTGTAATAACAAAAAATGCATCCTCCGGGACACCTTTTTACTTTTAAAGTTATGTAATTCTTAGCTTTTCTTTTCAGCTACAAACCTAATCACATAACCTTTGCCTTTATGGAATTTACCTTCGTTAAGTACTATTTCCCCTTCATAAAACTCCTCAAAATTGAATTCTTGAAAAGCCTCTCGTATTTCTTTTTCTGAAAACAAAATTTTCTCTTCTTTTGGTCCCCCTACCGAAGGATTCAACGTTTGATATTCAGGATGTTTTGAACCAAACCCTTCAAAAATCACTTTCCCTCCCTTCTTAAGGATGTGCTTAAAAAGATTAAAATAATCCCGGCGTATTTCGGGTGGAAAATGAGCGTAAACAAGAGCGATTACATCAAATTTTTCTTCTGCAAAAGCAAGATCAGGTGAATCTGTAGTTTGATAATTGATTATTACGCCCTCTTCTTCAGCCAGTCTCAGCGCCTTCTTCTTACCTTCTATACTTATATCAAAGGATGATACATCCCATCCGAGCTTTGCTGCAAACACGGCATTTCTGCCTTCCCCTTCCGCAGGAAAAAGAATCCTGCCGGGTTTTATTTTATTAAGTTTTACCTTCAGATATTTGTTAGGATCTTTTCCGTAGACATAATCGTCTTCTTTATATCGTTCATTCCAGAATTCTTTCATAATATTTCTTTTTTTTCCGAAGTTAGAAAGAGCCTTTACAGCAACTCTTTACCAATAATGTAGATACCCATTACCAGCACAAACCAGCCAAAGCTTTTTTTAAGTTTTCCGCCATCAATGAATTTATTAAGATAGCCCCCCAGGAAGATTCCGGCAATAGACATCCCGGTAAAGATCATAAGGAATATCCAGTCAATTTCAAGATTTTCCACATCCCCTATGAAGCCTATGAGAGACTTTACCGCTATGATGAGCAGGGAAGTTGCGACTGCTTTTTTCATCGGTAATTTAGCGAGTAAAACCAGAGCCGGAATAATTAAAAATCCGCCACCTGCACCTACTATCCCGGTTAGAATACCTACTACAACACCTTCAAGGATGATCAACGGATAGTTATACTTAACTTTTACTTCCTGCAATTCTTCCTTTCCGTTACCTTTGATCATGGAGATAGAAGCCACTACCATAATGATGGCAAAAAACAACATGATCCCTATATCTTTGGTCACTTCAAAGCCCCGAAGGGTGAAAATATGGTCGGGAATTGCAGGTACAAGATATTTTCTGGTTCCATAGACGGCTATAAATGCCGGAATAGCAAAAACGGTGGCAGTACGAAGATCCACCAGTTTTTTCTTCATATTATTTATTGCCCCTACTAAAGAGGAAGCCCCTACCACAAAAAGAGAGTATGCTGTTGCTGTGACGGGATTTATAGATAACAAATAAACCAGGACGGGTACTGTCAGAATGGATCCACCACCTCCAATAAGGCCCAGTGTTATTCCTATTACAAGCGCACCGAAGTATCCTAAAATGTCAATTAATTCCAAAGTTCTTTCTTATTAGTTCCAAGCAAAAGTAACTTTGGTTTTCAGGTTAGGCAGTAACAAAAGTTACAGACCTATTCTTTTACAAGTCCTGAACAACTATTTGATTCCGTTGTAAAAGAATTTTACCTCCTATTTCCAGCTTTTTTAATAATCTTAAAATAACAACTGGTGAAGTATTTAGATCATAAGCTATCTGCTAGTGTGTAACCTGCAGTTCCTCTAATTGGTTTATCTTCACTTTGTCCTGCAAATAACGCAGCAAACATCAATTCATAATTGGAAAGGCATTTTTCAATGGTTTCTAGCATTTCAGTTAGTCAAGATTGGTAACTTTCGAATGCAAAATACCTCCAGCTTTTATAGATGGCGGTATAGGTTTCGAAGCGTCTAACTATGGTGAAATTTTTAAAGAAATTAATAATATTGAGTTAAGTTTTGTTAACCAGAAGAGAGTTTATTAATCAGGTCTTAAATTAGGTGAAAATTAAAAATTATGATAAAATTAAACTTCCTTTTCGTACTGTTTTTAATGGTTGGAGCTTGTTCTGATGATGATGACAATAAATCTATTCCTGACGAAACTGTGGATCCACCGACAGCTTCCGGCGTGATTTATTTTAGGAGTTCTGTTAATTTTCAAAATTCCTATTCAAATTTAAAAACTGCACTTCGAGATAATGAAAATATAAGTGTTGTGCAGGAACTGAATCATTCCCAAAATGCGGCATCTGTAAATATGGATCTTGCCCCTACTCAAATCATTTTCTTCGGAAACCCAAGATTGGGAACTCCCCTTATGCAGGAAGACCAGTTAGCAGGGCTTGATCTTCCACAGAGAGTATTGTTTTATGAAGAAGAAAGTGAAGTTTTTGCTTTATATAACAGCACTGATTATCTTGCTTCTCGTTACGAAGTGGCAGATGTTGAAAGTTTACCCAATATTGCTGAGGCACTTAATAACCTGGTTAGTAATGCGGTTAATGCGGAAGCCAAAAAAAACGGTTCCCAGGAAGTAGAGTTACACGATGGAATTGTAAGTATTAACAGCAGTTTAAATTTTGAAACGACCTATAATAATTTAAAATCCAGCATTGAATCTAATGAAAATTTAAGTATTGTTGCTGAACTGGATCATCAGGAAAATGCAGCAAGCGTAGAAATAGATCTTCGCCCTACAAAAGTGATAATGTTCGGCAATCCAAACCTGGGAACTCCTTTAATGCAATCTACTAGAAGTATTGCATTGGACTTACCGCAAAAAATGTTGGTTTGGGAAGGTGAAGATGGCACAGTAACCATTTCTTATAATTCTCCAGAATACCTCAAAAAAAGGCATCAAATGGAAGGAAATCAAGAGCAAATTGAGCAAATATCCAATGCTTTGGAGATGCTTGCGAATTCTGCTGCAGGAATTGAAAATTAAAATTTGCACTGGATATCATTAATTTAAAGGGGCTGTTTAAAGACAGTCTCTTTTTTTATATAGTTATGAAGAATAGTACAATCTGGCTAATCGTGGTTTTTGTTCTATTATGGAACTCTGGTTTCATAGGGGCTGAATACGGATTGCCTTACACGGGGCCATTTACTTTGATTTTCTTGAGATATTTTGCAGTAACAGTAATACTATTTTTCTTCTTATTCACAAAAAAAAAATTAAAGTGGGTCGGTTTAAAAACTGCCTCTCAACATATGCTCATAGGATTTCTTGCCCATGGGGTATGGCTTACATGTGCATTATTAGCTCTGGACCAAAACGTCCCGGCAGGGATTGTGGCACTTTTAGTTGCTCTACAACCTATGGCAACTGGCGCTCTTTCCGGCTATGTTACCAAAGAAAAAATCAGTTTACACCAATGGTTGGGATTAATTATAGGTTTTGTGGGGGTAGTATTAACTGTAGCCTTTCGTATAGATTTTAACCAATCAAGTTCTATATTTGGTTATCTTATTCCTCTGGGGTCTGTTATAGCAATTACTATTGCTACCTTAATGCAACGGAAAATGGAATTAGAAAATAAGAAAGAAAAATTACCTCTTGACCAGGTTTTATTTTACCAAAGTTTTGCGACGATGCTTGTTTTGTTTTTACCTGCTCTTTATATAGAAGATTTTTCTGTTGAGTGGTTGCCGAATTTTACGCTAGTAATGATATGGCTGATTTTGGCTGTTTCCATTGGTGCTTATGTTGCAATGTGGCTATTGATTGAACGTTTAGACGCGACTCGTGTAGCAAGTTTATTCTACCTCGGCCCACCTGTAACAATGTTTATGGCGTGGTTGGCCTTCGGCGATACTATTATGCTTACAGATATTATAGGGATCTCCATAGTTATTGTTGGAATTCTGTTTACCCAAAATTAAATTTCATGAATTAGTAGTAAGGCAGTGAGGGAATCTTAATTGGGTAAGATGATATCTACCGTAATTTCCAAATCAGGTTCATAAAGTAATAAATGTTTCTCAAGACATTTCTATCCAAATTATATAATCTCCCATTACCAGCACAAACCATCCTAATCCCGTTAATAAACTTGTTAAGGTAATCTCCAACAAATATTCCCAGAATAAATAGACCTATAATATTGAAGGAAATATCCAGTCAATTACAAGATTTTCAACATCACCAATAATTCAATAAGAAATTTTACCGCAATAATTAGAAGAGAAGTAGCAACAGCTTATTTAAATGTACTGTGCAAATCAGACAAGTGCAGGAATTATAGGGAACCACCACCGGCACCAACTATTCTTATGAGTATACTTACTACAGGGCCTTCGATAAAAATAAAAGGGTAATTATATTCGAATTTTGTCTCACGTACTTTTTCTTTTCATTATTTTTTAATCATGAAAATCGAGACCACGACCATAATAATTTAAAAAAATCCATTCCAATGTCGATACCCAAATCTAATCAGTTGTGACACATTGTTACGACAGGTAGCCCATTGAGGGGCTGGATGATGAGCTAAACCAGAACAGCAGGAAAATTTCAATTAGAAGTTTTTTATAAATCGGCAAATGTTTCGTTTCCTTATTCCATTGAAGCAGTTTTTCAGAAAGATAGCAGGTTTATAACTTTAAAAGACCGGGAGCTTCTCGCAGAGAGAATTCAGAATTCAAGAGATTCCAAATTCCTCATTACTCATGGTAGTTTCACAATGGAGGAAACTTCGAAATATTTAGCGGATCGAAATTTGATAAAATAATAGTTCTCACAGGTTCATTTATTCCAGGTTCATTTACGAGCACCGTTGCTCCATTTAATTTGCTAAAAATCCATGTATTTTTTAATTTAATTTCTTTCCCATTAAAGGTTTTATTTAGATAAAGCTCTAAACTTTAGTTACTAATTCAAATGGGAAAAAAATACCTTAAGGACATTATTATTTACAATAAATCTAGATTTATTTTAGCAATTATCTCTTTTCAGTAGCTCGCTCAAAACACTTAAATCAGGTAGCACGTTGGTCAATGCTCGTTCACATATTTCTTGAGGAACTGTTCCAGTTCCGGCACATCACATTCAAATCCCATATCTTCCGCTTGTTTTATTACCTCTTCCCCAGACATGTCTTTATCACACCCGATATGCATCATCACAAGGGCACCAGAGCGCTTTCCGGATTTGCAATGAACCACAATCGGCTTGGGCAGGTTTTCAAGTTCCTGTCTAAAATTATCGACCAGTGCTTCTGATAACTTATCCTCGGATACTCCAATATGCCTGTATTCCAAATCATTATCCTTAGCCAGCGCTTCTTCTTTCTCTGGGGAAACATTTTGCTCTTCTTCATCGGTTTGCAAATTAATAACCGACTTAAAACCTTTTTCGGCAAAGCTTTTAAAGCTGTTTTCTTCAGGGTCAAAAGCCGCCACCGAAATTTCATCATTCACTTTCTTAATTTCCTTTTCCATAGTTTCTTACTTTTTTTAATTTTCTGTTTTACTTTCAATTGGCAAATCCGCAGCCTTCCATGCCTTAAAGCTGCCGGGAATGCTGTGAACATTTTTAAATCCTTTTATTTGTAAAAAGCTGGCAGCAATGCTGGCCCTATAGCCGCTGGCGCAATACACCGCAAGGTTTTGTCCTTTATCTAGCCTGCTGATCTTATTTGATAGTTCGCCAAGAAATATATGTGTGGCATCAGGGATATTTCCATTTTGCCATTCCTTATTCTTACGTACATCCAATGGCTGATATTGCCCTTTGTTTTGACTGAGTTCATGTACACTGAGTTGGGGCAATTTTTTAATTGGTTTACCCGATTCTTGCCAGGTACGCATGTTCCCTGCCAGATAGCCCTTAAAATTAGTATATCCAGTGCGCCACAGCAGAGTAACGACCCGCTCTAGATCCTTATCCTCGGGCAGGACCAGTAAAATAGGTGCGTTTGTATCTATCAACCAACCGGCCCAAACCGAGAGAATGGGTCGTTGTCCTATGTTAAGAGCACCTTCTATATGGCCGCCTCCAAAAGCCAACATATCCCGGGTATCTATAATGATCGTATCCTTGTTCTTCATTTCTTCCTCAAACTCATTTACACTTAAAGACCTTACGTGAGGCGTATGACCAAAGGTTTCTGGTCCCTCAACATTAAGTTTTTTCATCTTAGGATAATGGGTCGGTACGGGAGGCGCACTATCCTGAATGGCTTTTTTAAATTGTTCATAAGTGTCGATCTGCATGAATGGATTATGTTTCTTCTCGTATCCAATGGTGGTATTCATACGGTCACCTATGTCAGGACCGCAAGCCGAGCCTGCTGCATGGCACGGATAAACAATTACTTCATCCCCAAGCTTGCAGAAAAATTTCCGCATGGTGTTATAAAGGTCCTGGGTCAATTCATCAGTCTTCTCATCACCCAATAAATCTGGTCGGCCTATAGAATCTACGAACAGTGAATCCCCGGTCATTATGCCCCAAGGTTCTCCTTCATCCTTATCGGATAATAAATAGGATAAATGTTCGGGTGTGTGACCAGGAGTATGCTTAGCTCTTATTTTGACTTGACTGAACTCGAACTCATCTCCTTCCCGAACAGGTTCATGTGCAAAATTATATGCGGCATCACCTTCAACACTCACAAAAATTTTAGCGCTTCCCTTGCAACGGGTTTCCAGCTCACGTGCCCCGCTCATAAAATCTGCATGGATATGAGTTTCAAAAATATGAGTAATAGGTACACCATATTGCTGTGCTTTTTGGAGGTAAATATCGGCATCGGGACGAGGATCAATTACTGCTGCGCACCCTGCACTTTCATCACATATAAAATATGAAACTTGAGCAATACCTTCTGCTAATATGGGTTCAAATCTTAAAGCCATAGGATATCTAAATTGGGAGTTTAGGATACCTAAAATAAGAGTTATTACAAATAAATGAGGTTAAGAAAAAATCAAAAGTTACAGGTATAACAAGAGTTTAACATACTCATACTTCTAAGTCTGATTTCCTACCTTATAAGTACTAATCAGAAAGAACAAAAGAGAGGAGTAAGGTTATCTTACATGTAAAAACCTGGAGATTTGAGCGATTTCCGAGTCACCGTGTGATGTGATTTCGGTTTAAACAGTGCCATTTTGATCTCGGTTTCAAGTTATGGAAAGCAAAATAGATGGCCTTTTTTAATCAGCTTTTATGAATAAAAATAATCAAATTTATGGAGTGGACATCAGTAAAGATGTATTTGATGTTGTAGACTCCCAGAAAAACCATCCCTGTCAAAAATGACAAAATCCAGTCCTCTTTCTTCGGAAGCGTCTTTTATAAAAACATCTTTATCAATGCTTAATTTCGCCTGACTAGTAAAGGGCGAGCACACAGCCCTCAGGCTCGGTCAACATTTGTGGATTTGTGGCTACATTACAGAGGCATCCAAAAATGTCATTTTACTTATAGGTTTTTTAAAAGCTGTAAAAACTATGGATAAATTCAATAAAATCTACAACCCCCAGGGATTTTCCGTTTGTAAAAAAGGGCTGTTGAAGCTGGTCTAGGAAGTGGTTGCCAGTTCCTTGCCGTCGATATTAAGCGGAGTGAACCTCACCTTGTATTTTCCTTCTATTTTATAGGTAAACGCCTCTGAACACATCCCGTGACCTACGAATAACTGGTCCAATCCACACATAACTTTTGAGATTGATCCATTTATTCCTTAACAGAATGAACCTATTGGGAAGACGGAATGCTTTTGCTTTTTTTATGCATTTTGAAGCTTTTCCTAAAATTTTCTCTATATTCAGGCTCTTTAGGTAATTGTCTTTTTTTGGCAATTATCATCATGAGAATAGAGATCTAAAGCTGCCTTGAGAATCTAAAGCTCTGGCTTATGAAGTGCATTTAATAATAATTTTTAGCTTTTCACTAATTTTAAAACACATGACGCTCCCTTATCAAAAAATTTCATTTTCAGGTTATTTACCGGTATTGTTTCTACTATTATGGTTTTCAAGATACGGTGAATGCAAAGCACAAACAGATCAATACAATGAGAGTTTAAATAGGGTTCATGTAATTTCTACAGAAGAATCTTTTCCTCCTTCGTCATTCTTAACGACGAGTAAACGCACCGGAAAATTCGCCGTTGTTCAAGATGGTACGCCGAGTGATATCTTGGTTAGTAAGACAGATCATCCCGGGGTTTTGAGAATAGCCAAGCTTTTTCAAAATGATCTAAGCCGGGTATCAGGCAAAAAGGCAAAACTGCACAATGAACAAAAGCAGTTATCTGAAAATTTAATTATTGCAGGTACGGTCGGCAAAAATACAATAATAGATAATCTGGTTGCCTCCGGAAAAATTGATGTCTCTCAACTAGAAGAGGCATGGGAGAAATTCCTCATTATCCCTGTTGAAGCGCCATTTTCTGGTGTCGAAAATGCACTTGTTATAGCAGGTAGCGACAAAAGAGGAACAATTTTCGGGATGTTCGAGCTTTCTGAAAAAATGGGAGTCTCTCCTTGGTACTGGTGGGCTGATGCACCTGTAAAATCCCGCAAAAATATCTATGTGAAATCTGGAACTCACACCGCTGGTGAACCGAAAGTAAAGTACAGAGGCATTTTTATTAATGATGAAGATCCCGCTCTCTCAGATTGGGCACGGGAAAAGTTTGGTGGTCTTAATCATCAGTTTTACGGAAAGGTATTCGAGCTAATCCTTAGAATGAAAGGAAACTATTTGTGGCCGGCGATGTGGGGCAAATCATTGTGGGATGATGATCCTTTAAGTGGACCTTTAGCTGATGAAATGGGGATAGTGCTCTCTACTTCTCATCACGAACCATTAATGCGCGCACACGTGGAATGGGATCGTTATGGCGAAGGAGAATGGAACTATGAAACCAATCCTGAAAAACTCCGGGAGTTTTGGGAAGAAGGAATGGAACGAACAAAAGGACAGGAAAAGGTGGTAACCCTGGCTATGAGAGGAGATGGAGATGAAGCTATGGGTGAGGGTACCAATATTGAACTTCTTGAACAAATTGTAAAAGACCAACGAGAAATAATTGCTAAAATTACCGGTAAAGCTGCGGAAGAAACTCCACAGGTGTGGGCATTGTATAAAGAGGTTCAGGATTATTATGATAAAGGAATGGAAGTTCCTGAAGATGTGACTCTCTTACTTTGCGATGACAACTGGGGGCATGTCCGTATACTCCCCTCCCCTGATGCAGAGCCCAGAAAAGGAGGTTATGGAATGTATTATCACTTCGATTTTGTGGGTGGACCGAGAAGCTACAAATGGCTTAACACTGTACAAATTGAAAGGGTATGGGAACAAATGCGGCTAACCTACGAACATGGAGTTGAGGAAATCTGGCTGGTAAATGTTGGAGACTTAAAACCGATGGATCTCCCTATTAATTTCTTTTTAGATTATGCCTGGAACCCTGACGCTATTACTTCAAAGAATCTTCCTGAGTATTACACCAGGTGGGCTAATGCTCAATTTGGTGGAAAATACGCTGAAGAAATTGGAGATGTTCTGGCTCGCTATACAAAATACAATGCCCGAAGAAAACCTGAATTACTGGAACCTGACACTTATAGTCTGACAAGTTTTAATGAGGCCGATCGGGTGGTTGCAAATTATAACTCGCTACTGGAAAAAGCTAGGGAATTAATAGATAAGTTGCCAAAAGAGGCCCGTGATGCTTATTATCAGTTGGTCCTTTACCCTGTTGAAGCGAATGCCAACCTAAATGAAATGTATGTAGCGGCCGCTAAGAACAGACAATACCGTTTGCAGAACAGAGCTTCAACAAATTTTTATGCAGATAAGGTTAAGGAACTCTTCTTTAAAGATGCAGAACTTACGAAAGAACATAATGAATTTGCAGGTGGCAAATGGAACCATATTATGAAACAGACACATATGGGATACACCAGTTGGAGCGATCCCGAAGTTAATAGAATGCCAGAGGTTTCTTATATTCAGGTTCCAAGCGCTTCGGGATTAGGATATATGCTCGAAAGTGGTGTGAGATCTCGCTGGGGCAGCTTTGGAAGTAGAAGTTTTACTCCATTTGATCCTGTTAATGATCAGAATTACTATTTAGAAATTTATAATACAGGCACTGAACAGTTAAATTACACCGTAACACCTAAGAATAACTGGATAAAGCTTTCTTCTGAAAAAGGCGCTGTGCAATTCGAGGAAAAGGTTTATTTAAGTATCGACTGGAACAACGTACCCACCGATCAAAAGGAAGGTGAAATTGTTCTTTCTGAAGTAGGAGGTCGCGATTTCACCATTAAAATACCGTTGAACATGGATGTTCCGGATAAAGCCTCCGGTTTTATTGAAAATAAAGGAATTGTGAGTATTACTGCAGAAAACTTTCAGAATAAAAAGGAAACTGAAAGTATTTTGTGGGAAGTTATTCCAAACCTTGGTCGTACTGGCTCTGGTATCACATCAAAGCCTGTGACAACTGTCAGGCAGACGCCTGGAGAAAATAGTCCTTATCTTGAATATGAAGTATTCTTGCTGGAATCAGGTACTTATGATCTTGAGGCCTGGTTTTCGCCAACACTCAATTTCCAAAAAGGCGAAGGCTTGTTCTATGCATTCGCAATTGATGATGGTGAGCCTCAAATTATGAATCTTCATCAAAATGCAAAAGCAGCAGATTGGACCTATCCCGAGTGGTGGAACAATGCCGTAACGGATAATATCATGAAACAAGCCATATTTCAAAAGGAACTGTCATCTGGTGAGCACACTATAAGATATTATTTAGTAGATCCCGGGCTGGTTCTTCAAAAAGTTATATTACGTAAAAAGGAAGTTACTGATAATACCTATTTAGGACCTCCTCAGTCCACAATGAATTAATCCTAAACAGAATATTAGCTTTTCCAATCTTTGAGAAAAAAATTCAGAAAAAATAACAGCAATGAGATACATTTTCTTCCTCTTTACTTTCATCTTATCAGTTTCTAATTCTACATGTTACGCAGAAGTAAAGCTTCCACAAATTATTAGCGATGGGCTGGTACTGCAAAGAAATGCAGAAATTCCTGTATGGGGATGGGCAGATCCCAATGAAGAAATCACCCTGTCTTTCATGGGAAAGAACTACAAAACAACGGCATCCCAAGAGGGGAACTGGAATATTCGTCTCCCAAAAATGAAACCGGGTGGTCCCTACAAGATGGTAATTTCAGGTAAAAACCGTCTTGAGGTTAAGGATATACTTATTGGTGATGTTTGGCTTGCTGCAGGACAATCTAACATGGTACATCAAATGGATATACATGATGTCACTTATGAAAAGGAGATTGCTACCGCCAGTTATCCAGAAATAAGACACTTTAAAATACCTACGGCAACCGCTCTATCGGGGCCTCAACAAGATCTACCCGGTGGGGAATGGCAGAAAGCAGTGGGTGACGAAGTAAGACCGTTTTCTGCTGTTGCATATTTCTTCGCAAAAGAGATTTATAAAAAACATAAAATTCCAATTGGTCTTATAAACGCCAGTGTTGGTGGTACACCTATTGAAGCCTGGATACCTGAAGAAGGCTTTCAAAATTTTAATGAAATTTTGAAAATTATTAAAGAAAACAAGGATACAGCATTTGTGAATAAACAAATGAGAAACCGATCATCCTTTAATCAGAACTCCAG
Source organism: Autumnicola psychrophila (assembly GCF_031846645.1). Classification (NCBI taxonomy): domain Bacteria; kingdom Pseudomonadati; phylum Bacteroidota; class Flavobacteriia; order Flavobacteriales; family Flavobacteriaceae; genus Autumnicola; species Autumnicola psychrophila. The sequence continues at coordinate 26,078 of NZ_JAVRHN010000006.1, forward strand.
AGAATCATCTGACAAAGGTTTAACAGGGGAAATTCCATGGTATGATCCAGATTTCATCCCCAAAAACTGGCGAAGAATAAATATTCCGGGTTATTGGGAAGATCAGGGAGCCGGAGATCTTAACGGAGTGGTTTGGTACCGCAGAGAAATAGAAATGCCAGCATCTATGGCAGGTAAAGAAGCTACCGTTTTCCTTGGTCGAATTGTGGATGCCGATGAGCTATATATCAATGGAACAAATGTGGGTAATACCACCTATCAATATCCGCAAAGAAGATATGATGTCCCGGCCAATTTGCTTAAAGAAGGTAAGAACAGTTTTGTTATACGAGTAACCAATAACTCCGGTAAAGGTGGTTTTGTCCCAGACAAACCTTATTACATATTCACCGCTAATGACACTGTAGATCTTAAAGGTTACTGGAAGTACAAGGTTGGAGAAGTATTTGCTCCGGTAGATTACTCCTCTATTTCAAGAAGGGACAACGATGAGCCACGACCAAGAAGAATAAATCCTCAGAACGAACCTACTGCCTTATACAATGCCATGGTGGCTCCTTTCACAGAACTTCCTTTAAAAGGTATTTTGTGGTACCAGGGAGAGAGCAATTCAGGAAACCCAAAAATTTATGAGGATTATATGCATTCCCTCATTAATGGCTGGAGAGAAATTTTCCATTCGCCTAATATTCCATTTATCTATGCGCAGCTACCCAATTTTATGGATGTATCTTATTTGCCTTCCGAGAGCAATTGGGCTGAGCTAAGAGAATCCCAGCTAAAGGCGCTCTCTTCCCCAAATACTGCCATGACAGTAAATATAGATTTGGGAGAATGGAATGACATTCACCCCGATAATAAGAAAGACGTGGGCGTGCGAATGGCTCTTGCGGCACAAAAGCTTGCTTACGGAGAAGATATTGTCTACTCTGGCCCTATTTATAAAGATCATAAAATTAATGGAAACAAAGTAGTTATTTCATTTACTAATGTGGGTAGTGGTCTGAATACAAATGATGGTGAAGAATTAAGTGAATTCGCAATTGCTGGAGAGGATAAAAAATTTGTTTGGGCAAACGCAAAGATAGAAGGTAACAAAGTGATCGTATGGAGTGATGAAGTTCCCAATCCAAAGTACGTCCGTTACGCCTGGGCAAATAATCCTGACAATCCAAACCTGAAAAATAAGGAAGGACTGCCTGCATCGCCATTCAGGATTGAATAAGTAGTGTAGTGATGTAAGGCAAAATTAAATAAACCTTTATTAAGGGACCATGATGTAAAAATAAACACTGCAATGTGGTTTATAATGGTACGCACATAACCTGAAGAAGATTTACCACCACAGAAAAAGGCTGGTAAATCTTCTTTATCATAAGAGAAGTCTTTAAATTTAATACAATAAAAGCTATCTGAAAATATTAGGTCGTTACATTGGCTTTTTCTAAAAGCCTTTGATAAAGGTTTTCATACTGTGGAACGATATTTTGTATATCGAACTTCTGTGATTCACGGCGTGCATTTTCCTTGAACTCGTCCAGTTTATCTTCATCTGATAAAAGAGAAATTGCATCTTCTGACATTTTCTTTATATCACCAACATCATTTAAATATCCGGTTACACCATGTATATTTACTTCAGGCAAACCTCCGGTATTTGTCGAAATAACTGGAACACTATTCACCATGGCTTCTAAAGCTGCCAATCCAAAACTTTCTTTTTCTGAAGGCAGCAAAAATAAATCTGAAAAACAAAGGATTTTATCTATCTCATGACTCTCTCCCAGGAACATTACCTTATCCAGGATCCCTAGTTCTTTCACCATTTCTTCTGCTGTTTCTTTTTCAGGCCCTTCCCCCACCATCATAAGCCTGGATTTCACCTTCTTCTGAATTTCAAAGAAAATTTTAATCACATCGTCTATGCGTTTAACTTTTCTGAAGTTGCTAATGTGGGTAACGATCTTTTCATCTTCCAAAGCCATCATTTCACGCTGACAATCGGTAAACGTTTTCCGCTTATATTTAGTAACATCTATAAAGTTAGGAACTACTTGTATCTCTTTGGTAATTTCAAAGGACTTAAGAGTATCTTCTTTAAGACTTTGAGAAACCGAAGTTACCACATCACTATTATTAATACTGAATTTAACTGCAGGTTTGTAAAATGGATGCCTTCCTACCAGGGTAATATCGGTTCCGTGAAGCGTAGTGACCATAGGAATGAAAATACCTTCTTCCTCCAACATTTTTTTTGCCATGTATCCTGCATAAGCATGCGGAATTGCATAGTGAACATGCAAAAGTTCGATTTTATGGAGTTTTACCATATTTACGAGCTTGCTGCTTAGCGCCAGCTCATAAGGCTGATAATGAAACAACGGATATTCCGGTACGTGTACCTCATGAAACCTGACATTGCTGGAAAGCTGATCCAGTCTTACAGGTTGTTTGTAAGTGATAAAGTGTATCTCGTGTCCCCTTCGCGAAAGTGCAAGTCCCAGTTCTGTAGCGACTACTCCACTCCCACCAAATGTGGGGTAACAAACAATAGCAATTCTCATTGATTCTACTTTAATAAAGAGCTCTCTAAAAAGCCAGTTTTCGCTAAGTATTTTTCTTAATTAAAAATCTATAGCTTCGTATATCACTTCCTGTATTTTGGATCTGATATCCTCTCTTATCAGTTTCCGGTTATTGGAATCGGGATAAGTGCGATTGGACAAAAATACATATATTATTTCTTCCTCCGGGTCTGCCCATGCTAAAGTTCCTGTGAATCCGGTATGTCCAAAACTGGTTAAAGAAACACAACCACATGTAGGGCCAACATTACCCAGTTGTGGTTTGTCGAAACCCACTCCTCTTCTTACATTCTTTTCGCAATAATAACAGGTATTGAATTTTGAAATGGTTTCAGGTTCAAAGAATTTTTCTCCACCATAACTTCCTCCATTCATGTACATTTGCATGATTTTGGCTACGTCATTTGCATTACTAAACAAACCTGCATGGCCACCGATACCACCCTGCATAGCGGCTCCCTGGTCATGAACGTATCCGTGCACCTTTTGCGCCCTCCACAATTTGTCATTTTCTGTAGGTGCTATCTGGTCCAGTCCAAAACGAGTCGCAGGAAGATACCCTGTATAATTCGCTCCCAAAGGCCTGTAAAATCTTTCCTGGGTAAGACTATTTAAAGTCGTATTGTAGTAACTCTCCAGGTAGTACTTAAGGATGTAAAAAGGTAAATCACTGTACTTGTATTCCTTTTTCCTCTCAAGATCACTATCCCTTATAACGGCCAAAATAGTATCCTGAGCATCATTTCGAATATACATATCCCTGGCAACATGTGTATTAAATGCTTCGGAAGGAACCTTACTGTAGTACAAGTCTGAAGGTTTCCGTGTTGTTTTGTCCAGTGTCGAAATGTAAAAAGGTATCCATACTTTCAGACGGGCATAATGCATTAGCATATCCTGTAACCTGATATTTTCCTTATTGGAATTCTGAAAAACGGATAACATTTCTCCAAGCTTGGTGTCAAAACTTATAATTCCCTTCTCCTCCTGTTCCATCACCAAAGGTAAAGTAGCCAGAATCTTTGTTAAGGAAGCGAGATCGTAAACAGTAGTATCAGTTACCGGAAGCTCTTCTTCATACGTCTGATAACCAAAATTGCGATTATAAATTACTTTGCCTTTGCGCGCAATCAAAATTTGAGCTCCGGGAGTCATCTTCTTTTCTATTGCTTCACTAATAATCGAATCAATTTTCTTTAATTTATAGGAATTAATGCCTACTGTTTCCGGGACACCATAACTTAGCCGATTAAGTTCCTTGCTCCTAAGACCCGAGCCTTCAGGAAACTCGTCACCAATACTAACCGGCAGCTTTCCCCTGGCCTTTACAGCTCCAAACAGCATCTGTGCAACCTTTTGCTGTGCAATTTCATTATTCTGATAACCAACTACCACACCTTCCATATCTGTGAAAGTGGGAATATCCAATAAAGCATACGGCCTGGCAAAAACATTCAGCACCGTGCTGTTTCTTCTGGCAATTTCATAAAGCCAGCGTATTTCCCGGTTTGAAAATTTATAAGAAGTCCAGGGATTGTCATCCTCTTTATGAAAACCTATAATAACCCTATCATATTCTTCAAGTCTCTGGAGTAAACTTTCCAGGTTTACAGCACTTACCCAGTCCACTTTTGTATATTTTCTAAGCTGGGAAAGAAATGCACTGCCATCCCCATCTCCAAGGTTGACGTAAGCAAATTTCTTCTTTGCCAATTTTTTAAATGGCAAAAGCCCCATGTTGTTCTTTAGAACAGTAATGGAACTTTCTGTTAGTTTTTCAAAAAGTGCATCATCACGAACACTATGCAATTCAGAAACAAGAAATGCAGAATTTATGGGCTCATAGTCATTAAGTCCTACCTTATATTTTGCAAATAAAATTTTCTTAACCGAATGGCTTAATCGTTGCTCGCTTATAATTCCATCATTATAAGCTTCTGTTATTTTCTGAATTCCCTTCGGGACGTCTTCAGAAATTAGCAGAACATCGTTACCTGCAAGAAAAGCAGCCAAATCAATATCTCCTGGATTACTGAAGTTAGAAGCTCCTTTCATGTTCAACGCATCAGTAAAAATTAGTCCGTTGAAATTGAGCCCCTTCTTTAGGAGATCGGTAACCACAGTTTTACTTAATGAAGATGGAGTACCTTTTTCCTCTTCCAGAGAAGGCACATTGAGATGGGCAACCATTATACTGGAAAGTCCCTCCTCTATCAGCATTTTGTAAGGATACAATTCTACATTTTCAATCCTGCTTTTGGAAAAAGAAATAGTTGGTAAAGTTTTGTGAGAGTCGGAGTCTGTGTCTCCATGCCCGGGAAAATGCTTTGCACTAGAAAGTATCCCTTCGCGCTGCATACCTCTAATAAAAGCAAGGGATTTCGAAGTTACATTTTCCTTTTCTTCGCCAAAGGACCTGGTGCCGATAATTGGATTTTCCGGATTGGTATTAATGTCTACAACGGGTGCAAAATTTATATGTACCCCAAGCCGTTTGGAATGCCGGGAAATAGCGGCACCTGCTTCTTCAATTAAAGAATTTTCTTCGATTGCACCCAAAGTCATATTCCATGGCAGCGCAAAAGTAGAATCGAGCCGCATGGCCAATCCCCATTCTGCATCCATTCCCACCAGGAGTGGTACTTTAGAGGCTTTCTGAAATTCATTAGTAAGTTTGGCCTGTCTTAATGGTCCTCCTTTGGAAAATATAACACCACCAATATGTTGTTCTTCTATAAGCTTTTTTATTTTATCTGTTTTAGATTCAGGTGCATTGGAAAAAACATCTACCATAAAGAGCTGTCCAATCTTCTCCTCCAGGGACATTGAATTATAGATGCTATCCACCCACTCTTTTTGAGCAGGAAAGTCTTCACTTATCAGCGGATTCCTTTGTTGGGAAAATAAATTAGTAGCGAGAAAAAAGAAAAGTGAACCTAAAAATAATAAATTCGGGGCTACTTTAAGTTTCATTAATTTAAAAAGCGATTATGCCAACTATCAGATGCAGGAACTTCCCAGTCTGAAAGATATTCGGCTTTGTTATTTACAAGATTATTAAAAACAATGGTTTTTGGAGAAACAGCTTTCTCTTTTGCCATTTTCCTGAAATCAATCAGGGTCTTGTAAGCCACAAAATCACCTTGTTTGTAAGAAACATTCATTTTATCAAGAAGATCAACGCCATATTCTTTTTCCAGTTGCTGAATAAAATGAACCGAAGCGTCTATAGAGCATCCTGAAGCTGCATTTACTTCCTGGTCCAGCGCGAGTATAATGAAGCGTTTATATTTAATTTCAAAACCGGCTTTTAACTCAGCTCCATGAGCTGTCCATCTCTGGACAAAAAGTTCCAGTTTTTGAGTAATTTCCTGAAGTTCTTCTTCTGTAAAAGATCTATTGGATTGATAGATCCAAACACGGGCACTATCGGGTAAAGTATTAAAAGGTACTAACATTTTTAGTCTTAGATAAATTTATACAAAACTACTTTATTATGCTGTGCCTTCAAATATAGTACAGGAATTTAACTTTTAAATTGACGTGTTGACAATCATATTGTAACCGAAAATTGGCAAATTTGGCAACTCTCTAAAATATAAGGATTTAAAGAAAGATCCAGCTTTGGAAAAAGCTTTTTTAAAACATTTAGAAGAGTTAAAACAATAATATTTATATCTAAACCTTATACTTTTTTCTAAAAATTTATCCTAAAGGTTAATTCTGAAGATTATAACAGGAAATTAAGGTTGTAAGCTTCCCCTAATTAGAATTGCTAGATGATAAATTATTGTTTATTATGGCAATTCCCCTTCAGCTGAATTTTTGCATAAATAGTAATCGCATTGAAAATAGGAAGAACTCTTACTTGTTCATAAAAATCGTTTTTACTTTTAAAATTTGTCAATTAAGCCAAATTTTCCAAGGAAAAACCAAATGACTCTTTCTCGGCTATCTCTGAAAAAAGAATTCTTAGAAAATTGTCAGTAGTAAACGGAGGCCTGAAAATGCCAATTATCGATCTTTGGTAGATTCAGGATTATTTTTTTTAATTATTTGCTTTTCTTTTTAATACCTATAGGTTTTAAAAACCTTGCAGGAAGACGAAAATCCGTCAAATCCTAATCGGCCTGCTTTACAAATACCTTCATTTTAAAAGCAGCTTTGGGAGCTTCACAAACCGGACACGTATAATTATCTTCCAGCTCTTTAAATGCTGTTCCGGCGGGGATTCCCTGCGTCTCATCGCCATAAGCTTTGTCATAAACTGTAAGGCACTCCTGACATTGAAAAACCTCAGCTTCTACCACATCTTTTCTTGGGCCTTTTGCTTTTTCTTCTTCCTTTTTGTTTCCAAGCTGCTCAAAATACATCTGACTCAACTCCATGAGCAGGCTTGGCAATTCCACTTTATCTACATCCTGAACATGGGTGATATATTCACGTGTATTTGGATCAAAATCCCGTGCATAAAGCAGATTGAAGGTATCCCGAATGTCAAAATCGGATAAATCCTGCGGAGTTTTGTTCTTTTCTATTACTATGGAAGTGAAATAATAAACTCTTCTTGTATAATTGGCAATTCCAAACGTAAGCCCGTAAGTACTAATATCATTCTGATCAAAATTAGCCACGAGGTACTTTTTAAGTCTTAATGCTTCCTCATTGGCTACCGGTAAATGCCAGTTGAGTTCCAGCATAGAATGGCGCACATTAATCCCGAATTTCCCCAACAACTTCTCCCATTGTAGTTTTGTCTCTTCGGGAATTCCCTTTACAATAAAGGATTTCCAGGGTGTAATGCAAATTCTTCCGATTTTCGACTCGGCACAAAGGTCACACATCGCCTTCAGAAACTCCAGGTCGTATTTATTGTTTCTCCAATATAAGCCCAGCCAGTATTTTCCGGTTCCCGTGCGGTTCATCCCTTCATAATATGGGAAAGGATAAAACGGCACTTCCAGTGGCTTGTCTACTGTTCGGTTTTCTGTATCGACAGCATCGTTCACCAGTTCAAAAATCATTTCTATGGTTTCCGGCTCCTCCTGAAGAATATTCTCCACTGCCTGCCCAATTTTCCCAATATCCCAGCTGTAAATTAATGCAGGATACATTTCGACTTTTTCCCATTCCGGTAACCTGATGTACAAATACCAGTAATCTTCATGTTCTGAAGCAATAAAATTTAAATGTCCTGTAAACAACGGAACCAGTCTTTGCCTAGGCTCTGTAATATTAATTTTCAATAACGGATCAAATCTAATTTGTTCCAGAATGTACAGGTAACGATCCCCGGTGAGCCACGGCGTAGTGGGGAAAATATTTGTTGAAACATAGGAAGAAACAATGTTCTCTATAGTGTCTGAATTCGGCTTTACGATGGATAAGTTATCAAATTTCTCCAGGTTTGTCTCGTCTGTCGCTTCCGGAAGCAAAATATCCTGCCGGGAACCAAAAGAGATGGTTTTAAGTCCGGCACCTTCAGCAGTTTCTGCTATGGTTTTTAATTCCGCAGGTGAAAGTACACCGCCCTTTACAATTATTCTTGAAAGATTTTTTCTCATGCCAGTTCTTTTGATGTGTTCAGTATTTCACGGACTTCGGTTTTACAACTTCCGCAGCCAAGACCCGCCCCGGTTTGTTTACAAAGTTCTTCGAAGTTGGTACAACCTTTACTTATAGCTTCCTCAAGATTACCGGCACCTACCTGGCTACAGGAACAAACGAGTCTTCCTAAAACAGGCTTCTCGTTACCGGCACCACGCAGGAGTTTGTCCCGCTTATCTGATAATTCTATCTTGCTTTCTATAAGGTTCTTAAATTCGGCGAATTCGTCTTTATTTCCCATTAACACAGCACCAATAAGAAGATCGTCCTTTACAATGCATTTTTTATAATAACGCTTCCTGACATCGGTAAAGACAATTTCTTCATAACTGTCGTCATTTTCAGGAATATTGATATCGCCAATGCTGCAAACGTCCAGATCATTAAATTTCAGGATATTCATTAAAACTGAACCTTTGTAGGTACTACTAATATCACCGGCCATGAAATTTGCAAGGATAGCCGCCTGCTCCTCTGCCGCAGATGTTATTCCGAATAATTTATTTTCAAACTCGGCAATTTCTCCCAAAGCAAAAATATCGGCATTGGAAGACTGCATATGCTGGTTCACCTTCACACCGCGGCCACAAACGATACCGCTTTCTTTGGCAATTTCTATATTTGGTCGCGTACCAATTGCGTATACAATGGAATGTGCAGTGATTATTTTACCACTTTTTAGAGTAACATTCAGCTCCCTGGTATCTTCATCATCAAAAACAGTACTTACTTCGTTATCGAAATAAATCTGAATACCACGCTCGGTAACATCCTGTGCCAGCAGTTTGCTGGAAGTAGGATCCAGCTGCCGCTCCATTAATCTCGACGAACGCTGAACAATAGTTATTTTAAGATTTTTGTGTTTTAAAGCCGCGGCAAGTTCCAGACCTAAAAGTCCGCCGCCAACGATCACGACATGTTGCTGCTCCGGCGGAAGTTTTGTCGCTTCCATATAAGCTTTAAAGCTATCGGCATCTTCTTTACTTCGCATCGTAAACCTTCCCGGAAGTTGCAGTTGTGCGTCTTTTGGAGTAAACGCGCGGCTACCTGTGGCCAGGATCAGTTTGTCGAAAGTATGCGAATTTCCCTTATTATCGACCACCTGCTTTTCTTCGGGATCAATTTTAGTGATATAGGTTTCTGCATGCAGGTTTATTCTTAGCTTTTGCAGTTCCTTCTCCTTGATTTTTAAAAGCTGTTCCCAGGTAAGTTCTTCAGTAATATACTCCGGAAGTAAAACCCGGTTATAAAAAGGATGTGCTTCTTTGGAAAAAACGTGCAACTCGTCTTCCCCGTTATGCTCCCTGTAATTCTGAATAAACCTAAAAGAGGCCGCCCCTGCTCCTATTACCAGTATTTTCTCCTTTGTTTTTCTAAATCTTGAAACTGAAACCGCGGTATACTTAAAATCGGGTTCCTTCGAAATAGGATCTACTTTGGTGTGGGTTAAATTATTGGCACGATTAAGATCATTCTTCAATTTTTTCCCCCAGTGCATCGGAAGAAACACCACTCCTTCCCGTACATTTTCGCTAACCTTTGCACGGACTCTTACTGTACCGTTCGGACTTTTAATTTCAGTAACGTCACCATCTTTTATATGATTCAGATACGCATCAACGAGATTCATTTCCAGGATAGGATCCGGATAATGAGTTTTGAGTCGGGCTACTTTTCCCGTACGCGTCATCGTATGCCATTGATCACGGATTCTTCCGGTAGTTAAGATCAGCGGATATTCTTCATTTGGCTTCGCAGAAGTATTCTCCACACTTTCAGGAACATTGAAAATTGCCTTTTTTGAGGGTGTATAAAATTGTTTATCTTCAAATAACCGCGGAGTTCCCGGATGGCGATATTCTGGAACAGGCCACTGGAAAGTGCCTTCGTTTTTGAGCCTGTCATAATTAAGGTACGAGATATCGATCTTTGTACCCTTCGTCATAGCAGCATATTCCTTATAGATTTCTTCGGTACTGTTATAATTGAATCCGCGGAAGCCCATTTTCTTCGCAAAATCACACAAAATTTCAACATCTGGCCTGGCTTCGCCGGGAGGATGAATTTCTTTGTTCAGATAAGAAATCCTTCTTTCTGAATTGGTCATTGTACCTTCTTTTTCCAGCCATCCAGCTGCCGGAAGCACCAGATCTGCATAAGAAACAGTGTCAGATTTATGAGAAATATCCTGAACTACCACAAATTTGGCATTTTTAAGGGCCCGCTCTGCCTGCCTTGCGTTGGGCATACTCACCACCGGATTGGTACAGATAATCCAAACCGCTTTCAGTTTTCCTTCTTCCAGCGCATCAAACATTTCTGTAGCTGTATATCCCGGTTTAGCAGAAATTTCTTCCACGCCCCAGTATTGCGCCACTTCTTTTCTGTGCTCTTCGTTAGCAAGATCTTTATGCACCGCCAACAGGTTCGCCATTCCTCCTACTTCCCGTCCTCCCATTGCATTTGGCTGCCCGGTTAATGAGAAAGGACCTGAACCAGGCTTACCTACATGGCCGGTAACCAAGCTAAGATTCAGTAAAGAGAAATTTTTATCAGAACCAACTGCACTTTGATTAAGGCCCATAGCCCACATACTTATAAAGCCTTTGGAACGGCCAATGATAGTTGCTGCTTTCTTAATGTCGCCAGCAGGAACTCCGCATAATTTTGCCGACTGATTTAAAGATAAGGACATGACCTTGTCCCTGTATTCCTTAAAACCCTCAGTATGCTTCTTTACGAAATTTTTGTCTACATATCCTCTTTTTATCAGTTGCCGGCCAATTGCATGATACAGAATAACATCGGTTCCCGGAATTAACTGAAGGTGCAGGTCTGCAAAATTTGCGGAATCGGTTTTCCGTGGATCTGCAACGATAATTTTCACATCCGGATTCTCCTCTTTATGCTTTTCTAACCTCCTGAAAAGAATAGGATGACACCAGGCGGGATTTGCGCCGGCAATAAGAAAACAATCTGCCAACTCAATATCTTCATAACTTACGGGAACAGAATCTTCGCCGAAAGTTTTTTTGTAGCCCACCACGGCAGAACTCATACATAGCCGCGAATTGGTATCGATATTGTTTGTTCCCAGGAATCCTTTGGTAAGTTTGTTGGCGATATAATATTCTTCAGTAAGGCACTGCCCGGAAACGTAAATCCCCACGCTGTCCGGCCCATGCTTTCGTATAATAGATTTAAAAACACCTGCAGCCCTTTCCATAGCATCGTCCCAGCTTACACGTTCACGTGGATGAGACCTGCTCCAGCGCATTTCGGGATATAAAATCCTGTCTGAAGTATCGTTAACAACATAATCCAGATTCATTCCTTTTGAACAAAGCATACCCTTGTTCACAGGGTGATTTTTATCTCCCTCCACTTCTATGCGGTTTCGTGCGTCTTTTTTTACAACAACACCACATCCTACTCCGCAATATGAACATGTACTTTTTACTTCCTTTTCGAGCATGTGCCGAATATTTTTCAATTTAAGCTCTTCTAAAGACATTACTTTTTCAAATAATTGTTCCTTCAGAAAAGCTTTTACTATTTAAATTTTCAGAGTTTAAAATTAAGCATTTGCAGGTGCAGTATTATCATAAGATTCCTGAAGTTCTTCCTGTGCAATTTTTTCATCTTTCACTGAAAATCGAATACCAAGTGCCACAATTCCTGTAGTGACGACTATTAACCCAATTAACAGATAACCTTCGGAAACCGCCTGGGATGCAGCTGCAGCCTGTGCAGATCGTATTGCTTCTTCGCCGAGCCCTTCGGTAGCTGCAATTGCTGCCCTTTCTGAAGCAGCCGATTTAAATTTTAACAACATCGCAGCAAGGAAAGCACCTACATTCCCTCCTGCTCCAACAATTCCCGAAATAGATCCAATTGCTTTTTTATTGATAAAAGGTACAACAGAAAACGTAGCACCCTCTGCCATTTGTACAGAAAGACTAAATAAGATTAAGAATCCGAAAGCAAGATATATTGTTGAAATACTGGAAAAGGATGCCAGCATTACCCCCTGGACCACCATTATAAAAGATAAGAATACCACTCTTCCTTTTAATCCTCTCGATTTTCCAAACCTGTCCCCGAAGAAACCTCCAAGGGTACGTGCAAAAATGTTCATTAAAGCAAAAGAAAGAACGATGTTACCGGCGGTAATTCTTTCAAGCTGAAAGGTGTTTTGCAAATAATCATCCATTGTTCCATAAACCGTAAGTTCTATCCCAAAACAGGCTGCGTATACTACAAAGAGAATCCAAACCCTGTAATCTTTTATAGCTGTAAGAAACCCTTCCTGGTCTTTTTTAATTTTTGGAACATCACCGGTTTCAGCAAGATCCTTAAAATTTCCTTCAGGAGTATCCTGAGTAAAGAAATAATAAACAACACCCATTGTAAAACATAAAATTCCGGCGACGATTAAAGAATATCTCCATGCTTCTGTTTCAGCAGCACCCAAACCAATAACGATAGCGGCTATAATTGGCATTCCCAGTCTGTTTGCTCCACCACCAAGATTTCCCCAACCTGCAGAAGTTGCATTGGCCGTTCCCACAACGTTTGTGGAAAACATCAAGGAAGTATGCACCTGTGTAATTACAAAAGACGCTCCTATAAATCCTGTTAATAACCGACAAATGAGAAACTGAAAAGGTGTTTGCACAAATCCCGTAAGGATAACCGGAATTGCCCCCAGAACCAAAAGCCAGGTATAACAAAGCCTTGGACCATATTTGTCGCAAAGTTTACCTATTAATAATCGGGAAAATACAGTTCCCGTTACCGCAAGAACTACGGAATTCCACTTTTGTCCAGGAGTCATTCCCAGGTCCCTCACCACATCTGGCATAAATGGGACTACCCCAAACCATGCAAAGAAACATAGAAAGAATGCCAGTGAAGTAATCCAGAAGGTACGAATTGGCACACTTTGGATATTTCGTAAATCGAATTTTGTTGCTTTTGTTGAAGTTGAATTTTTCATGACGTAAGATTTATAAATGCTAAATTAAGTAATTATACTTAATTTATACTTATAAAAATACGTATTTATTGAAAAAATATGTACTCAGTAATTTATTCCATATTTTTCTATAATTCTCTAAAACAAGATTCTAAAAATTATTAAGAAAGTAAAATTTTCTTAGCCAGGACATCTTATTATTTCTACACAAGATCATATTCCCTGGCCTTATTCGTAAGTTCAATTAGATTTTTCACATCTAACTTTTTCATCAGGTTAAAACGATGTACCTCAGCAGTTCTTTTACTTATATTAAGCTCCTCTCCTATCTCCTTATTACTTTTTCCCTCCATCACAAGGGTGAGTATCTGGGTTTCTCTTTTTGTAAGGTTAAAAGGATCTTCAACTGTTTTGTTAGACTTTTGAGTTGAAGCTGCTTTTCCATTGGAAAAATTATTAACCAGGATCGAAGAAATATCTCCGGAAAAATACTTACCTCCTTCGGCTACTCTGTGCAGGGCTTTCAAAAATTCATCTTTACTTGCTCCTTTTAACAGGTAACCATCTGCACCTACCTGTACAGATTGCAAAACATATTCTTCTGAATCGTGCATTGAAAGAACAAGAGTTTTTAGCGGTAAGTTGTCTTCTCTTATCTTCTTTACCACCTCTATTCCGTTTAAGCCAGGCATACGTATATCTACAACCAAAACATCAGGTTCAGATTTTTTTACAACTTCCAGGGCCTCCAGTCCGTCTGTAGCTTCATCCACTATATCGATATCTGCTTCGTCTTCCAGTAAGGCTTTTATTCCATCTCTTACCAGTACATGATCATCGGCGAGAACTATACGTATTTTGCTCATTTTTGATTTTTTTTACAAGTCTAAATTAATGAATTTCTAGTAAAGAGGAGTTATTTTGATATTGGAACGTTCAAGGTGATTTTCGTGCCCTTACCTACTTCTGAAGTCACGAAAAGACGTCCCTGGATATACTTTATTCGCTCTTTCATAAACGTCATTCCCATACCACCGGAATCTGCTCTGTCAGATTTAGTTTCCTGTTTTTCAAAGCCTTTTCCATTGTCATCTATGGTTACACTTAAAATAGTATTGCTGTGGGAAACAGAAACGATAATATGCGTTGAATCTGCATACTTTATGGCATTATTAATTGCTTCCTGTGTAATCCTGTAAATATTTATTTCTGCCAGGGAATCCAGACGCTGATTAAAACCTGTTTTATCGTACAGGATAATATTTTTTCCCGTTAGTCTGGAAAGTTCCTGTGTAAGTTTGGTTAAGGCAGGAACAATTCCGTAATCTGATAATTCCGGGGGCATAAGGTTAAAAGTAGCTGTTCGCACTCCTTTTATAATTTCCCCAGTCAACTGTTTTAAATTTTCAATCTTCTTAGCTGCCTTTTCTGTTTGTTTAACATCAATACTCTCAAGGTTAAAATTTAAGCCGGTAAGCATTTGCCCAATTCCGTCATGTATATCTTTGGCAATACGATTTTGCTCATTTTCCTGGTTTTCAATAATCTTACTGGAAACCAGTTTCTGCTGATTTATTTTTTCCTGAAATCTCTTTTGCCTTAAATCTTCAATCTCTATCTGTGCTTCCTTACGCGTGGTAATATCTGAAGCGATCACTAAAATTTCCCAATTATCGGCAGTAGCACTAAATGGTATCAGTGCCATTTCCAGCCAGACCGTTCTGCCGTCTTCTGTAGTTGCTTTTACTTCTCCCTGCCATTCTTTTCTGAAGTTTTCTTCCAGCAGGTGCTCTATATGCTTTCTCTCTTCCTCTTTAGCCGATAGTAAATCTGAGAACTTATTATATTCTCCGTATTTTCTTAATTTGAAAAGTCTCGAGAACTTTTCTCCCATTTCCAGAATATTACCGTTTACATCCAACCTCGCAAAAAGCAAGGTTTGATTCATTGCCTGGTTTAAAACACGTAATTCCTTTACAGATTTTTCCTTGGCACGGCTTAACTCATCAGCATCTTTTGCCATTTTTTTGGCATCTTTTTCCGCCTTAAGCAATTTGTGAATGGTTCCCCTCACCCCCTTTGCAGCTGGAAGAAATATAAAAAGCAGTTCACTTAAAAGTATAAGGAGCGTAATGGCCATTAAGAGCCATTCCAGATTTTGCAGTCTCCGAACTTTTTCCCCGGCCTCTTCTTCAAACTGATTTACAATTTGGTCCATCACGTGAAGAAATCCGGCTTCATTTTTTGCAACTGTAGCAATTTCATCACGCATATCTTCCGCAGAAGTCTGCGGATTCTCTTCAAGTTGCCGTATAATAGCTTCAGAAGCATTGGTGATTTCTACAAAGTAAGGATCTACTTCCCGAAACATTGCTGTGATTTCTGCACTATTATTTCCCGGAAGTTCCAAACTGTCATTTCCCTCCCTCAATGCCCGATGGGAAAATTGCCATATTTCCAGAGTAGCCTTAATACTGTCTTTTATATTTATTTTCCCGTCCTGCTTAAATGTAACTAAAAGCTTAAGAGTTTCTTTAGACAGTTTCTGGCTCAACATCCTTTGCCGACCCGCAATATTCACAACCGTGGAATCGTTTTCCTGGTCATTAAGATATCTATGAATAAGAATTTGGCTTACAATTACCGAAAAAGCAATTGCACTTAAGGCAAGAATGTAAAGTCTGCTTAACTTTTTAAAAGTTTTTTGATCTAGGGAAAATCCTTCACCTGGCATGGAAGTAAATTAAGAAAGAGCCCTTGTTACCAAAGCTGCGGTTTCGTCAGGAAGTGCTAACTTTAAAGCCGCTTCATGACCTTTTGTAGACATTTTTGCCCAGGTTTTTTTAATAATATCGACCATTTTATCATCCTTACTGTCATCTTTCAGTTTCGCTTCAAAATCAGCTAAATAATACTGAAGAAATACAAGGCAAATAACATCTTCCAGAGTCTGGGTTTCTTCATCTTTTTTAATCTTTTTCTTCTGAATTAAAAAAGCGACCCTATTTATAAAATCCTGATTGTAACCTACTTCTTCAAGAATTTCGCCAGTAATAGCGGCGTGTTTTTTCTTAAGATCATTCCGCCAGTTTAAATAACCTACTCTGTTCATTGGATATTCATCCCGCGGAGTTTGCCAGCGACAAATATGTTGAGCCCTTGCAGCAATTTGAAGTTCCTCTGAAGCTTCCGGTTCAAATTCCAGAAGTTGTTTGGTCATTCTTTCAGAATACAAAAGTTCTTTGGGATAGGTTTCTCCCTTATAAACTTCTTTATGTGGATCTTTGGAATTTTTTTTATCTATGCGCTCTATAGCCTCATCAAATTTGCTCATATACTTCCCTGAATTTTAATCTGAGAATCCAATATAAACATTTTCCTCTTCAATTTTCACAGGATATACAGCAATTTTAAATTCATCACCATTTAGATTAGATCCATCCTCCAGGGAGAATGTTTTCTTGTGCAATGGACAGGCAACTTTCGGGGTACCTTTTGCATCTCCAATCATTCCGCGGGATATAACCATCTCTAATTTATGCGGACAAAGATTTTGACATGCATACCATTTGGATCTTCGGGAGAAATTAAAAACGGCAATTTGTTTCATGCCATATTTTACACATCCACCGCCATCCTCAGGAAAGTCTGAAGTTTTTCCAGCATGAAACCAGTTTTTGACTTCTGCTTCATTTACAGTTTTATAGTTCTGAATTAAATTATCTATCATATCTTAAGATTTAATCGCCTACCAGGCTTTAGGCATTTTTTGATCACGCATAGGTACAAATTCCAGGTTATCATCGGAATCCTCGGAATTCACGAAGTGTTTAAACCTTTTCATCATTTCGGGATTTTCAATAGCTTCCTTCCACTCACAGGCATAATTATCTACCAGTTCCTGCATTTCCTGCTCCAGCTCTTCAGCAATACCAAGAGAGTCTTCAATAACCACTTCTTTAAGATATTCTATTCCGCCGTCAAGTTTTTCCAGCCAGGGAGCGGTTCTCATAAGTGGCGGCGCAGTACGAATGTAGTACATAAGGAATCTGTCCAGATATTTTATACAGGTTTCATCATCCAGTTGCTCTGCTAAAAGTATGGCGTGTTTTGGAGTTGCACCGCCGTTACCACAGACGTATAAATTCCAACCGCTTTCTACTGCAATAATTCCGAAATCTTTTCCCCGGGCTTCTGCACATTCTCTAATACATCCCGATACACCTCCTTTTAGTTTGTGTGGAGATCGTAATCCTTTGTATCGTTCTTCTATTCTTATGGCGTAACTCACGCTTTCGTGCATTCCATATCTACACCAGCTGGATCCAACACAACTTTTTACAGTTCTAAGGGATTTACCATATGCATGTCCGCTTTCAAAACCTGCGTCTATTAATTCTTTCCAGATGTGTGGTAATTGATGTAGCTCTGCTCCAAAAAGGTCAATACGTTGTCCTCCTGTAATCTTAGAATACAAATCATATTTTTTTGCAACAGCGCCCAGGACCATCAGTTTTTCGGGAGTAATTTCTCCTCCGGGAACACGTGGCACTACAGAGTAGGTTCCGTTTCGCTGAATATTGGCCAAAAATTTATCATTCGTATCCTGAATGGTCACCTGCCTGTTGGCAGTTTCCATATAAATACTCGCAAAAATTGAAGAAAGAGCAGGTTTACAAATTTCACAACCGTCCCCTTTTCCGAAGAGATTGAGCGCCTCATTATAATCTTTGATTTTATTGATCTTGATAAGGTCGTAAAGCTCCTGTCTGCTAAACTGAAAATGTTCGCAAAGGACTTCCTTTACCTCTTTCCCCATTGCTTTTAGAGAGCCGTTTACCAGGTCCACCACCATCGGCTTACACCCGCCGCATCCTGTGGTGGCTTTACTTGACTTAATTACATCTGCGAGATCGGTGCACTCACCACTTTCTATAGATTTACAAATAGCACCTTTAGTAACACTTTCACAAGAGCAAATTTGTGCAGAATCGGGAAAGTCCATGGCACTGCCAACAGCACCACTACCATCTTTGGACGGGATTATTAAATCTTCAGGATTTTTTGGAAGTTTCATCCCGTTTATAAAAATCTGAAACAGATTATTATAATCTGAAGAATCTCCTATAAGAATTCCTCCAAGTAATTTATCGCCTTCTTTACTTATATTAATTCGCTTGTAAATACCAGTACGTTTATTCTCATAAACAATCGTAGCGACATCATCATTATCTATAAAAGGATCTCCAAAACTTGCAACCTCTGTTCCTATAAGTTTCAATTGCGTAGACATATCGATAACATCCACCATTAATTTGTCGCCTCCGGTAATCTGCTCCACAGCTACCTGCGCCATATCATAACCTGGAGCCACGAGACCGTAGACACCCTCATTATAAAGCGCCACTTCTCCTATAGCATAAATGTGTTCTTCTGAAGTTCTCATTCTGTTATCTACCCAGATCCCGCCTTTTTTTCCGGTCTTAATTCCGGACTTTACAGCAAGTTCATCACGAGGTCGAATTCCTGCAGATATAATCAGCATATCTGTTTGAAGGGAAGTACCATCAGAAAAATCCATACGTTCCACTCCGTCTTCACCGGCAATTTCTATAGTAGCTTTTTCAAGATGTACACCTATACCCATGCTCTGGATTTTTGCCTTGAGCATTTCACTCGCCGGTTTATCAAGTTGCCGTGGCATAAGCCTGGGAGCAAATTCTATGACATCAGTTTTTAAACCAAGTTCCTTAGCTGCATTTGCAGCTTCAAGACCTAACAATCCACCACCGAGTACAGCTGCCCTGTTTTTTCCCTGCTCCTTAAGTTTTGATGCATAGGCCTTCATGGCATCCAGGTCTTCTATAGTTCTATAAACAAAAACACCAGCTTTATCTGAACCCTCCACGGGAGGAACAAAAGGATAAGATCCCGTTGCCAGAACAAGATAATCGTATTCAAATACGTGCTTTTTATACGTAACTACCTGCTTTTGACCGGGATGAATTTCACTAATTAATTCTGATGTACGTAACTCTATATTATTTTCACTGTACCAGCTCAAAGGAGCTAATAGGAGATCATCTGGTGACTCATTAGAAAAATATTCACTTAAGTGAACCCTATCATATGCTGAACGTGGTTCTTCCCCAAAAACCGTTACCTCAAATTCCTCCCGCTTATGACTGGCCATTAATTTTTCACAAAATTTATATCCAACCATACCATTTCCAACAATTATAATTTTTTTCATATCTAAGTATTTACAAAACAAATATAGATAAAAATACTTAGTACTTATACTTAGTTTTTAAATTTTTCAGTTAAATTCCATAATCGTAATTTATGATGCGATAAGAAATAGAAAAGACATTCAGGTATAAGAAAAAATTGTAAATCTTTAATTTGAACTAAAATTATTCGGCACTATAAACTAATATTGTGTTCACTCATTCATTGTAGCGACAAGGCCTTATAGATATAATTTTTATTTATTATTTTAGCATCAACTATTTTAAATATCTACCATTTTTATGGGTTCTATAACTGAGAAGCCACATGAGTTTCAGGCTGACATCGACGCGGTAAACCGTATTTCTATTGTTCCATCTATTCTTGACGTAATATGCCAGACGACCGGTATGGGTTTTGCCGTAATCGCCCGGGTAACCGAGGATCGATGGCTGGCCTGTAGCACTAAAGATGAACTTTCTTTCGGATTAAAGGCAGGTGACGAATTAAAAATTGAAACCACTTTTTGCCACGAGGTACGGCAGAGTTACAAACCGGTCGTCATAGACCACGTAGATGAAGACGACACCTTCTGTAATCATCCAACTCCTTCACTATATGGCTTCCAGAGTTATATTTCAATTCCTATATATAAGAAGGACAAATCTTTTTTCGGAACCTTATGCGCCCTGGATCCTAAACCTGCTAAGGTCAATAATTCCAAGATTATAGAAATGTTTAAGCTGTTCGCAGATCTTCTTTCTTTCCATCTTGATGCTGTGGAAAATCTTGAACAGAAAACTACTGAACTTAAAGAAGAACGTGAAGTTGCTGAATTACGGGAAAAATTTATTGCAATTTTAGGACATGATCTTCGAAATCCCTTAGGGACAATCAGGATGTGTTCAGACCTTTTACTACATCTTTCCACAGATGAAAAAGCACTAAAGTACGCATCCACCATCAAATCTACGTCCTACCGCATGCAGGCACTAATTGACAATATGCTGGATTTTGCACGTGGACATTTAGGAGATGGTATTAAATTAACCAAAGTAAAAGATCACGATTCGCTCAAAAATACACTAGATCAGGTACTGGTGGAAATTGCTGCCGTGGCGCCAGGCCAGGAAATAAAGTCTACTATAGATATAAGAAAATCTTTTTATTGTGATGAAGACCGTATAGCGCAGTTATTTTCGAATTTGCTGGGTAATGCCATTAAACATGGTTATGATAATCAACCTATAGAAGTAAAGGCATATAATGAGGATGGCTATTTTAAACTTGCCATAAGTAATGCAGGAGACAAGATTGCTTCGGAAGTAAAAAAGCATCTGTTTGATCCTTTCTACAGGCAGGATTCCGAATCCAGTAGTGGCGGTCTGGGCCTTGGTCTATACATCTCCTCTGAAATTGCCAAAGCTCATGGAGGAGAAATCCAGGTAGATTCTACAGAAGAGAAAACTACTTTCACCTTTATTATGCCTTGTAATTAGAAACGGATTATTCCTTTGATTCTTCAGCAGGTATGGTCGCATCCCGGTTTACATAAGCCGAGACAGAGCGTATAATATTATTGGCTATTGAATTTATTTGTTCCTGTGCCTCTTTATTAAAAGAACGGGTTTTTCCATCATTGTCGAAAAATGACCATTCGGTGGGGTCTCCTTCAAGAGCAAAGGTTGGCGCATCTGGACTGCTTACTTCTACAAGGCCAATATCGTAGCGAATCTCCTGATCCCTTAACCTAAATCCGACATCCATTATCACATCCCATTGGTAAATTTCCCCATTATCTTCCAGGACAATCCCCTGAGGCACAAACATCCGGAATTCTAAATATTCATAAGGAACATCCCTCACAAGGGCTTCTTCATAGTTATCTATGGTGTATTTTGCCCATAGAAAGATAGATTCATGCAAATCTGAATCTGTTTTTCCACTATATTCACGAATTACCGACTGCGTAAACCCCTCAGGAGTAATGGAGAATTTATCTGTGGTATTTGTGATTTGAGAAACTGAAATAAATGGGATTAATAATAAGATTAAACCTGCTATTGAGCTTTTCATTTTTGACTGTTTTTGAATTCCTTTCAAGATAACAAAAAGTCCGGCAGATGTATTTTAAAAAAATCTCAAGAAGTAACTCCTAAGTCCAAAATCAGGTTAAAAATTTGCTAATTATCGTGATCATGCTTGCTTTACCTTAAAGAGTTGTTATTTTGAGATGCACAAAAATATTCGTCTTATGAAATACAAAATGCTCGGAAATACAGATCTTAAAACCGCCCCCATCGTCTTTGGCGGAAACGTCTTTGGCTGGACGCTGGATGAAAAAAAATCATTTAAGATGCTGGACGAACTTTTAGAAAAAGGGCTAACAACTATAGATACAGCAGATGTTTATTCCCGCTGGGCAGAAGGAAATGATGGAGGAGAATCTGAGCGTATTATAGGCAAATGGATGAAGGAGCGCAGGGTACGCGATAAGATAAACCTTGCCACCAAGGCTGGCTCGAGCATGCAGCAGGGAGGAGACAAAGACATCTCCCGCTCTCATATTTTAAAAGCTTCAGAAGATTCTTTAAAACGCCTGCAGACTGATTATATCGATCTATATTATACACATTGGGATGATGATAAAACCCCGGTAGAAGAAACGCTGGAAACCTATCAGCAGCTGATAAAAGAGGGAAAAGTGAGATACATAGGAGCTTCCAATCTCTCTCCGGAAAGACTTCAGGCTTCTTTAGATGCTTCCAAAAATGAGAATCTGCCGAAATATGAAGTTTTTCAACCAGAATATAGCCTTATGGTAAGAGGGAAATTTGAAGGAAAAATCAGAGATATTTGTAAAGAGAATAACTTATCAGTGTTAAGTTATTTCTCACTGGCAAGTGGGTTCCTCACGGGAAAATATCAGAATAAAGAAGACATTAAAGGCAAAGAACGGGAAATGTTCTTAAAAGACTACTTCGATGAGAGAGGCAAAAATATCCTGAAGGTAATTCATGAAATTTCTGATGAACATATGGTTTCTGAAGCTGCCATAGCACTGGCCTGGCTCATAGAAAGACCCGGCATAACTGCTCCTATTGCCAGCGCTACAAAGAAATCTCACTTAAAAGCTTTTTTCGAGGCTATGGATATAAATTTATCTGAAGAGCAAATGCAACGGCTGAATAATGCAAGTGCATATTAAGGTTCCAGGTTTCAAGTTCGGAGTTCGGAGTTCGGAGTTCGGAGTTTGGAGTTTAAATAAACAAAAACTTTATATTGCTCCCCTCCTTTTTAAGGAGGGGTGACCGCAGGTCGGGGTGGTTTTGCTCCCCTCCTTTTTTAAGGAGGGGTGGCCGTAGGCCGGGGTGGTTTTGCTCCCCTCCTTTTTAAGGAGGGGTGGCCGTAGGCCGGGGTGGTAATACTTCCTGAGAACCGATAATTGACATTTTTAATATACTCTTCTATATTTCTGTTTCAATTATCTATTTTTTTTGCTTTCCTTTCTCTTCTATTTTTTCTTGCTTCTTGTATAGTAGCGAGATCAATTAGCAGAAAGTATTGCCCTCAGTTCTTCTGCGTTTACCTTTTGTTGATCTCCAGACTTCATGTTTTTCAGCGTATATTTTTCCTGAGCCATTTCTTCTTCTCCTGCCAATACCACAAACGGAATATTCCGTTTATTGGCATGGTTCATTTGTTTCTTCATTTTAGCCGAATCGGGAAAAAGTTCCGCAGTCACGTCTTCTTCCCGGAGTTTTCGCACAGCTTTAAGAGCATACAGCGCTTCTTTTTCACCAAAATTGATAAAAAGTACTCTCGTGTTTTCAGTAACGGCTGGAGGAAAGAGATCCAGCTCTTCCAGAACAAGAAAAATACGGTCCAAGCCAAAGGAAATGCCTACTCCGCTCATATTTTTAAGTCCGAAGATTCCGGTAAGATCATCATAACGACCGCCGCCGCCAATAGATCCCATTTTCACTTGCTGTGGTGCGGCAACTTCAAAAATTGCGCCGGTGTAATAATTGAGTCCACGCGCCAGCGTTACATCAAGGTCGATAATTGCCGTTTTAAGGGGCATGCTTAAAATGGCCTTCTGAATAAATTCCAGCTCTTCAATTCCCGCTTTTCCGGTTTCTGAAGTAGCCAGAATCTGCCTTAAAACCTCGATTTTTTCTGAAAAATCACCTTTCAAACTGAAAATTGGCTGAATTTTATCCAGGGCAGCTTCAGAAATGCCTTTTTCGAGCATTTCCTTCTTTACGCCTTCCTCGCCAATCTTGTCCAGCTTGTCCAAAGCAACTGTAAAGTCGATTAATTTGTCTTTTTCACCAATAACTTCAGCAAAACCAGACAAAATTTTACGATTATTGATTTTTATGGTCACTCCTTTTAAATTCAATGCTGAAAAAACAGCATCGTACAGCTGTACAAATTCAACTTCCTGCCATAAACTGTCACTCCCAACTACATCTGCATCGCACTGAAAAAATTCTCTGAACCTTCCTTTTTGCGGCCTGTCTGCTCTCCAAACGGGCTGGATCTGATACCTTTTAAAAGGAAATTCTATCTCATTTTGATGTTGTACCACATAACGCGCAAAAGGAACAGTAAGGTCGTAGCGCAGGGCTTTTTCACTAATTGAAGAGGTTATTTGAAGACTGTTCTTTTCCGAATAAGCCTTTTCGTCTGCCTTCCGAAGAAAATCTCCGGAATTCAGAATTTTAAAAATGAGCCTGTCACCTTCTTCTCCATATTTGCCCATCAATGTATCAGAATTTTCAAAACTCGGAGTCTCTATAGGTTGAAACCCAAATTTCTTAAACTGATGCTGAATATTTTCAATGATGTAGTTTCGTTTTGCCACCTCTGCCGGTGAAAAATCTCTTGTGCCTTTTGGAATAGAAGGTTTTTGTGCCATAAAAAATAATGACGGCTCATGCCGCTGTTTTAATTTGGTTATCTTAGACTCATGCATCAGCCTAACAGGAGTGCAAATATCTTAATTTTTGTACGAACCTGAACAAATTTTAAATTTTAAGTAACAATACTGTTTTTCCTGAGTCTAACCTTTAAGATCGAAATAATTTTTCATGTTTTCATTACTAAAAGAAAATATACGCATTGCCTTAACTTCTATTAGGAGTCAATCCCTTAGAACGATTCTTACGGTTCTTATTATTGCTATAGGAATTACAGCGCTGGTTGGGATTTTAAGTGCTGTTGCGGCTTTAGAAAACACCATAGGGAACAATTTTGCATCTATGGGAGCGAATACTTTTAATATTCAGCGTTACGATATTACTTTTCAGAGAAGCGGCGGTGGTGAAAGACAAAAGGTGAATCCTGTGATTACTTATCAGGAAGTAAAAAAGTTCGAAGAAAATTTTGCCTATCCTTTTTCCCAGACTGCAGTTTCTTTTACCGGTACCAATGCTGCGGAAATAAAACATGCCAATGAAAAAACAGATCCTGAAGTGGCTGTGATAGGTGCAAACGAAAATTTTCTCGACAACTCCGGACTTAAAATTGAAGAAGGGCGGGATTTCAACGTTTTTGATCTTCAGAACAATAATAATGTTGCCATATTGGGTGCCGATTTTAAAGAAGGTTTGTTTAATGGCCAAAATCCGGTAGATAAAATTATTAGTGTTCGGGGAGCAAAATTCCGGGTCATCGGCATTTTAGAATCAAAAGGTTCTACTTTTGGGAATAATCAGGATTTACGGGTAATTATTCCAATACAGCAGGCACGCTCGCTTTTTACACAGCCGTATATTAACTATAACGTGAGTGTAAAAGTAAATAATAAAGAATATTTGGAAGGCGCGCAGAGTGAAGCAATTATTACCTTCAGAAATATAAGAAAACTGAATCCAATAGAAGAAAATAATTTCGGAATCCAGCGCAGTGATGACCTTATAAACCGAATTCTTTCTATTACAGAATATCTAAATTATGCAGCCTGGGGAATATCTATAATCACGATCTTCGGATCCTCAATTGCACTTATGAATATTATGTTGGTTTCTGTTACCGAAAGAACCCGCGAAATTGGGGTAAGGAAAGCACTGGGAGCTAAAAAGGGTACAATTGCAGGTCAGTTTTTTATCGAAACTCTTTTAATCGGTCAGCTGGGTGGAATTCTCGGAATTTTACTCGGAATATTAATTGGTTACGGAGTGGCAAAATTTGCAGAATTTGACTTTACGACTCCCTGGGTTGCGATTATCTGGGCAACAGCAATTACTATCGTAGTGGCGATCCTTGCCGGAAGTTTCCCAGCCATAAAGGCTGCAAAACAGGATCCTATTGAATCGTTGAGATACGAATAAAGAATTGACAATTGTTAATTCATAATTGTCAATTGAAAGTTACTCCTGCACCACATCTTCAAAATACCGGTATAAATCACCTTTCGTAATATTTGCTCCCTGCCGAATAAGTGCAAAGATATCTTTATTCCGGTCGTCGCTCATAGCTTTTGTTGAAGTATAAATAGTTACAGAATCGTCCATAAGATTACTGCGCAACCAATTGTAACCGGTCTTGGAAGTTATATCGATTTCCTGACTTTCAACTTTAACCGCAATGAGGTTAATTGTAGCGGCAGTAATATGAAACATAAACATCTGGTTGGGAGAAAAGTGTTCAAGATATTCAACTTTATTTAAAACTCCTTCCCAGATAAGATCACTAAAAAGATCAAGTTCTTTTTCGGCTACTTCAGGTTTATTTACTTTTATATCTTTCCACTCTTCCGCAGTAATAGATTGCGTCGCCAGGAAATTAATAAACTCCTGGTGCATTTCTTCGAATTGTTCCTTTGTTAGTCTGCTATACTTCATAATGATATTCCTGAAAAAAGAAAAGCCTACTCATAAATGAGCAGGCTTAAAATTATAAGTAAAATAGATTAGGCTTCACCTACCACGTCGAAGGTAAAGTTTGAAATAACTTCACGATGAAAACGTAAAGTTGCTTCGTACTGTCCCAAACGCTTGATGTTTCCACCTGCAATGCTAATGTATTTTCTATCAATGCTTACTCCTTCTTTAGAAAGAGCCTCAGCTAAATCTGCATCTGTAATAGAACCAAACAATTTATCTCCAGCTCCTGATTTTGCAGTAAGCTTTATCTCGATATTGTTAAGTTTTTCAGCCTGAGC
Source organism: Autumnicola psychrophila (assembly GCF_031846645.1). NCBI lineage: Bacteria > Pseudomonadati > Bacteroidota > Flavobacteriia > Flavobacteriales > Flavobacteriaceae > Autumnicola > Autumnicola psychrophila. The sequence continues at coordinate 52,650 of NZ_JAVRHN010000006.1, forward strand.
TTTAGCTTCATCTATATTCTTCTGTTCCTTGTAAGCTCTTTGCTTAAGAGTCTCAGCCAATACCTTTCTGGTTGACGGAGTTGCAAGTTCAGCATAACCCTGAGGAATTAAAAAATTTCTGCCGTAACCGTTTTTTACATTTACAACGTCATCTTTAAAACCTAATTTATCTACGTCTTTCTTAAGTATCAATTCCATAATTGCCTCTTTTTATTTTAATAAATCACCAACATATGGCATTAACGCTAAGTGACGGGCGCGCTTTACCGCAACAGCCACTTTTCTCTGGTATTTTAGAGAGGTACCTGTCAATCTACGAGGTAATAATTTCCCCTGGTCGTTTACCAAGCCCATAAGAAAATCTGGATCTTTATAGTCGATATATTTAATACCAGACCTTTTAAACCTACAATATTTCTTTGCTTTGGTAGTCTCTATATTAAGAGGAGTAAGATATCTTATCTCTCCGTCTTTTTTTCCTTTCGCTTGTTGTTCAATAGATGTAGCCATACTTACGCTTTTTCCTGGATTCGTGATCTTCTTTTGTCTGCCCAAGCTGCAGCATGCTTATCCAACCTTACAGTTAAATAACGCATCATACGCTCGTCTCTTCTAAATGCTAACTCCAACGGCTCAATAGACTCTCCCGGAGCTTCAAAATCAAACAGGTGGTAAAAACCACTTTTTTTGTGTTGGATTGCATAAGCTAATTTTTTTAGCCCCCAATCTTCTTTGGCTATCATCTTGGCACCTTTAGAAACAAGAAATTCTTCATATTTCTTAACTGTTTCCTTTATCTGATCATCAGATAAAACGGGATTCAAGATGAAAACAGTTTCATAACGATTCATAAAAATTTGTTTTAATTAAATTGGCTGCAAAAATAGAACTAATATTTATATTTACAAAGCCTTATTAAAAAGGATAAAAACTCATTTTTTAACGATGAAAATTAGCTTTGTCTTTGTATTTGACGAATTTAATGATTAATATTGTTAATACCTAACCTATCCTAATTACAGCGTGGAAGAAATACTACTCAAATGTGCAGTCGTAGATGATTCGAGTTTGCAACGTTTATCCATCGTCAAACTCATCAAGGATCATCCTCACCTAAAGCTGGTGGCCGAATATAATAATGCCATCGAAACTAAGAATGGACTGCTGGATAACGAAACCGACCTTATCTTTCTTGATATTGAAATGCCAATCCTTTCGGGGTTCGAGCTTCTGGACGACCTTCCTAATAAACCACAGATCATTTTTGTTACCGGGAAAACTAAGTATGCGTTTAAAGCCTTTGATTATGATGCGGTGGACTATATACACAAACCGGTTAATAAGGAGCGCTTTAATAACGCGGTAAGTAAAGCTATTAATCTTTTTAAGCTTAAACACCAGAACGCAACACCGGAAGATGAAGATTTTATCTTTGTAAAAAGTAATCTTAAAAACCGGAAAGTTTACCTTAACAGGCTTAAGTATATACAGGCTCTGGGAGATTATGTGAAATTTATAACCGAAAAAGATAATTTTGTAGTCCTGGCCACTATGAAGTCTTTTGAGAAGCAACTACCCAGCGACCGCTTTTTGCGTATCCATAAGTCCTATATTGTTAACCTTGAAAAAATAGAAAGGTACAATAGCAAAAATATTGAAATTGATAAGCAGAAATTACCTCTTAGCAGGCATAAGAAAAACAACCTTGTAGAAGCTCTAAGTGCTATTCAATAATATAAATAACAGGACCTCCCTACAGGTTCTGATTTTTATTTACTCCACATATCTCCTCTCCTTTACCTATAAATTCAGAACGACTTCAGATAATTTTTAAACGGGATCAACATTAATTACCACTTTTACACTTTTAAAAGCACCAATTGCTCTAAAACTGTTCATAATTTTATGCACAACCGTTTTTGTCTTCCCCAAAGACTGCTGCTGCGGAATTTTAAGTAAGATATTTTTATAATATTCATTTCGAATTCTGGCTACCGGAGGAAATTCGGGTCCTAACACATAGGGATCGAAGACATTATTCAATGATTTAGCCAGCCAGTCGCCGGCATCATTTGTCCTGGAATAATCCCGGCTTTTTAGTGTAAATCTTATAAGCCTGAAAAACGGCGGATATTGATAATTATAGCGCTCTTCCAATTGATCCTTGTACATCCCGGAATAATCATTGGTCGAAACCTGCTGAATTATCTGGTGATATGGATTATAGCTCTGAATTAATACTTTTCCTCTTTTCTTTGTTCTTCCCGCTCTTCCTGCTACCTGCAGCATAAGCTGAAAGCTGCGCTCATGCGCACGGAAATCGGGGAAATTTAACATGTTATCTGCATTCATAATTCCTACAAGACTTACGTGCCTGAAGTCCAAACCTTTCGTAAGCATTTGAGTTCCCACCAGAATATCGATTTCCTGTTGTTCAAAAGAGTTAATAATTTTTTCATATCCATATTTACCACGAGTAGTATCCTGGTCCATTCTGCCAATTGTATGATCGGGAAAAAGAGATTTCAATTCTGTTTCTATTTGCTCAGTTCCAAATCCCTTTGTCGAAATATCACTGCTATCACAAGCCATACATTTTTGTTGCATCGCAATGTGATAACCGCAATAATGACATCTAAGCTGGTTATTGTGATTATGGTAAGTAAGGCTAACATCGCAATTTGGACATTGCGGGGAATGTCCACAGGTATTACACTCCAGGATGGGAGAGAATCCGCGCCTGTTTTGGAAAAGAATCACCTGCTCTTCTTCTTTTAATGCAACTCTTATTTCCTCCAGCAGCCGGTCAGAAAAATGACCGGTCATTAATTTCTTTTTGTGTTTGGTCTTTATATCTACAACTTCAATTTCCGGAAGAAGCACATCACCATAGCGACGGTTAAGTTCCACAAGACCATATTTATGATGCTGTGCATTAAAATAAGATTCTAAAGAAGGAGTTGCAGATCCCAAAATTATATTAGCCTTAAAGAAATTTGCCAATACTACGGCCACGTCACGGGCATGATACCTTGGAGCAGGATCAAACTGCTTAAAGGTTCCTTCATGTTCTTCGTCCACCACAACAAGCCCTAAATTTGAAAACGGAAGAAAAATTGCAGATCTTGCCCCTATTACTATTTGACCCTTTTTATCATTCGCCAGAACATGCCGGTATACTTCAACACGTTCATTCATGGAATATTTACTATGAAAAACGAGCACCTGTTCTCCAAAATAGCTCTGCAGCCTTTGAATTAGCTGAGTTGTAAGGGCAATTTCCGGCAGCAGATACAAAGCCTGCTTTCCTTTTTTTAATGTTTCCTGAATTAACTGAATATAAATTTCCGTTTTTCCTGAAGAGGTAATGCCATGAAGAAGGCAAACCTCATCCTTGTGAAATTTCTCCTTTATATCACGATATGCTTTCTCCTGGTATTCATTAAACACAAGATCTGAACTTGGTGCATCTCCGGAATAAGTGTTTCTATCGGTCTCCAAAAAGTATTCTTCTAGAAAGCCTTTATCCAATAAACTCTTAAGAATTGCTGCTGAAGAATTACTTTTCTGAAGTAAATGTTTGACCTTAACAGGTTTTGAGCTCTGCGCCTTTAAACTGAAGAAATTCAGAACAATTTCCCGTTGCTTTGGAGCCCTCTCCAGCTCATCCAGTAATTTGTGCATTGCTTCCTCCCCGGAATGAGCTTCAGCTATGCGCACGAATCTTACCTTTTTTGGTTTGTACTGCTCATATACTTCCTGATTTAGTGCTACTATTCCTTTTTCCACAAGCCTGTTTATCACCGGCAGCGCATTTTTTCTATCCAGTAGCTGGGTGATTTCCTGTACTTTTAATGAAGACTGCCTGTGCAGTGCTTCTATTATAAGATATTCTTCATCATCCAGCTCTAAGTCGTCAGAATCGAGGGTAGTTATTAATTTTACTATACTTTCGCTTTCCAGCAAAAAAGCTCCCGGTACTGCAGCACGCAAAACGTCTCCTTCTGCACACATATAATAAGCAGAGATCCATTTCCAGAGTTTGAGCTGATGTTCTGTAATTAAAGCTTGCTTGTCGAGAATCTGATGTATAGGTTTTGCCTCGTAAACTTCTGGAGGGTTTTGATGAACATCGGCTACTATACCTGTATAGACCTTAGATTTACCAAAAGGAACAGTAACTCTCATCCCCCTCATAAGATATTCAGCTTCATACTTATCAATTGAATAAGTAAAACGTTTATCCAGTGGGAGTGGTAATATGACATCTATAAAAAACGGCATAGATATTATTTTTTCTTGTTTGATCTCCTGATCGTAAAATTAAAAAACCATTCCTGTCAAAGAAATGGTCTTTTAAAAATCGTTTTACAGCTCTATTCCAGTCTATCCCAGACTTTTGTTTTATAGAAAAAGGCTATGTACCCCCTAACATGCAATTTATCAGGATTCTCGGGATCGAGCCAAATTTTGCATCTATATTCTTTTCCGGATTTAGGATCTATGACTACCCCATCTTCGTAACCATCATCTGCTCGCTCCAGACCACGCATTATTACCAAGCCTTCCAAAGGGCGGTTGTGCAACGCACCTTCACATGCAGTACATCTTCTATCCCTGTCCTTCTCTTTCATTATTCTTTTAATCTTTCCGAAAACTTCATTATCCTGTTCGTAAACTTCAATTACAGAATTTACTTTCCCGTCTTCATTCCGGTTCTCCCATTTACCAAAAACCGTCTGAGCCTGAAGTGGCGTAAATAAATAAAGTCCCAGAACAAAAAAAACTAATAAATAAAATTTGGATGCCATTGCACTTATATGATTAAAATAATTATTTTCCCAGCATAGATTCTTTCAGATCATCATCTGCCGGATGATCTGCCAACCAAATTCCGAACAGAGCTTTTTTAAAATCCATTCCCTCTATTACCCCTTTTTTTTGTCCATTTTTAATTAATACGACACCTTTGCCAGGAGTATGAATAATATCAAAGACATCATCTTGTTTTATTTCTTCTTTTAAAAATCCAATTACTTTTTCTATTTCAAATGCAATGGGAGCTGTATTTCCATTGGTTGATTTTTCAAACCCTTCTTCAATTGCGTCGATCATTTTCTCACTGCTCACCATCTTGGACACGATGTGCAATTTAATAGCCATAGGTTCGTTTGCCGCCATAATTTTGCCGCCATCAGAAGATTTGGACTTAAGATATAACCCGGCAGCATAAAGATCTATCCAGAATTTTTCTCTCATCCCCGCTCCATTGAGGGTAAGATTTTGATCTTCAACAGTTAGTGTGCTAGGCAAGGTTGCATCTCCAACAGTCGTTTGGGCGAATGCCAGATTTATACTGCATAAAACAAGCGTAAGGGTTATAAATTTTTTCATGATTTAGGTTTTATTAATTCGAAAGTTATTCAATTTTTCCTCTTCATTTTTATTAATGATGCATTTAATTCAAATCCTAATAATAATACGTTAGAATTCAACCAGATATATACCATTAATATTAAAAGCGCCCCAATTGATCCATAAAGCTCATTATATGATGAGAAATTCTCTATGTATAATCCAAACAAATAGGTTGTAATCATAATCAGGATTGTAGTAAAGATTGCTCCTATAGAAAAAAATCTTGCCTGGCGAGCCTCTTTAGTCCCAAAGTAATAAAGGGTCGCCACGGCTACATATATTAAGAGTACGAAAGCAGTATATTTAACAAACCCTGTTCCTTCTCCATTACGTTCGACAAGACCCAGGTCATAAAGATCATCAACAGCATAAGTCAGGTAAACGGTGATTATTATGGTTATAAACAACAACAATGCCATGATAAAAGATACCCCTATTGCGACGAGGTATTGCCTTACTATAGATCTATTTCTTTCTGTGTGATATGAGAATTCAAATCCGGTGAAAATCGCATTTATTCCATTGGTCATTAAAAAAATTGAAAGAATAAAGGAAAGCGATAACAACCCGCCTCTTTGATTATCGGCAATATCATATAATATTTTATCGAAATATTCTACAGTATTTGGAGGCAGTAAATCGAGCATAAATGTGAGAAACTGCAATTGAAAATCGTCAATAAAATTTATATAAGGAACCAGGTTAAGGATAAAAAGCAGAAAAGGAAAAAGGGCCATAAAAAAACTAAAAGCAATCGCACTTGCCCGGGTAGAAAAGGTTCCTTTAACTATTCCTCCGGAATAGAGAATCCATAAATCATAAAGCGTTAGACCTTCGGAACCCGGAATTTTTACGTTCCTGGTTTTACTCTCCCCCCAATTGGAAAGGTCTTCCAGTTTAGATTTAACCCCCTTTTTAAAAGCCATCTTTTTAAATAGCTTTTAAGCTAAGGTCCATATTATGAACTGAATGTGTCAAAGATCCACTAGAGATATAATCTACACCACAATCAGCATATTTAGCTGCGGTTTCCAGAGTTATTCCTCCACTGGATTCTGTGAGACACTTACCGTCAATCAGTCCAATTGCTTTTCTGGTATCCTCATAATTAAAGTTATCGATTAAAATTCTATAAACCCCTTCTGACCTCAAAATTTCTTTTATCTCATCCAAATTCCGGGCTTCAACTATAATTTTGAGGTCCAGATTCTTTTCTTTAAGGTATTTTTCAGTTTTATCAATTGCCTTTGTGATACCTCCAGCAAAATCGATATGATTATCTTTAAGCATGATCATATCATAAAGCGCAAAACGATGATTCTCGCCACCTCCAATTTTTACTGCCCATTTTTCCAGTGCTCTAATTCCTGGTGTGGTTTTTCGGGTATCCAAAATTTGGGTGTTGCTTCCTCTAAGTCTATCAGCAAATTCTGCAGTTTTCGATGCAATAGCGCTCATGCGCTGCATACCATTTAGGACCAGACGCTCTGCCTTTAAAATAGACCGGGAACTACCTTCAACATAAAAAACTATATCGCGCCTTTTTACTCTTTCTCCATCCTTAATCTGCACATCCATAATAAGATCTGGATCCACGGCTTTAAATACCCGGCGGGCAAAATCTACACCAGCGATGACACCCTCATCCTTTACCAGTAATTTTGCTTTTCCTTTTGCACTCTCAGGAATACATGCAAGGGAACTGTGATCGCCATCTCCCACATCTTCCCGAACTGCATTGGAAATTATTAGTTCAATTTCTTTTTCAAATTGTGCGGCTGAGATCATTTTCAATACTTATTTTTGTAAATGTAGCAAAGTCTGCGCTAAATCTACAGAATGACTATAAAATTACTTTGCATAGGAAAGACAGATAATAAGCAGCTTCAGCAGTTAATTGAAGTTTACCTTAAACGCCTTCAGTTTTATAACAAATTTGAAACGGAGATTATACCAGATCTTAAAAAAGTCAAGAATCTGGATGAGAATCAGCAGAAAGTAAAGGAAGGAGAACAAATTCTTTCCAAAGTTCAAAACTCCGATTTTCTCGTACTATTAGACGAAAACGGAAAACAATTTTCTTCAGAAGCTTTTTCAGAATATATTCAAAAGCGCTTGAACAGTGGCTTAAAACAGCTCATTTTTGTAATAGGCGGACCCTACGGTTTTTCTGAAGCAGTTTACCAAAGAGCAAATTCGAAAATATCATTATCTAAAATGACGTTTTCACACCAAATGGCACGGCTCTTTTTTACCGAACAGGTTTATCGCGCTTTTACTATTCTTAGAAATGAACCTTATCACCACAAATAATATATGAAACTAGTTTTTGCCACTCATAACCGGAATAAATTAAAAGAAATAAACGCATTACTCCCTGACAGTATCACGCTTCTTTCCCTTGATGATATCGATTGTTTAGAAGATATTCCTGAAACTGCCGATACCATAGAAGGTAATGCTTTGTTAAAGGCACAATATGTGAAAAAAAATTACGGCTATGATTGTTTCGCAGATGACACAGGCTTAGAAGTGGAAGCTCTTTCAGGAGAACCGGGCGTATATTCTGCCCGTTATGCCGGCGAAGAAAAGAATGATGAAGCAAATATTCAGAAATTACTGGCTAACTTAAAGGACAGGCAAAACAGAAGAGCGCAATTTAAAACCGTTATTGCTCTTAGCCTTAATAATAACGAAGAACTTTTTACCGGAATCTGCGCAGGAAGTATATTAAAGGAGAAAAGAGGCACCAATGGCTTTGGTTATGATCCTGTTTTTAAACCTAAAGGCGAGGAACTTAGCTTTGCTGAAATGGAATTAAATAAAAAATCGGCAATAAGTCATCGTGGCAAAGCATTTGGCAAGTTAATTTCTTTTTTAAAGGAATAAGCAAAAAGATATAATGCTCAAAGCTGCAAACAATTACGTACCTTTGCAACTTATTTTAAAAAGATACATGAATAAATTCGAACAATTAGGTTTAAATTCCTCTATTTTAAGAGCTGTTGAAGATATGGGTTTTGAAAGCCCTAGTGAAGTACAAGAAAAAGCTATACCAATTTTACTGCAGGACGATACTGACATGGTCGCCCTGGCTCAAACAGGAACGGGAAAAACAGCGGCCTTTGGTTTTCCGCTAATTCAAAAGATCAATGCAGATGCAAGACATACACAGGCACTAATACTTTCGCCTACACGTGAACTATGCCTGCAGATTACCAATGAAATAAAAAATTATTCCAAGTACGAGAAATCTATAAATGCTGTCGCTATCTATGGTGGTGCCAGTATTACAGACCAGTCAAGACAGATCGAACGTGGAGCACAGATTATTGTAGCTACACCAGGAAGAATGCAGGATATGATCAACAGGAAACTTGTTGACATTTCCAGGATAGAATATTGTGTTCTTGACGAGGCCGATGAAATGCTCAATATGGGCTTTTTTGAAGATATTACTGCAATTTTATCTCATACCCCTAAAGAAAAAAACACCTGGCTATTTTCGGCGACAATGCCTAAAGAAGTCGCTACGATAGCCAAAAAGTTTATGCGTTCCCCTGTAGAAATTACGGTTGGAACAAAAAATATGGGAGCTAGTAATGTTTCTCATGAATACTATCTGGTAAATTCCCGCGATAGATACGCTGCTTTAAAGCGTCTTGCAGATGCAAATCCAGATATATTTTCAGTTATTTTTTGCCGTACCAAGAGAGATACCCAAAAAGTAGCTGAAAGATTAATTGAAGATGGATATAGTGCTGCTGCTCTACATGGCGATTTGAGCCAGAACCAGAGAGACCTGGTAATGAAAAGTTTTAGAAGCAGACAAATCCAGATGCTTGTAGCTACAGATGTTGCAGCGAGAGGAATTGATGTTGATGATATTACACACGTAATTAATTACCAGTTACCAGACGAAATTGAAACTTACACCCACAGGAGTGGTAGAACCGGTAGAGCTGGAAAGAGCGGTGTTTCTATGGTAATTATTTCCAAAAGCGAGCTTAGAAAGATAAAAAGTATTGAACGGATCATTGGCCAGTCCTTTGAGCAAAAAGACATTCCTGACGGGATGGAAATTTGCCGCGTTCAGCTATTCCATCTTGCAAATGATATAAAGGACACAAAGATAAATCATGAAATTGAGCCCTATTTACCAAGCATTACAGAAGTTCTTCAGGATTTCTCTAAAGAAGAATTAATTAAAAAGGTTTTTTCTGTTGAGTTTACAAGATTCTTTAACTACTATAAAAATGCTCCCGATCTTAGCTCTAAGAACTCAGGAGGAGTAGCTTCTTCAGATACTAACTCCACCCGTTATTTTATTAATGTAGGTTCTAAAGACGATTTTGATTGGATGAGCCTGAAGGATTTCCTAAAAGCTACTTTAGATCTTGGAAGAGATGACGTTTACAAGGTAGATGTTAAAGAGAGTTTTTCATTCTTTAACACCGATGCTGCACATACAGATAAAGTACTGGAGACATTTAATGAATTTAAACACGATGGCAGGCACGTAAATGTTGAAGTAACTAAAGATTCCGGCAAAGAAAACCGCGGCGGTGGCGTTGGTGGAAAAAGGAATTTTTCAGACAAAAAGAAGAGGTCTTTTAAATCAAATTCAGATGGAGGATCTCGCAGAAGATCTGGTGGAAATGATGATTCTAAAGGAAGAAGCAGAGGAAAGAAAGCAGGTAGCCGAAACAAGAATATTGAAAGTTCTATAAAAAGAAGACGTTCTAAGAATTAATTTCAGATAATAAGAAATCTGGCATTATTTTTTATAGGTATTTCATATTTTAGGCCCCAATCGTGATGAAAAAGAACTTCCTACTCTTAATTTTATTATTCTTTGGTTACTGTGGTTTTGCACAGGATATGGTTAATGGTGTGGTTATGAATGCTGCCGACGACAGGCCTATAGAAAGGGTTCATATCGTAAACCTTAATCAGGTAAAAGGAACTATAACCAACGAGGAAGGTGAGTTTGAACTGCAGGCTACTGTTAATGATACTTTATACTTTTCCTATCTGGGATTTAGATCAATAAAAGTGAGAGTCACGAATGACTGGCTAAAGTATGGCAATGTAAAAGTAAAAATGACCGAACTGGGAATAGCTTTGGAAGAAGTAGTTCTTAGTCCGGTTACGCTTACCGGGTACTTAGAGATTGATGCCAAAAACATTCCTATTTACGAGAATTACAGGTACAGTATTTCTGGTCTAAATACGGGATATGAAGGGGGAGATAATTCTCCCAATGCTGTCACCCGGGTTCTCGGATCCATTTTTAATCCTGCTGATGTGCTTCATAATATTTTTGGGAAACGTCCCAAACAGATGCTGAAACTAAGACAGATGAAGGAAGAAGATGAAATAAGAAAACTTCTTCAGAATAAATACGACCGCGAAACACTTACCGCAATTCTTCAGGTAGAAAAATCAGAAATAAATGAAATCCTGCTGAGATGCAACTATTCAAAAGATTTCATGAAAACAGCTAATGACCTGCAAATACTTGATGCAATAAGTGGGTGTTACGAAGAGTTTAAAGTTCTCCAAAGGTAGATTCAATGTTTCTCAAGGATCTCCTTAAGATTCTTTAAACCTTCTTCAATTTTTTTTGCAAGTAGACGGTCCACACCGTAAAAAAGGCTGATTATGGTTAGTGGAAAGGGTATATACCCTCTTACTCCCCAAACCATTTTAGTTTTTTCCGGCTCTATTTCTTTTACACCTATATATGTTAGTGCATTAAGCTTAAAGGGCTTTATAAAAAGTATTTTTGTCTCTATCACCTTGCCCTGACGTACTTTTACAATTCTTTGAATTCCCTCGCCAACTTTGCTGTTACCTTTCCAGTAGAAGGAAGCTTCAAGCTTACCATCTATTCCCTTATATTTTAGACAAGCTTCTGGATCTCTATTAAACCAGGGCATCCATTGAGGCTGCTTTCGCAATTGACGTACGAAACCAAAGACTTCTTCCCGGGACCCGTTGATAACAATCGTTCGACTTAAATCATATTCCTTTTTTGCCCATGCGTGCAGGAAGGCAAAAAAAGTTATGATGGCAATTATTATATAAAAAAATAAGGTCATCGGGAACTTTAATAAGTTTGAAAAGTTACTAATAAATTTATGATCTCAGGAAATCTTCTTTTAATTTGTCTGAATTCTTCAGGCTTTTTTCAGCCCATGCCAAATGTAATTCAAATTTCTCCTTTTCAGTTAGCTGCCAACTGTAAGAACTTGTTTTTAATCGGGAAATGACGGATTGTAAAATAACGGCCGCAGAAACGGAAATATTTAAACTTTCTGTAAATCCATACATCGGTATCTTCACTGTGGCATCTGCACTTCTGATAAAATCACGTGATAATCCATTCTTCTCTGTACCAAAGAACATGGCGGCAGGTGACGAAATATCAAAATCCTGAAGTAAATCTGCATCTTCATGAGGACTGGTTGCAACAATTCTGTATCCTTTTTTCCGCAACTGAGCGATGCAGCTATCTGTTGAGTTATACCTGTTCACATCTACCCATTTCTGTGCACCCATAGCAATTTCCTTATCGATTCTTCTCGGGTTCCTTTCTTCAATAACATGAATATTTTGTACTCCAAATACATCACAACTTCTTAAAACAGCACTGGTGTTATGAAGTTGAGAAACATCCTGGGTGGCAACCGTAAAGTAATTAGTTCTCTCTGACAGCACTTTTTCAAATAGCATTCTTCTTCTTGGAGTAAGGAAGTTTAACAGGTGATTTAGTAGTTCTTGAGTCATGGGACATAAAAGTAAAAAATACATTTAAATATTAGCTCTCCGGGTAATAATAATTCTTCACCTAAAAACTGGCATTTTTACTAGTCTATGATTGGGGAAACAAGAATGCAAATATAATCTACAAAATCTAGCCCTGTTCTCAAGCCAGGAGTACTAGACCCACTGGTAGAAAAAAATATTTGAGTATCTTTTGATTTTTAATAATGATCAACCAAAATTAAAATTGTTATCCTATGAGAAATATTGTTGTTCTTACCGGTGCAGGAATTAGCGCAGAAAGCGGAATTAAAACCTTTCGTGATGCTGATGGACTTTGGGAGGGGCATGATGTCATGGAAGTAGCCTCTCCTGCCGGATGGCATAATAACATGGAATTGGTACTGGATTTCTATAACAAGCGCAGAAAACAACTCCTACAAGTAGAGCCGAACGCTGCCCATTATGCACTGGCTGAACTTCAGGACTTCTTTAATGTGAAAATAATCACACAAAATATTGATGATTTGCACGAACGTGCAGGAAGTAAGAACGTAACCCACTTGCATGGTGAATTACTGAAGGTAAGAAGTACTTTTGATGAAGATCTTGTAATGGACTGGAAAAAAGATCTCTCTGTAGGAGACTTTTGTGAACATCATCACCAGCTAAGACCGCACGTTGTGTGGTTTGGAGAAGCTGTACCCATGTTCTTAAAAGCTTCTCAAATATGTTCTGAAGCACATATCCTGTTGATAATCGGGACTTCTATGCAGGTCTATCCCGCTGCAGGTCTTATTGATTTTGCACCGGAAGGTATACCAGTCTATTTTATCGATCCTAAGCCTAACATATCAAGTTCTGAAAACCTAAAAATAATTCCTGAAAAAGCTTCAGTTGGTGTCCCGCGCTTAGTAGATGAATTCACTAAGATGAAAACCTAAAAAATAGCATAGGATGGACTAAAAAAAATTAGAGGAAGCCCTATCTTTACTCTTTTAATTTTTAAACTACTATAATGACAGCGCTTACTGCAATTTCACCTATAGACGGTAGATATCATTCGAAAACCCAGGAACTTTCTTCTTATTTTAGCGAAGAAGCCCTCATAAAATATAGAGTAAAAGTTGAAGTCGAATATTTCATAGCTTTATGTGAGTTACCACTTCCGCAATTAAAAGCTGTAGAATCTTCTGTATTTCCCAAATTAAGAGCTATTTATGAATCCTTTACTACTGAAGATGCCCTCGCTATTAAGGATATAGAAAAAGTTACTAATCATGATGTAAAGGCCGTAGAATATTTTTTAAAAGAAGAATTTAATAAACTGGGGCTTGAAGATTCTAAAGAATTTATACACTTTGGTCTCACTTCTCAGGACATAAATAATACGGCAATTCCGCTAAGTATAAAAGATGCTATTGCTGTCGTTTATTTACCCTGTGTCAATGAAGTTCAACAGAAGCTAACTCAATTGGCTAAAGATTGGTCTGCCATTCCACTGTTAGCCCGTACACATGGACAACCCGCCTCCCCTACCCGTTTGGGTAAGGAAATTGAAGTATACATTACCAGATTGGAGGCACAACTGGATATGTTAAATTCTGTTCCACATGCCGCAAAATTTGGTGGTGCTACAGGAAATTATAATGCACATCAAGTGGCGTATCCAGAAATTGACTGGAAAGAATTTGGATCTGATTTTGTCAAAAATAAGCTGGGACTTCACCATTCTTTCCCAACTACTCAAATAGAGCACTACGACCATATGGCGGCGCTCTTTGATGCTTTAAAACGCATAAACACAATTCTTCTGGATTTGGATCGCGATATCTGGACTTATGTCTCCATGGACTATTTTAAACAGAAAATCAAGAAAGGGGAAATTGGATCTTCAGCAATGCCGCATAAAGTTAATCCAATTGATTTCGAAAACAGCGAAGGAAACCTGGGAATAGCAAATGCAATATTTGAACACTTGTCTTCAAAGTTACCTGTGAGCAGATTACAGCGCGACCTGACAGACAGTACGGTCCTAAGGAACGTCGGTGTGCCCATTGGCCATACCTTAATAGCTTTCAAGTCGACGTTAAAAGGACTGAATAAGTTACTGCTAAACGAAGAAAAATTAAATGCTGATCTCGAAAACAACTGGGCTGTAGTTGCAGAAGCGCTCCAGACCATCTTAAGGAGGGAAGGCTTTAAAAATCCTTATGAAGCATTAAAAGGACTCACACGCACCAACGAAAAAATAAATAGAAAGAGTATAGCCGATTTTATTGAAACGTTAGATGTTTCTGAAGATATCAAGAAAGAAATGCGCGTAATAACACCACAAAACTATACAGGAATATAACGATTTGGAGAACGGGACACAGAAAAACATTTTCTGTGTCTCACTTACAATGGTTCTTTATGAGTTCAGAAACTGCTGCCGAAAAACCTGACCGAAAAATTCAAAAGTTTCTTTTGCTTTGTTTATAGCCGAAGTCTTTTCTTCATCAGTAAAAGTTTTGGATTCAATAAGTTTCTTAAATTCATTCCAGGATTTTAAACTATCACGTTTTCCATTGAAAAAATGGTGGTTTTCTATAGACGACAATTTTTTGCAGTGTTTTAAGTTCCGGGAGATGAGCATTCCTCCCATAGCCGAACCTTCGACAACATAAGCCGCTCCAAATGCTTCCGCTTCAGAATTACAAGAAAAGTTGCTTCCGGAAAATGAGGGAATTTCAGCAGGAACGTTTAGCTGATCCAGGTCTTTTTCCAGTTCCTTATATTTACTCGGTTCGTAATTCACAAGTTGCGCAGAAATTTCCTTTTCTGAAATAGCATAGGCAACATAGTTCTGAAAAAGCAGATTTTTATATTGCGCTATAGAAATACTATGGTCCATTATTGTACCGGCAGCATTTTCCTCTTCTATTTCCCTGTGTAATTCCGCAGTAGAATCTCGTAACTCACTTAGCATCTCGTTCTAATTTAATTTGGTCAATATTCTTTCTTATTTTTGCTAAGTAGTCTCGTTGTTCTTCACTATCAGCTTCAAAATCATCCAGGTAACGATAAATTTGATTTACGGCAATTTTATTCTGCCTTATTTTTTCCCTTAATTCCACCTTCTCGATCATATTAAAGACTACCTGTTTAAGCAGCGGCTTTAATTTTTCGCCAATAACCCGCATGTTTTTTTTGAGAACAAAACCCGAAGCTCCCGTAAGTATGGTATTCGCAGCCAGCTCGTCATCATCAATGGTTCCCGTTACAAAAATGAACGGCATATCTGCGTCAAAATCCTTAACCAGCCTAAGCACATCCAATCCGGTACAGGCAGGCAGATTATAATCTGATAGAATCACATCTGGTGCAAAATTTTGTAGAAGCACACTCACCTCCTCAAGGTTGTCTGTAACTTTAATTTCGGGATTTTCCACAATTTTGCCAATGTGATAACTAATAAGGTCAGCATCAGTCTTTAAATCTTCAACCAGTAATATTCGTAAAGCTGTTTTTATCATTGTCAGAAATTCCGCTAAAATTAATTAAAAAATGCCAGGAGCCCTTATTCCTCTGTTATAGTGAAGAAAAAAGTAGTACCTCCTCCTGGTGTGCTTTCCACCCAAATTTTTCCTTTATGCTTCTCGACCACTCTTTTTGCAATGGCAAGACCTACTCCAGAACCTGTATATTTATCTCCGGCAAGCCGGGAAAAGACTTCAAAGACTTTATCAGCTTGTGAGGAATCAAAACCAATGCCATTATCCTTAACAAAAAATACCGTTTCTGAATCTCCCGCCACTGAATCGATATTTATAAGCGGCTTTTCTTTTTCTGAAGAATATTTTAAAGCATTATCGATTAAGTTATTTATTAATTGCGAAATCATCCTTTTGTCTGCATCGATAATTGGCAAATTTCGCCCCACACTTATTTCTGCATGAGGAAACAGATTTTCAGATTTTTTTTCAAGTTTAATTTCCTCCACCATCTCCTTTAATGAAAATTTTCTCTTCACCATCTGCATCTGCCCCACTTTGGAATACGAAAGAATGTCTTCTATTAGCACATCCATTCTTTCCACAGACTTCAGGATTATATCTAAGGCATTTTTACCAAAGTCATCCAATTTTAAAGCGTAATCTTCTGCAAGGATACTCGCAAAACCTTCTATTCCCCGCAAGGGCCCGCGCAGATCATGGGAAACACTATAACTAAAGGTTTTAAGCTCCTGATTTGCTTCAGAAAGATTTTTATTGAGCTCTTCAATGGTTTCCTTTTGTTTATTTACGAGAACATGGGTAATGCTGTCCTGTAAGGCTATTGCTGCCTCTATATCATATTTTTCCCATTTCCCGGCCACTCCTGAAACTTTCTCTGTCCACCGCTCAAAAGATTTTCTGGGACTTAAGTACTCTATTCCATCCTTAAAGACTCCCTTTTTTTCAGGATTACCGCCCCAATTTACTGTACTTGAAGTCTGAGGTCTAAACCACAATAAAAATTCTTCCCTTTCCTCCCCAATTCGCACGCTTAATAAACCCGAAGCTGTTTCTACAAATTCTTTAGCAGGAGCATAATGTTTCGAAAGGCTTTTGGTTTGAAAAAGTCTTTCTTTCTTACCACTTAAAAAATCAAGAATGAGAGAAAAGATCTCATGTTCGCCTGGAGTTTTACCAACAAGACTTAATTTGCCACTAGAGTAAATAGCACCACCTCCACAATCAATAATATCTGTAAAGCTGGGATTATTAGCTGTTATTGCTTCAATAAAATCTGAATTAGAATTCATATATGAAACCAATTCTTTTCTAATTTCTTCAGATTTTGTAATGTTCCTTAGAAAAGTATTTGAGGTTTTAAGCGCCAGTTTATTAGAAAATACCTGAGTAAGAAATTTACAGGATTGTCGTTGATGATAATTGACAAATTTTGGACTATAATGATGGCAAGCCAAAAGCCCCCAAAGTTTACCATTTAAAATGATTGCAGCAGTAAGGGAAGCGCCTACCTTCATATTTTTTAGGTACTCGATATGAATAGGAGATACCCCACGCAATTCAGATGTGGAAATATCGAGTGGTTTATTAGTAAGTGGTGAGATCGCCGGCTGAATTTCAGAAGCTTTATAATTAACATCAGCAATAATCCGCACGCCTTGCTTAAGAAATATTTCCCGAGCCGGTTTTGGAATATCTGTAGCCGGGTAATGTAGTCCCAGCCAGCTTTCCAGTTCCTGCTCACGGACCTCTGCCACTACTTCTCCATTCCAGTCTTCATCGAATTGATACATCATTACACGATCATAGCCGAATAAATACTTAACAAGCGAAACAGCTTGCTCACACATCTCTTCTATAGAATTGGTCTTATCAATTTCATTAAGAATTTTGGTGAGCTGATCCTGAAATAAAACCGGATCTATAGAATCGCCGTATGGCTCGATATCCAGCACAAGATGATCTCCGGAAAGATGCGGAATCATAAAAAACCGGTGACCATATAAAGATATTTCCTCTGGAAGGAGCACATTTTCTTCTGAAACATTCTTTTTCAACTTCTCCACTATTTCTGAAGGCAATACTACAGAAAGTGGTTGTGAAAAAATATTATGAAGCTCAACATTCAGAATATCCTGAACGTTGGCGCTGCATTGGATAACTTCCAAATTTAATTTATTACATATCAATATCACCCCATGTGCCTGGGACTTAGGAATACTATGAATAGGTTCGCGATCACAATTGGTAAGATTCACTTTCCCTGAGACATCTGTGCCTACAGCCATAAATTATTTTCTTTTAATTTTGAAGTAGAATGTACTTCCTACTCCAGGTTGTGAATCGAGCCAAAGTGTACCTTCATGTAACAGAACAATTTTCTCTACATGAGCCAGCCCAACTCCCGTTCCTTCATATTTTTCTTCAGTAGGAACACGATTAAAAATGGTGAAAATTGATTTCTGGTCTTCTTCAGAAATACCAATACCGTTATCCATTACAGAAAAGACCCAAAATTCTCCCTCCTGGTATGCGGAAATTCTTATTTCTGGATCACGATCCTTTGCTTTATATTTTAAAGCATTACTTAATAAATTCTGAAAAAGCAGTCGTAATTCCACCTCGTAAGCTTTTATTTTAGGTAAAGAACCCACATGAACTTTTGCTCGTGTATCGCGTATTCTCTTTCCTAAATCATACTTTACAACCTCAACTACTTCTTTGGTATTTACCAGCGTCTTCTTGGTATTTCTACCTATCCTGGAATGATCTAAAAGTGCCTTAATCTGGTTAGCCAATCTATTCGAAGCTTCATCAATATAAGAAAGATATTCCCTACCCTTATCATCAAGTTTTGAAGCATAGATTTTTCCCAAGATATCACTACCAAATTTGATTGTGGAAAGAGGTTCCTGCAAGTCGTGGGAACAGATAGAAACAAACTGTTCCAAATCCCTGTTTGCTCTTACCAGATCTGCCTTTTGTTCCTTAAGCTCTTCCTGGGCGCGTTTTAAATCAGAAATATCTACACACGTGAATCTGTGGGTAATGCCATTACCATCTCCGTCTACTTCTAAAGTAGCATTCATAATAACAGGAATAACATTGCCAGATTTAGTAACCATTTCCTGCTCAATATTTTTCAACTCTCCTTCCCTTCTAAAAATTTTATTTAATCTTAATGCCTCAACCTGATATTCGTTAGCATAAAACTCAAAGAATTGTTTTCCGATTACTTCAGATTTAGAGGAATAACCCATTCTCTCTATTGCTTCTGTGTTACATTGTACAACCTCAGAGGTATTTGGATCTATACTGAAATGCATTACAGGATCTTCTTCATAAAATGCCTTAAATCTTTTCTCACTAGCAATTAATTTTCCGCGGGATTTTTCCAGCATTTCAATATCTATAAAAGTGATAACAACCCCGCTGATTCTTCCTTCAGTATTGCGGTATGGTGAAATTCTTCTTAAATAAGGTTTTCCTTCTTTAGTGAAAATTTGCTTTTCAAGTGTATCACCTATTTTAAGCACCTTCTTGCAACGCTCTATAAGATTTGCTTTACCAATGCTGCCGACGAAATGCTCTATAGGTCTGCCTACATCAGAATTAAGAAAGCTGAAATGTTCTTTAATCGAAGGCGTGAATTTTCTTATTCTTAACTCGTCATCGAGGAATATAGTACCTATCTGGGTGCTCTCGAGAAGGTTATTCATGTCTGCATTTAACGCTGCCAAATCATCCATTTTCTGAACGTTTTCAGCATTTACAGTATTTATTTCTTCATTAACGCTCTGTAACTCCTCATTTGTACTTTGCAACTCCTCGTTCGAGGCCAGCAACTCTTCATTAGCCGACTGCAATTCTTCATTGCTCCTTTCAATTTCCTCTAAAGAATGCTGCAGGTCATCTTTTGTTTTTTTCAGCTCATCTTCCAGCTCCGCAATTTGTCTTTCTGTTCTATTGCTAACGGTTACCTTTTCTACCTCCTTGATGTTTGAATGATCAACATCCTTTTCAATAAAAGTAAGTACAAAATTTACCTCATCATCTAATTGTTCCTGTACAAAAGGTTTTACGATTAAATCTAGGGATTTTGTTTCCCCCTGGTGTTTATAAATTGCATCGCGATAAATTGCCTTTGCATTTGATTCTCTTGCCTCTTTAACTGTAGAAAAAAGGATATGTTTAAGATCTGTACCAACCATATCCAGAAGGTTAATAGAAAAACCACTGACCGGAAGATTGGCATACTTTCTAAATTCTCCTATTCCCTGGAGAATATTGTATTCTGAATCTACAAAAATACTTGCTCCACCAAACTGTTCCAGAATGGCTTGACTGAGCTCGTTTATGTATTTATTTTTTGCACTGTTACCTGACGAATTACTGGTTCTTCGATTTTTCTTAAGTTTTGCTTTATTGTATGCTTTTGCTGTCGAGGAGCGAAGGGTTTCGACCTGAATCCTGGTACGCGGTTTAATATTACGATAAATCTTCCATTTACGGCTAAAGTCTTCAAAGTACTCACGATGACTCTCTATACTTTCACTTGTGCCCAAAACCAGATAACCATCTTCCTTTAATCCGTAGTGCAATACATCTAAAGCTTTTTGTTGAATAGATGGCTGAAAATATATGAGAAGATTTCGGCACAATACAAGATCCATCCTGCTGAAAGGCGGATTTTTTATCACATTGTGTTTTGAAAAAATTACCATCCTACGAATTCTCTCCACAACCTGATATCCCTGCGTTCTACTTACCAGGTATTTCTGCACCAGATTAGGTGCTATATCTGCAATAACACTTTCGGGATAAACACCTTTACTTCCAATTTCGAGATGTTTTTCTGCAATATCTGTAGCAAAAATTTTTACTTCAATATTCTTATTCTGCCTTTCAAGTTCCTCACTTAAAAGCATCCCCAGAGTATATGCTTCCTCTCCTGTACTACAAGCTACATCCCATATTTTTAGAATATCCCCGTCTTTCTTTTTGCTCAAAATACCGGGAATAATTTCATCTTCCATTATTTCCCATACCTTGGCATCTCTAAAGAATTTTGTTACGCCAATAAGAAACTCTCTATATAAGAAGTCTACCTCCTCGGGATTAGATTTTAATATGTCATAATACTCTTCCAAAGAACTGCACCTGCAAACATTTATACGTCTCGCTATTCTTCTGGCCAGAGTAGAATATTTATATTCACTAAAATCCAGCTGTGTTTCCTGATTAATAAGGTCTAGAACCTTAGAAAGCGTATTTCCGTTATACTCAAAATCGTCATCAGTAAAATTGACTGTAGGAGCATTTATAAAATTGGCTAATTCTGCCCCCATAGATTCAACCGGCAGAACATAATCTACTAAACCTGTGTTAATAGCACTCTGCGGCATTCCGTTGAATTTAGCTTCATCAGGATTCTGAACCATCACCATTCCGTTCTTCTCCTTTATTGCTCTAATTCCTCTGGTGCCGTCACTACCCGTGCCACTTAAAATTACAGCAATTGCAGTCTCTTTTTTAAACTCGGCTAAAGAAGTTAAGAAAAGATCAATTGGTAAGTTTAACTTCTGGTCCTTGGGTTTTTCCAGAAGGTGAAGCTTTTCATCTTCAATTACAAGATTATTTACCGGCGGAATCAAATAAATTCTTCCCGGCAGAATATCCATTTTATCACTTATTTGTTCAATGGGAAGTTTAGCCGTTTTTGATAAAATTTCACCCATCATGCTCTTGTAATCCGGTGAAAGGTGTTGAATAACTACATAAGTATTATTATCTTTTTCAGAAAGATTGCTGAAAAAATCCTGTAAAGCTTCCAATCCTCCTGCACTTGCTCCCACAGCAATTATTCGGGAAGTTTTAACAGGTGGATGTGTTGGAGAAATCTGAGCCAGAAAATTGTCATTTTTAGTCATTGTATTGTAGTAGTCCTTTTAAAAAGAAAAAATCAAAAATAATCGTTAACACCCATTATTTACAAGCATTATCACACAATTATGAACTTATATCGAACAAATTTTAAACCGAACATATACGTCGAAGCCAAAGTTTAACAAAAAGAATCTTAATTATTCCCAACATAACTCCATCACATGTTAAATTATGTTAAAAACACTCTTTATTGAATTGTAATAATAGAAAATGCAAGACGAGAAGTCACTGCAACTGTAGAATATCATCCTAATGCGTCTCATATTTTCCACATCAGTATCACATCTAAAATAACTTTATTCAAAAATATCCTTTGATTATTTTAAAGACACCGGCAAAACAGCATAGAATTCTGCCAATATTGCAGACCTCTGCCAAAGAAACAATTTTTACCACAGCTACTTTTTTTTAAACAAATTCGAAAAAATGGTCTTTTGGATTTTTTTAATTAACTGAAATATTTCGTTTTTTTTAAATCTATTTATCTAATTGGATTCCATGGAACTCCCGCTATGAGAAGCTTGAGGTAAAATTAGACTTCTTCTTTACATATCAAAACAGACCTAACTTTATATATTTTTAGCAAAGGACCTTTTGGAATATAAGCTTTTTACCTTAACTTATCTCCTATTCCAAACCGAGGAATCCCCGTCGTTATGGAAGGATTGCATGATGTTTGAACCATAATGAACAGAATTATTTTTTGAAATAAAATTGAAAATTAATTAACCAAATAAACAAAAATGAAAGTACTAGTTATCGGAGCAGGAAATATGGGCCTTACTTATGCGGAAGGCATGGCAAAA
The DNA here is from genome assembly GCF_031846645.1 of Autumnicola psychrophila. Lineage (NCBI taxonomy): Bacteria > Pseudomonadati > Bacteroidota > Flavobacteriia > Flavobacteriales > Flavobacteriaceae > Autumnicola > Autumnicola psychrophila. Next base: position 75,085 of record NZ_JAVRHN010000006.1, read on the forward strand.
TCGGCCATGTTAAATCGCAAAAACCTGATGATTTTTGATAAATCAGCAGAAATTTTAACATCCCTAAGCAGTATTGACCATTTTGATGTTTATGATAAAATTGAAGATTGTCTTCCTGAAGCAGACGTAGTGTTCCTGGCTGTAAAACCTTACCACTGTGATGATCTTTTTGAGGAAATTAAATCTTATGTAAATAATCAGCAAATTTTTGTATCCCTTATGGCGGGTATTACTATTAAGAAAATTCAGGACGGCCTGAATGTAAAAAAAGTAGTGAGATCTATGCCTAACCTACCGGCACAGGTAGGGAAAGGAGTTACTTCTTATACAGAAGCCAAAGAAGTTTCCAGAGTAGAGCTTCTAATGATAAGGAATCTTCTGGATACTACTGGAGAATCTATACGGGTGAAAAACGAAAACTTTATAGATGCCTCCACAGGTATTTCTGGTAGTGGACCGGCGTATGTATTCTACTTTATGCAATCTATGTTGGAAGCAGCATTAAAAATGGGTTTTTCACAGCACGATTCCAAAATACTTGTAAGTCAGACTTTTGAAGGTGCTGTAGAGCTTTTCAATAAATCAGATCTTTCTCCCAATACATGGATGGAGAGAGTAGCTTCAAAAGGTGGTACCACAAGAGCTGCACTAGATTCTATGGAAGACAACAACGTAAAGGAGCTTATAAAAGATGCCGCTTACGCAGCTTTTGACAGAGCGGTAGAACTCGGAAAAGAAGAAGCGTAATTTAAAAATTATCTGTAAAATCGATAAAATGGATAAGAAAAGAATAGTTGTAAAGGTCGGAACAAATGTAATGACCAATAAAGATAATAGAATAGTTGGCCCGGTACTAAAGAACCTGGTAAGGCAAATAGCCGTGTTATATGAGCAGGACATTCATGTAGTCCTGGTTTCTTCAGGATCTGCGATTGCAGGTAAGGAAATTCTGGGAGAAATAAATATTACCGACCCGTCCAAAAGACGACAGGTATTTTCTTCAGTAGGACAACCGCGTATGATGCGGCATTATTACAGTATCTTTCATGATTACGGAATGCGCTGCGCGCAGGTATTGGCTACAAAGCGGGATTTTAGCCCGGGTATCCACAGGGAAAATATGATTAACTGTTATGAATCTTTACTATCTGAAGGAATAATTCCTATTGCGAATGAAGATGATGCTGTTTCAGTTACCATGTCTATGTTTTCAGATAATGATGAATTGGCAAGTTTGGTAGCAGAATTAATTGGTGCCGACTCGCTCATCATTCTTAGTGATACAGACGGACTTTACACCGGGCATCCAGATGATGAGGATTCAGAAAAACTTAATAAAGTTCAGGTTGACCAAAACGTTGAAAAATACGTTCAGGAATCTGGAAAAGGTGAAGGCGAAGGCCGTGGCGGTATGGAATCCAAAATTAAAATCGCGAAAAGTACCGCTTCCAAAAATATAACGACCTATATCGCAAATGGGAAGAATGAAAATGTGATTTTGGATATAATGGCTGGTAAACCCGTAGGAACGAAGTTTACCGCATAAATTATTTAGTTGAACTTAAAAAAATTATAGCAATGATATTGATAGACACAAAAACCAAAAATAACGTTTTAAAATCCATGATAAATATTCTGGATAAGAGACGTAAAGAAATAGTTGCTGCCAATCAAAAGGACCTGATAAACTTTGGTGAAACCGAGGGTGCAATGTACGACAGGCTTATCGTAAATGATAAGAAAGTAGACGGCATGATACAATCGGTTAAAGAAGTGAAGGAACAGGACGATCCGGTTGGACAGACAATTGAACATAGAAAACTTGACAGCGGATTGGCGATTACCAATAAAACCGCACCTTTCGGGAACATCATGATTATTTACGAATCAAGACCAGATGTGACAATAGAAGCAGCTGTACTTGCCTTTAAAGCAAATAATAAGATTTACCTGAAAGGTGGTAAAGAGGCCATCCATAGTAACAAAATTCTTGAGGAATGCTGGCACCAGGCACTTCTGGAAAACGATCTCGATACAAGCTGGATTCAGTTACTCCATTTAAATCGGGAGGAAACTCAGGAATTTCTTAAAAATCCGCCGGAAAAATTAGATCTTATCGTTCCTCGTGGTGGCGAGAGACTAATTGCTTTTGTTAAAGAACACGCAACAGGTGCTGTTCTTGTGAGTGGTCGTGGAAATAACTTCCTGTATGTTTCTGAAAATGCAGATTTTGAAATTGCCAAGAAAGTGATGTTAAATGCTAAGATCGATAAGATTTCAGGCTGTAACGCACTTGATAAAGTATTGGTAAGTCTAAATCTTCCTGATTATAAGAATAAGCTGCGTGAACTTCAGCAAATGTTCAGGGAAAACGGCGTGAAGATCCTTGTAGATGAAGAAATCCACAAAGTACTTAATGATGAAGATAAAATTCCTTCAGAAGACGTTTGGTATGAAGAATTTCTGGCAATGAAGGTGGTGATTGGCAGCGCTTCCCAACTGGATGCAGCTATAGAAACGATCAACAAATATTCCGGAGGACATTCCGCTTCCATAATCACTACAGATGAAGTTGAAGCCCTGAAATTTATGGAACAGGTAGACAGCGCAGCTGTTTATCATAATGCTTCTACCAGATTTACTGATGGTGGTGCTATGGGCGTTGGTGCCGAACTGGCAATTAGTACAGATAAACTACATCACAGGGGACCACTTGGGCTTAAACAATTGGTGACCAATAAATATTATGTGCTGGGAGAAGGCCATATTAGAGCTTAATCCAAATTACATACATTTTTAAAGGAGGTTGTCTTTACAGGCAGCCTCTTTTTTATGCTGAATTTGTTCATTTTAGGTACATGCCCGAAATTGGCAATTTTCAACTTATTATTTTTAAACCCACAGGTTTTTAAAACCTGTAAGGTCTTGCCGTGGCTTAAAATCGGCAATTTTCAACCTGCTAATTTTTAAGCTGAAATGATTCTGCTGAAACCTAAAAGAAGGAAGCCGAAAATTGGCAATTATCGACCTCCTCATTTTCAGCAAAGGCTTTTTTACTCTTTAACTTTTTTCTATATAACTCTTCAATTTCAAAACATATGTTACTAGCTTCTAATCTTCAGAGGAAATAGAAATTTTATACTTCAGGAGGTATTTTTGGCGTTAACGCTATAAAAGTAGCTTCAAATAAGGGAGAGATTTGTAACTTTCCGCAGAAAATTCAATTAAAATAAAAAACCACACTTTAGCATGAAAAAATTCATTTATGCACTGGCAATGTCATTTGCCATTTTCAGTTGTAAAACCACGCAAAATACTGTTATTGAGGAACAACCAATTGTTACCAAACTTGATCTTGTGAACGTTCAGGATGATAGGGTTATGGTGACTATTGACCCGGCAGAATTTACTACAGAAACTACCACTTTTTATATTCCGAAGACCGTACCCGGCACCTACTCTACTTCCAATTACGGAAAATATTCTGAAGATCTTAAAGCTTTTGATTACAAGGGAAATGAACTGGAAATTGTAAAGCTGGATGACAATAGCTGGAGTATTCCCAATGCAAAAAAACTGGATAAAATCACCTACTGGGTCAACGATACCTTTGATGTGCAGGGAGAAGGAGGAATTTATTCTATGGCCGGAACAAATATTCTCGAAGACAAGAATTTTCTGCTTAACCTCCACGGTTTTGTAGGTTACTTTGAAAATTTGCAGGAGAAAAAATATCGTGTGGAGATAAAGAGACCTTCAGATCTTATTGGAGGAAGTGCGCTGGAGATTGCTGAGACTCTTTCTACGGAAAATGATGAATCAAAAACAGACATCTACAATTTGAACCGATATTTTGAAGTTACCGATAACCCTATTATGTATGCAGAGCCGGACACTGTTAGTTTTAATGTACAGGGAATGGAGGTTTTGCTGAATGTTTATTCTCCAAACGACAAATTTTCTGCCGAAACCTTTGCTCCTGCTATGGAGAGAATGATCACGGCGCAAAAGAATTTTTTGGGTGATATTAACAGTACAGACAAATATGCTATTCTGCTTTATTTATCAGCTACTCCGGGACAGAACGATGCGGGGAATTTTGGAGCTCTGGAGCACCACACCTCTACCGTTGTGGTTATGCCGGAAATTATGGAAGAAGAAGCTTTAAATGAAAGTCTTACAGATATCGTTTCTCATGAATTCTTCCATATCATCACTCCTTTGGGAGTACATTCTCAGGAAATCCATTTTTTCGATTATAACGATCCAAAGATGTCTAAACACCTTTGGATGTATGAAGGAATCACCGAATATTTTGCTAACCTTTTCCAGGTAAACCAGGGATTAATAGGCAATCAGGATTTCTACGACAGGATTAATGAAAAACTGGAAGCAGCAAAACGATATGATGATACCATGTCTTTTACTGTTATGAGTGAGAATATTCTTGAAGATGAATACCAGGGAAGCTATGCGAATGTTTACCAAAAAGGAGCTTTAATAGGAATGGCACTGGATATTAGGTTAAGAGAACTTAGCGGTGGAAAAATGGGTGTTCTAGATCTCATGAAGGAACTAACGCAGAAATATGGAAAGGACAAGCCTTTTAACGATGACGAGCTTATTGCCGATATTGTTGAACTAACCTATCCGGAGATTCAGGATTTCTTTGATCAGTACGTAATTGGAACCACTCCAATTCCTTATTCTGAATTTTTTGAAAAGGTAGGCCTGGAAATTAGAGAAGGTCAGGTTCCTGTAGACTACTTCCTGAAAAATCAAACCACACCTTATATTACTGTAAATCAACAAGGGAATATTCTTGTAAGAAATGATGTGGAGTTGAACTCCTTTCTTCAGGATTTGGAACTGGAAGCTGGAGATATGATCCAGAGCATAAACGGAACAGCATATAACCGGGAGAATATTTATGACCTGATAACTACTTCACAAACATGGAATGAGGGAGAGCCAATTTCCATGACCATTGTAAGAGATGGTGAGGAAGTGATTCTGGAATCTTCCATTGTTGCTCCAACTGCACCGGGATTGCGTTTAGTTGAAATTCAAAACGCCGATAGTGACCAGATTGAACTAAGATATGCGTGGTTAAAATCATAAAGTACACTTTAAAGTCAACATCCCCGGGTCAAGCATCCGGGTAATAAACCCGGCTGGGGAAATAAATAAAAAAGCGGTGGTAGATACTACCGCTTTTTTTATTTTTATTCATGCAAATCTATTAAATTGAAGCTTCAAATAAACTTGCTAAAACCACTTCTTACCGCATGGAAATTCCTATTTTACAGGATATTGTCATAATACTTGGATTATCGATACTTATTATTCTTGCGTTTCAAAAGATAAAAGTTCCTTCAATATTAGGGTTTTTACTTGCTGGAATTATTGCAGGTCCCCATGCCTTTAATCTTATAAGCTCTACTCATGAGGTAGAATTACTTTCGGAAATTGGCATTATTTTTCTACTATTTGTAATTGGAATAGAACTTTCTTTAAAAGGATTGGCTTCCATAAAGAACACTATTATTTTTGGTGGTGGGCTTCAGGTAGGTGGTACAATTTTGATAACAACACTCGCCGCTGTCTTCTTAGGCCTTCCGTTAAATACATCTATTTTTCTTGGATTTCTTTTCTCGCTAAGTAGTACAGCCATTGTCCTTAAGCTACTTCAGGAGAAAGGTGAAATGACTTCGCCACACGGCCGGATTGGAGTGGCTATTCTTATATTTCAGGATATTATTGTAGTGCCCATGATGCTGTTTACACCGCTGCTGGCTGGTAAATCTGACAATATCCTGTTAACCATTGGAATTCTTACCGGAAAAGTAATTTTGGTAGGAATTGTGATTTTCCTTTTAGCAAAGTATGTAGTACCAAGAGTTTTTGAATGGGTGGTAAAGACCAAAAATCAGGAACTGTTTATTCTTACCGTTGTTGTTTTTTGTTTCGGGATTGCATGGCTGACTTCTTCTGTTGGACTATCCCTGGCTTTAGGTGCTTTTTTTGCCGGACTAATCATATCTGAATCTGATTATAGTCACCAGGCCACCGCCAATGTGCTTCCCTTCAGAGAGATCTTTATTAGTTTCTTCTTTATTTCAGTTGGAACACTGCTCAACCTAAATTTCTTCTTCAATAATATTGTGTACATATTACTGCTTGTTGTGGCCGTTATCTTACTCAAAATGCTTGTATTAGGAATAACAACCCTTATTCTAAAGTATAAGCCACGAACCATCTTTATGACTCTTTTTAGTCTCTTTCAGGTTGGAGAATTTTCGCTACTGCTTTCAGGAGTGGGACTTGATAACGGATTAATACCAGAGAATATATACCAGTATTTTCTGGCTATTTCAATTATTAGTATGGGGCTCACACCCTTTCTAATTTCCAATTCCTCTAATATTACTTATGCTATTCTTAAAGCACCAATCCCTTCCGCAGTAAGAAAGCGACTGAACAACATTAAAAAAAATGCAAATACCGAAGAATTTTCAGAAGAAAACCTGCACGATCACCTTGTAATTATTGGGTATGGAATTAACGGTGGAAACATTGGAAAGGCTGCCAGGAATGCCAATATTCCATACGTTATCGTGGATATGGAGCCCGATTCTTTTGATAAAGCTAAAGCTAAGGGAGAGCCTATTGTATTTGGTGACGCAACGAATCCTACTATTTTAAAACACATACACGTGCAGGAGGCACGGGTTGTGGTAATTGCTATTTCAGATCCTGCAGCCACACATAAAATTATTAGCAGCATTCGTCTATTTACACAAACTGCTTTTATAATTGTCAGGACACGCTATGTAAAAGAGATTGAAGAGAGCATAAGGCTTGGTGCAAACGAGGTAATTCCTGAAGAATTTGAAACTTCCATAGAGATTTTCACACGGGTTCTCAAAAAATATTTAGTACCCTTTGATGAAATTCAGGCTTTTACAGACAGCATCCGTTCTTCAGATTATGCTATGCTTACTTCATTAAAAGGTAAACCGCATAACCCTAATTTACAGCATCTTAATATTCCTAATAAGGAAATCGCTACCCTTACCGTTAGACGAAACAACAAAAAGATTGTTGGTAAGACAATAAAGGAATCGGGAATGGGCAAGAACTACAGGGTTACCGTACTGGCTATAAAAAGGGAAAATGACTATCTCACAGAAATTTCTCCCAATACTGTTATTATGCAGGACGACCTTCTTTATCTTTTCGGAAACCCGACAAATATTAATCATATCAATAAAATCCTGTCCCTTAAATAGGAACTGTTAATTATTTGTCATTCTCTTGCTGATTAAAGCAAAGCCTAGTAATTTGTATATTGTTTAGCTAACGCCCAATTCTATATGCAACTAAATAAAGTATATGTCTGTTCTACCTGATAATCTGGATCGCTACCGGAAGTTTATAAGTTTTATGCTGAAGTATTGGCAAAGCGACCTTGTTCGGAATACTACCTCCAATGCTATGGAGGACGAAGAAAAGAATAAGGAAGAGGATTTTAAACAGACACCAAAGGAGTTGGTAGAAGATCTGAAGAATATGGGACCTACTTATATAAAAATGGGCCAACTTCTTTCGACCCGTCCAGATTTATTGCCTGAGCCCTATTTAAAAGAACTTGCCACACTACAGGATGACGTGGCTCCCATTCCCTACGAAGAAGTCCGAAAAATTGTAGAAGAAGAAATTGGCACCCGTATTTCTAAAGCCTTTGACACTTTTGATGAAGAACCACTTGCCAGTGCCTCTATAGGTCAGGTGCATTATGCCACCTTAAGATCCCGGCAACCGGTAGCGGTAAAAATCCAGCGGCCGGGAATCAAGAAACAATTCCTTGAGGATCTGGATACGCTAAGAGAACTTGCAGATCTTGCTGTAAGACATACCGCAACTGCCCGAAAATATTCTTTTGATCACGTATTGGAAGAACTAAGTCGTATTGTGCTTTACGAGCTTAATTACCAACGGGAAGCGCAGAATCTAAAAACTTTAGGCAGGAATTTAAGTGAATTCAGGGATCTTATTGTTCCTCAACCCATAGATGATTATTGCACCGGTAAAGTGTTGACAATGGAGTATATCCAGGGAAAAAAAATTACTTCCCTCTCTCCGCTAAAACAACTGGAAGTAGATTATAGTCCCCTGGTGGATCAGCTTGTAGAAGCTTATCTCCAGCAGATCATTAATGACGGTTTCGTTCATGCCGATCCTCATCCGGGAAATATTCAGTTTACTCCAGATGCGAAAATTGCTTTAATCGATCTTGGAATGGTGGCGAAATTTACGCCGCAGATGCAGGAGAATATTTTACAATTACTTATTGCCATTAGCAATACAGACGGTGCCGAAACCGCCAAAGTACTTTTAGAGATGAGTGAGTACAATGAAGAAACTGATTTGCGCGCTTTCAGAAAAGCGATTAATGATATTATCATGGAAAGTGAGCACAGCACCGCTAAGGACATGCAAACAGGTCGGCTGGTTATTCAGCTCAACCGACTTTCGGCAGAATCCGGAATTCATATTCCGGTAGAATTAAATATTCTTGGTAAAATTCTGCTGAATATGGATCAGATCGTTGCTGTTCTAGATCCCGACTTTGATCTTAAAAAAGCTATTCAAAAGCATGTTTCCACGATTATGCAAAGCAAATTTTATGAAGAACTGAAGCCCGAAAACTTCTTCACGATGCTTTTGCAATCTAAAAAACTTGCCGAAAATGCACCGGCGAGGCTCAACAAAATTTCCGAAAACCTGGCGAACAATAATTTTAAAATTAAAATTGAAGCCATTGATGAAAAGCGGGTAACAGATGGATTTCAAAAAGTAGCAAACAGGATCACGCTGGGACTCATAATTGCTGCCATGATTATAGGTGCGGCAATGCTTATGCAGGTTCCTTCAGAATTTATGATTCTTGGTTATCCCGGCCTGGCCATGCTGTTTTTTCTCTTAGCTGCACTAGGTGGCATCTATCTTTCCTATATTATCATCTTTAAAGATGAAAACTTGAACAACAAGGATTAAACTAATTTTTTAGTGTGGAGAAAATCTGCGGCACGTCATGGCTCAGAATTAGAACCTGAATGTTTTAACCCAACTAGCTTTACTGGCAAAACAGGTGTACCTATAAAAATGGCAATTATCAATCTATAAATAAAGTCTTAATTATCAGACCTCACAGATTTTAAAAACCTATGAGGTCTCATTTCTTATGACAATAAATAGGATTTAAGCTCATCATAATCACTAATCTGATGAGATTTTTTCTCTTTGTGCATTATACTTTTAATAGCATCAGGAATTTCCACCTTCTGCCCTATTGCGTCTTCCACAGTATCAAGAAACTTAACGGGATGCGCTGTTTCAAGAAAAGTTCCGTGGAAATCGTTATTCTTTTTCAGAAACTCCTTTAATCCAAGGTATCCTACAGCACCGTGAGGATCCATAACATATCCTGTTCTATCATAAACTTCTTTAATGGTCATTTTTGTAGCCAGATCATCAAAACTATAGGAGGATAAGTGCTCCTTCAGATTTCCAAATTCATTCTGAAAAAGTTCCAGTACTCTTACAAAATTACTTGGATTTCCAACATCCATAGCATTGGAAATGGTTTGCACACTTGCTTTTGGTTCATAATTACCATTTTGAAGGTAGCGCGTTACCACGTTATTAGCGTTATTGGAAGCTATAAAGTGATCTATGGGCAACCCCATTTCCCTGGCTAAAAGTCCGGCGCAAATATTTCCGAAATTTCCGCTAGGTACTGAAAATGCCAATTTTCGACCTTCCTTTGCCAATTGCTTATACGCTAAAAAGTAATAAAACATCTGGGGAAGCCAACGTGCAACATTAATAGAGTTAGCGGAAGTCAACTGTCTTTTTTGCTGAATTTCATCATCCAAAAATGCCCTTTTCACCATATCCTGACATTGATCGAAAGCACCATCTACTTCCAGCGCTACAATATTCTGCCCTAAAGTGGTTAACTGTTTCTCCTGGATTTCACTTACTTTTCCTTTAGGATAGAGAATCACCACATCTATACCTTCCACACCAAGAAAACCATTAGCCACCGCTCCACCGGTATCTCCCGATGTAGCCACCAGCACAGTAATATTACCAAGATTTCCCTTTTTAATAAAATATCCGAGGCTACCGGCCATAAAACGTCCTCCTACATCTTTAAAAGCCAGTGTCGGGCCATGGAAAAGTTCTAAACTGCCAACATTTTCTTCCACATCAACAACAGGAAAATCAAAATCCAGTGTTGTGACAATAATGTCCTTTAAAGCAGCATCATCTATCTCATCACCAACAAAATTCTTAATTGCTTCAAAAGCAATATCAGTTTTATCCATAGACTGGATTTCGCTAAAAAACGATTTTGGCAACTTTTCAATTTTCTGTGGAAAATATAATCCTTTATCTGGCGCGAGGCCTCTTACCACCGCATTTTCGAAATTGGAGGTATGCTCCCTGTTATTTAAGCTGAAGTAATTCATTATAATATTTTTATGCCCTCTGTATTAATTTCTGAAAGATGAAGTTCGAAATCTATAGCTTTTGCTTTATAGAATTCATTAATAGCGGTCTTAACATTCTGAGCAATATCATTGCCTTTGCAAAGCGCAAAAACCGAAGGTCCTGAACCTGAAATCCCGAAGCCTAAAGCGCCTTTATCCATAGCAACCTGCTTTAAATCATCAAAATAAGGAATCAGGATCGACCGGATGGGTTCAACAACCTCATCCTGAAGACTTCTTCCTAAAAGCGCATAATCTTCTGTATAAAGTGCACTTACAAAAGCGCCCAGATTTCCCCATTGGTTGATGGCCTTTTTAAGGCTTACGTTTTGTTTAATAATGGACCTGGAATCCTTCGTTTTAATTTCAATTAAAGGATGCAGTACCACCATGCGCAACTCTGCAGGAGAAGGAAGGCTAATCACCTCCAAAGGATCATAACTTTTCACAAGGCTAAATCCCCCAAGCAGGGCCGGTGCCACGTTATCTGCATGCGCATTGCCACTGGCGAGACGCTCCCCTTCCATAGCAAAAGGAATTAATTCTTTAGGGCTGAAAGGTTCACCAACCAGCTTGTTAATTGCAAAAACAACCCCGGCAGAACTGGCAGCGCTACTACCAATTCCGCTTCCTGCTTTTATTTTCTTGTAAATTTCTATATCAAAACCCTGTGTACTGCCCAGTTCCTGAAGCAAAGCTTTAGCTGCAACCCCGGCAACATTTTTATCTGTTTCAAGAGGTAAATCCTGACCAGTGATTTTGGTGATACGAACTTCGCCAAGATCGTTTTTCCGGATAAGCATATCATCGCCAACGGAGTCAAGGCAGCAGCCTAGAACATCAAATCCACAGGAGAGGTTAGCAACAGTGGCCGGGGAAAAAATTCTGATTTCATTCATGCCCCTATTTTTTTCCTATCCGGATTACATCAGCAAAAATACCTGAAGCAGTAACATCTGCACCCGCGCCGGCACCCTTAACTATAAGTGGCTGCTGGCTGTACCTATCGGTAAAGAAGAGTACAATATTATCGCTTCCACTTAAATTATAGAAAGGATGATCTGAACCTACTTCCTGAAGTCCCACTTTAGCCTTTCCATCTTCCAGTTGTGCAACATATTTTAGCTGAGCGTTATTCTTTTCGGCACTTTTATAGATCTCCTGGAATTCAGGTTCATCTCTTTTAAGCAGTTCAAAGAATTTCTCATTGTTTTCAGAATTAAGACTTTCCTGCGAAAGGAAATCCTCTCTCTCGATATCTTCAAGTTCCATTCTCAAGCCACTTTCACGAGCGAGAATAAGAATCTTCCGGGCAACATCTACTCCACTAAGATCAATCTTTGGATCGGGCTCTGTATAACCTTCCTTCATCGCCATTTCTACTGTTTTGTAAAAAGGTTCCGTTGCATCATACGTGTTAAATACGAAATTTAAACTTCCGGAAAGCACCGCCTGTATTTTCTGAATTCTGTCTCCTGAAGCTATAAGGTTCTTTAGTGTATCGATAATTGGCAATCCTGCACCTACATTAGTTTCATATAAAAATGAAGCACCATATTCCCTTGCAAGGTTCTGTAATTGTTGATAATTGGCAAAATCATCGGCACATGCAATTTTGTTACAGGTGACCACAGAAATAGAATTAGCCAGATATTCTTTATACCAGGAAGCAATCTCTGCACTGGCAGTGTTATCTACAAAAATGCTATTGCGCAAATTCAGTTTGTTTACCTTATCAAAGAAACCCTGCTTATTTGCTGTTTCTCCATTTTCCAGTGCTTTCTCCCAATTGTCGAGATCAATACCTTCTTCATTAAACGCCATTTGTCGGGAATTGGAAAGACCAAGGACCCTCACTTTTAATCTAAGTTTTTCAAGCAGATATTTTTCCTGTTTTTGCAGCTGAGCCAGCAATTTCCCTCCAACATTACCAACACCGGTAATAAACAAATTCAGTTCTTTTGAAGGAACCTCAAAAAATTGTTCGTGTAGCGTATTCAGTGCTTTTTTAACATCTTTCTTTGCGATTACCGCAGAAATATTACGCTCTGAAGAACCTTGTGCGATTGCCCTAATATTAATATTGTTATTTCCAAGCGCGCTGAACATCTTACCGCTCAATCCATGATGACTTTTCATACTGTCACCGACTAATGCCACGATCGCTACATTTTCTTCGATATGTACAGGACGAATTTTCTTCTGATCGATTTCTACTTCAAAAGCTAGATCCAGCGCTTCCTTGGCAGCTTCAGCTTCATCATCTTTTACCGCTATACAAATACTATGTTCTGATGATGCCTGGGTTATAAGCACGACATTTATATTTTCCTGGAAAAGAACCTCAAAAAACCGTTTTGAAAATCCGGGAATACCAACCATTCCGCTACCTTCAATGTTCAGCAACTTAATAGAATCTATATGAGTAATTCCGGTAACCCAACGAAAATTTTCCTTACTGGATTTGGAAATCACCGTTCCCTCTTCTTCAGCCTTAAATGTATTCTTTATATGAATCTTAATCTGTTTGTCAAGTAATGGCTGTAACGTTGGAGGATAAAGTACTTTTGCTCCAAAATGGGACAATTCCATCGCTTCTTCGTAAGAAATATTCTTTAACGGGTAAGCCTGGGACACCAGACTTGGATTTGCAGTGTACATTCCATTTACATCGGTGTAGATAAACAGCTCTTCTACATCCATTGCACCCGCAAATATAGCAGCTGTAAAATCTGATCCACCACGACCCAGGGTACTAGGAACTCCTTGCAGAGTTTTCGCTACAAACCCGGGAACTATGAAAAGTCCGCTTTTCTTATCGGAAAAGTATTGCTGAATATTATTATAAGTCTCCTCATAACTCACCTGTACTTTTTCGTTAGTATTTCTACAAACTATAAGTTCTCGGGAATCTACGAAGTTCACCTCTGCCTCAATGCTTTTAAAGTATTCAGCAATAATTAAAGAGGAAAGAATTTCTCCAAATCCCGAAACCACATGTTTCGTTTTATTGGAAAGTTCATTTAAAAGAAAAACTCCTTCATACAAGGTTTCCAAACGGTTAAACTCATTTTTTACTTTGCTTAGAATACCGCTCTGCGATTGCACAGGAATTAGTGCTTTGACCGCATCCAGGTGTCTTTTTTCATTTTTAGCAAGAATTTCTTTATAAGCTATATCTTCTTTTGACGCCAGTTCGGCCATATAAAGAAGATCGTTGGTAACTCCACCAAAAGCTGAAAAAACAGCAATGGTAGGCCCTTTTTTTAAATGCTTTTGAACAGTTTCAGCTACTAATTTTATCCTGTCGGGAGAGGCCAAAGAAGAACCTCCGAATTTAAGAATATTCATAATTTTTTGGAATTGTCTTGTTTGATTTTTTGAAATCGATTTTACCAATGTATAGGTACGGACGGAAGTTTATATACAAAATTACCCCAAAGGGGTAATACGAGAAATAATCATCATAGTAATAGTGCCTGATGCAGAAATTGCAGGAAAGAAGAAATCGTTACTATTAATGGTATTAGTGCTCATGATTTTGGCTAAACTGATGATAAAATTATATAATTTTATGTATAAAAAAAACAAAAAGGAAAAATTCAGTTGATAATTATGGTTTTCTTTATAAGAGCAAAAAAAAATACCTGATCTTTAACAAAATCAGGTATTTCTTGGGATTTCTTGAAGGGGAAAATTATAATCCGCTTATATAACTTCCATACAGATCTTTAAATTGAACACCCTTCGTATATCTGTATTTACTCAGTTTCTTGAACTCCACTAATCCCCAAAGTAAAAATTCCTTCAGAAAGTAACTCTCCTTTTTGCTTATTTCAGGTTGATGCTTTTTTATAAGGTCGTTTAAAGGTTCTATAGAATCAAGTCTTTCTTGGTACTCTTCATCCGAAAGATCATCTGGTAACTCAAAACCGCTTTGCTCAAAAAACCACTCCACCAACTCGTCATATGGGCTTGTATCTTCTACTTTTTTCAGCTTCTCAACTTTCGGGAAGTATTGCGGAAACAATGTTTTCACTGCATCACCTATTAGTTCTAAAGCCACTGCAGCTGCTCCTTCCTGTTCTCCTTCATAAACCAGTTCCACTTTTCCTGTTATAGAAGGGATAACCCCCAGAAAATCTCCGAATCTTAGAAGTGTCTTTTCTTCTCCAGATTTGAGTGTACGTCTTTCTGCAGTACTCAATAAGTTTTCATAAGCAGTGATGCTCATCCTGGCGCTAATTCCGCTTTTTTCATCTATAAATTCACTCTCCCGGGCTTCAAAACTAATTTGCTCGAGTAGATCTTTAGCTAATTCTGGTACGTAAACGCTTTCACTTTGTCTTGAATCCAGTTTTGCTTCTTGTTGGGTAATAGTTTTTGCAATTTCAATAGTTTCGGGATAATGAGTAAGAATTTGTGATCCAATCCTATCTTTAAGGGGAGTAACAATACTTCCGCGATTTGTATAATCTTCAGGATTTGCTGTAAAAATAAATTGCAAATCTAAGGGCAACCTCAATTTAAAGCCCCTAATCTGGATATCCCCTTCCTGTAGGATATTAAATAGAGCTACCTGTATTCTCGCCTGTAGATCCGGCAATTCGTTAATTACAAATATGCTTCTATTTGCACGGGGAATCATTCCGAAGTGAATCACGCGATCATCTGCATAACTTAATTTCAGGTTTGCTGCTTTTATTGGATCTACATCTCCAATTAAATCGGCAACCGTGACGTCTGGAGTCGCGAGTTTTTCAAAAAATCTTTCTTCTCTGTGAATCCAGGAGATTGAAGTTTTTTCGCCTGCTTCTTTTACCTTTTCCCGTGCGAATCGAGAAATAGGATTTAAGGGATCATCATTAATTTCTGAACCTTCAACAACGGGAATATATTCATCCAGAAGGTTAACCATTAACCGGGCAAGACGTGTTTTAGCCTGCCCGCGTAAACCTAGGAGATTAATGTTGTGTTTAGAAAGAATCGCTCTTTCGAGTTCCGGGATTACAGTATCTTCATAACCATGTATTCCTTCAAAAGCAGACTCTTTATTTTTTATTTTCTGAATAAGATTTTGCCGAAGCTCCTCTTTTATACTTTTACTTTTATATCCTGAAGATATTAGCTCCCCAAGTGTGCTGATATTTTTAATATTCATGTTTTTCTTTTTAACCTTTAATTCTTTTTTTACGATTAGCTTCATAATCTTCGAAAATCATTTCTCCCAAACCTTTAAGTCCGGTATAGAATGCTTTTCCCTGATTGGCATTTGTAAATTCTCTTACAAATTGTGTAAGATATGGATCCTGAGCAATCATAAATGTGGTAATAGGAACATGTAATTTCCTTGCCTGTCGTGCTGCGTTATAGCACTTATCCACAATATAAGGATCAAGGCCCATACTATTCTTATAATAGGAACCATCACGCTCCCTTATACAGCTGGGTTTACCATCTGTTATCATAAAAATTTGTTTGTTGGTATTCCGCTTTCTCCTTAGCAAATCCATAGCTAGTTGTAAACCTGCAACAGTGTTTGTATGATATGGGCCGACGTTTAAATACGGCAAATCTGAAATAGAGATTGGCCAGGCATCATTTCCGAAAACGAGGATATCCAGCGTATCTTTGGGATAGCAGGTTGTAATAAGTTCAGCAAGAGCCATAGCAACTTTCTTGGCAGGCGTGATTCTGTCTTCGCCGTACAAAATCATACTATGACTGATGTCTATCATCAAAATAGTGCTCATCTGTGATTTAAAATGAGTTTCCTCTACCACAAGATCATCCTGAGTCATATTGAAGTCTCCGATGCCATTGTTAATTTGCGCATTCCGAAGACTTTCTGTCATGGAGATGCTATCCAAAGAATCTCCAAATTGATAATTACGGAAATCACCAGTATGCTCATCACCTCTTCCAATACGATTGGTGCGATGATTTCCGGCGGTACCTCTTTTTAGCTTTCCAAAAATTTGATCAAGAGCCTGTTGTCTTATAGCTCTTTCAGTTTTTGCTGTTATCGTCATTCCGCCACTTCCATCTGGCTCTATTTCTTCCCTTATGTAGCCTTTCTTCTTTAGATCTTCTACAAAATCTTCTATCGTATAATTTTCATCTGTAAGTTTATATTCTTTATCCAGCTGCTCAAGCCAGTCCAGGGCTTCATCAAGATCTCCTGAAGTATGGGTGATAAGTTCCTTGAAAATTTCAAACAGCTTTTCAAATGGTGTTTTAAATGGCTCTTCATATTTACTGAATATAAATCCATTCGTCTTCATTTTATTTCTCTTCTTATTTCTCTTCATCATTTTCTAAAAATAAGCTATTTTAAACAGAACAGGAAAAACATTTGACTGGAACATCCTTTAATTCTTTGTTAATTCTAAGATAGAAGATTCTTAATTTTCTGGACTGGCACATATAGTTTTCTTAAGTTCATTCTTGAACAATTCTTAACAATATTTTTATGCGTAATAATATTTTACTTCTTATGTGTTTAATATTGAGTATTTCTATAATTGCACAAACTAATTCTTCACCTTACGAAACAGATCTCTGGCAAGATGGTGCATGGATCACCACCGGAGTAGGCTTAAATGTTGCAGGAGTCCTATTAATTCAAAATAAGGATGAATTGTCTGAAGCTGACATAAAAAACCTGAATAAGGACGATATTTGGGGAATTGATCGTTGGGCAGCTGGAAAAAGTTCGGAAAAAGCAGATAAAAACAGTTACATCCCCTTTTATACTTCCTTTGCATTACCATTACTATTCCTGGTAGGAGAAGACGAAAGAAATAATTTCGGACAAATTTCAGTTATGTTTGTAGAAACGATGGCTACAACGGGTGCTCTTTTTACCCTCACTGCAGGTGCAGTACAACGGAGCAGACCCTTGGTTTATGATGAATCCTTACCTATGGGAGAACGAAGAGATAGTGACGCCCAACGCTCATTTTTTGCCGGACATACCGCGGCTACTGCAGCTGCTACGTTTTTTACTGCAAAAGTTTTTCAGGATTTCAATCCAGATTCCCCCGCCTTACCCTACATATGGACGGGAGCGGCAGTTATTCCTGCCTTTGTCGGATATCTAAGACTGGAAGGAGGAAAACATTTTCTCACTGACAATCTGGTAGGACTGGGAATAGGAGCGGCCTGTGGTATACTAATTCCTGAAATTCATAAAAAAGAGAATAAAAACGTAACTCTTTATCCTACTGCTCAATTTAATATAAATGGTACAGGGATTAATTCAAAAGGCATTGGTATTGCTTACAGTTTTTAATACTCTATTAATTTGTGGCGGTAATAGAAGGCTTGTTTAGGATGATTTTCTAGACAGTTGCATCTTTTTAAACTATTTGCTCATAAGCTGAGGTCGCGTGCAGAAGATTTAAGAGAAACCAGAAGCTGAAGAAAAATATTAAGAGTGGTGAGGAAGCCAATTGCGCGGAAACAAATCCTAATATATTTTTTTCGTTAGAAGAATACCTGCCCCTAAATTTGCAGGCGCATCGGAAATAAAATCTGCACCTATCTGAATATTTATATGAAAATCATTTAGGCTGTAAACCTCTACTTCCAGAAAAGATGAAAGAATTTTATTGTCCAGAACATCATTTCCTTTATACCCGTAATTGATTCTGTAACTGTTTAAAAGCCTATACGGATAAGAATTAAAAGCCATACCTTTTATACCTAGATGATGTGCCACTAGAGTGTTGTTATACACCTTTGATCTTTCATCGTTCATGGTTATAAACGGAATTCCGATTATTCGATTTTCATAAGTCCATCCTGATTTGTATAAATTATGTGAGAAATAATTATCATCTCCGTCAGTTGTTCCACTGCCCTCACTTTGATCCAGGGTGTAGTAGAGTTCATACATCAGGGCCTTAACCCAATTATTCTCGGAAAGTTTATAAGTATCTTCAATAAAAAGGCCATAACGGCCATCTGGTGTATTAAATAGCATCCTCCCAGATCCATCTTCAAAAAAATGATTATAAATTAATTCAACTCTATACTCACTTATTTCTGTTTTTAGCTTTACCTCATAACTCCCAATCTGATTACCCTCAGCGTTTTCCGCCTCCTGTTCAGAATCTCCCTGCATACCTAAGAAAATTTTCAAATAACTTTGAAAGTCGTTAGATAATTCTCCAAATTCAAGTGATACACCTGCCCATTGAACATAATGCTGTAAACCTGCAGAAACCTGAAAATTACCAGCAGATTTGTATACAAAATTAAAACTCTTATGGTGGACACGAGCATTCTGAACAAAGCGTTCATCATCTAAGAAATATTCACCAAAAGAAGCTGTAAAGCCTAGACCGTAGTCATTAAATAGAAAAACAGGATCTTTTGTCTTTGCAAGGAAACCTAATAAAGGTCTCGCATTTAAGGACCATAGAATATTTTCATTACTCGCACTGAGTCCGAGATACAACTCCTCCTTTTGCTTTCTCCCTGCTGTAATCTCTATCCACGAGTTTAAGAAACTTACATAGGATTCATCAAATTTCAAGGAACTATTATAGCCGTCATGATATAAAATACCCATACCAACTTCAAGAGAAGCATTCTCACTGAAAGCATAAATCGCTTTGCCGTTGATCCAACCGGAAAGATTTGAAGTTTCATTTACCCTTCCCCTTTTGTTACTATGAATCCAGAAAGGAGATTCTTCCTGTGAATAGACGTTACCAAATGCAGTCGCTTCTAATGAGTACTGCAGGTTCTGTGAAGAAGCTTTTAGATATAAGAGAAAAGATAATAAAAAAAATATCCTGGCAGACTTCATAAGAGGTGATAAGTTTGGGATCCGCTAAAGTGGTTATCGGGATAAAATTATGTAATTTTGTTTAGTAAACAGGAATAGATGCTTTCATTTTTTCGGAAAAAAGAATATTTAATTGACCATTTAGAAGGGTTTACTGATTTTCATAATCATCTTCTTCCAAACATTGACGATGGTTCAGACTCTGTTGAAGAAAGTGTAGAGCTCATCAATAAATTTGGAGAGTTTGGGATCAATAATTTCGTCGCTACGCCTCACGTAATGGGAGAATACTACCCCAACACTCCGGAGACAATTAAAGATGCCTTAGAACGGGTTAAGCAAGATCTTCCCAAAGAGAAAAATCTGTCTGCTGCTGCAGAATATATGATGGATCAGCACTTTGTGAAAATTCTCGACTCCGGAGAAATATTACCACTTACTAAGGAATATATTCTGGTTGAAATGTCTTTTTTCCAGGCACCCATAAATTTAAATGAAATTTTATTTAAAATTCAGAATAAAGGTTATAAACCTATCCTGGCACATCCTGAAAGGTATCCATATCTATTTTCTAAAGACCTTAAAGGATTTGAAGATCTTATATCCAGAGGCTGTAAGCTGCAGCTCAATATGTTATCTCTAACTAGGCATTACGGTCCTGGAATTCAGGATATAGCCTTCCAGTTGCTGGAAAATGGATTTATAGATTTTCTAAGCAGTGATTGCCACAGGTTGGAACACTTAACTAAGATACAGGCTATAAGATTACCAGCAAAGAAAATGAATTTACTCCAACCTGTTCTGGAACATAGTAAAAATTTATTTTAATTACTGCTTTTAAAAGGATTTTTTAAATTTCTTTGTAACCAACCTTCTTCATCCTGTCCATAACCATAGCCGTAGCCATAAGAATAGCCGTATTTAGCTCCATATGAAAATTTGGAATAATCAACATCATTGAGGATCACGGCTAGACCTTTGAGTTTTCCTTGTTGTTTTAAGTCTTTAGGAAAATCCAGCAACTTCTTCTCCGTATGTTCAGCACGTGTAATATATACAGTAGTATCGGCAAGAGGACTAATTAAAAGTGTATCTGTTACTATCATAGTAGGGGCTGTATCTACAATCACGTAAGCGTACTCAGACGCTGCGTAATCTATCAGTTTTTTCATCCTGTCATTCATAAAAAGTTCGGCTGGATTAGGAGGTATTGAACCGGAAAGAATGATATCTACCTTTATACCTTCTTCCCGTGATTTTACGATAATTTCTTCTTCGGTTAGTTCATAATCATATAGATAATCAGATAGGCCTTTATCTGATACCAGACTTTGAGTATATCGATGCAACTTAGGGTTACGAATATCCGCTCCAATAATTAAGACCTTCTTATTTGTACTGGCAAAGGTCCTGGCAAGATTATAAGAAATAAAAGTTTTTCCCTCTCCCTTAATTGTAGACGTTACAAAAATAATTTGGCCTCTTTCACTTTTCTTCTTTTGAATAAGGTACGCCATATTTGTCCTTAGTATTCTAAAAGATTCAGCTAAAGGTGAGCGATCATTTAGTCCGATAATATCACTTTGACCAGGAGCTATTCTTGGCACTTCACCAATAAAAGGAACCTGTTTTATAAGAGGTTGTAGGTCTCCTTTATGATGTACCTTAGTATCAAGAAAATTTCTCACAAAAATTATTAAAATGGGTATAAGAATTCCTATTAGAAATCCTCCCAACAAGATAAGCCATGGTTTCGGATCGACAGGCTCATTAGTCGTAGAAGCAGGATCTATTACTCTTGCCACCGAAGATGTGGAAGCAAATGCTATGGCAGCTTCTTCTCGCCTCTGAAGTAGAAATAAATAAAGTTGCTCTTTAACTTGTTGTTGTCGGGAGATCCCACGCATCCCTTTCTCCAGGCCAGGGAAAATATTAAATTGACTCTGAGCAGCCTGACCGCGATCCATCAATTCATCCTTTTGAAGACTGAGAGAATTTAAAGAATTTTGAACGTTATCTAATAAACTTTCTTTTAATGTGTCCAATCGTTGCGTAATACGTTCAATGACGGGATTTTCAGTAGTAGCATTACCCAAATAAGAATTTCTTTCGAGAATAAGTGAATTGTAGATATTAATTTGCCCTGCAATACCAGCCTCTTCAATTCCTATATCAGATGGCAATAAAGAGTAATCATCCCGCTCCTGTAATCTCTGCTGAACTGATTCTATCAGTTCAATCTGAGTTTCTAAGGAAAATAGTTCCTCCTCAACCGAAGAAAAACGAGATTGAAACTTAGCTGCCCCACTACCCACATCCATAATTTGATTTTCCCTTTTAAAATCAGCCATGCCTCCTTCTACGGAATCAAGTTCTTGGGTTATAATTTCCAGCCTATCCTGAATAAAAGCAGTGGTGTTTTCTGCCACCTCTCTTTTATTATCTATTCCATTTTGATTAAAATTAATCATTAACGCGTTTAAAAAATCCTCCGATTTTCTACTAGATTCTTGTGTCACCTCCAAAGATAGTATATCATTTGCCCTTCCCTTCTGACCAACGGTTAATCTAGATATATATTTCTGTGCAACCTGATCTAAAGGCGAAATATAAACAATAACCGGATTGCTGTCTTTAAAATTATTTTTACGAAACGCTTTGCTGAGTTGAATTTTAAATTTCAACTCATCAAGTTCTATAATTTGTCCTATTTCATAATTATTTGAAACCTCTGAACCCTCTCTCCTTAAGCTGAATGTACTGCTAGATTCAGGGGAAATAAAAAAACTTTTCGAAGTTTTATGCACTATTGAATCAGGTGTAATAAAATCTATGAATATGGGGCTGCTTTTGTAAGCCTCTACAGTGATAACGTTGCCTTCAATAAAATAAGAAATGTTATGGTCAAGCTCATCAACAACTTCACTGATTAAACTTGTAGATTTTAATGTTACAATTTGATTCTCTAAGCTATTGTCCGATAACTTGATAATAGAAGCACCAGCAGAACCAGAAGGTAAAACACTTGAAGCATTATTATCATCATTTTTCAAGATCATCAATGCAGATTCAGTTCTATATTTTGGTATAGTATAGCGATTATATAGATAAGCTATAGCTCCACCTATTAAAAGACCTAAAACCAACCACTTCCAATGAGTAAGATATTTAAAAAGTTCAGCTTTTAAATCAAATGCTGATTCTTCTTTATCCTCAAAATAATCCCTAAGCTCTTCCATGAAGTTTTATCGGGTAAAAAGTAAAATTAAACTAAAAGCGGTGGTGGCAATAGAAACAAGACCCTGCCAACTGGTTATAAAACCGGCAGATTTAACCGTTCTATATGTAGGTTCCACATACACAATGTCGTTCTGTTTTAAAAAATAATAAGGATTTTGAAAAACATCCACATCGGTCATATCCACCCTCCCATAACTTTTTTTACCATTGTTGTCACGAATTACCAGGATGTTTTCCCTTTTACCGCCATAGCTAATATCACCTGCCATAGCAATAAGTTCAGGCATTGTAACCCTTTCATTTGGAATCTGCAAAACTGATGTTCCTGTTTCCCCCAGCACAGTTACCCTGAAATTTACTATACGGGCCCGGACGGTAACATCGGTCACATAAGCCTGCAATTCATTTGTAAGATATTCTTCCAATTCCCTCCGGGTCAAACCTTCTACATCAAGTTTTCCCAAGACGGGAAATTTTATTGTTCCATCAACCTCTACCATATATCCCCTAGGGCCCTGACTCTGGTTATTATTTCCACCTCCCGATTGACTGTTAATATTAAACCTGAAAGGCTGCACTACCTCCTCGTTAAAAGAAGAAACCTGGATATCCAGAACATCATTAACTTCTATGTGAGGCTCAAAATGTTCGATTGCTTCCATATTCTCCAATTCCTCTAGATTCTGGAAATAAATTATTTCATCTCTTGTGGCACAGCTGGAAAGTATCCCAACAAGAAGAATGATAAAAAGACTCTTTCTCATAATAATTTTAAAAATGCAAATATATGATGATAAAGCAATACTACTACTGTTTTAACCCGAAATTCTGTTAATGCAGTTTTTCAGCACTATTATCTACTACTCTGTCCAGTTTCTGGTACGATGAATTATTACTAATAAATTCCGGAATAAGGTCTTTTAATTTAGCAACAACCTTATCGCTTTTAAGTTTATTAGCAGATTTGATTACCTTATTAATCTTTTCATTAATAGTATCATAATCCCGAACCACATCCTGACCGATCATAATTTTTTTATGGTGTGTTGGCAATGTTTTACTTTCATTATTTAACAATTCTTCATACAGCTTTTCACCTGGACGAAGGCCAGTAATTTTAATGTTTATGTGCTTATTAGGTTCATAACCTGCTAATTTTATCATTTTAATCGCCAGGTCCATTATTTTAACCGGTTCTCCCATATCGAAAACAAATATTTCGCCTCCATTTCCCATGACACCAGCTTCCAGTACCAATTGACAAGCTTCAGGAATGGTCATGAAATACCGAATAATCCCCGGATGTGTTATAGTTACAGGACCCCCTTTTTCTATCTGCCTCTTAAATAGCGGTACGACTGAACCATTAGAGCCCAGAACATTACCAAAACGGGTGGTAATAAACTTTGTAGTCTCTATACCATTCGTTTTCTGGTTATGGTAAAGGGACTGTACATACATTTCCGCAGCTCTTTTAGAAGCCCCCATTACATTACTAGGGTTTACCGCTTTATCTGTAGAAACCATAACAAAATGTCCCGAACCATATTTGAGCGCGAGATCAGCAAGATTTTTTGTACCTGCTATATTTACGAATATTGCCTCATGCGGATTTTGCTCCATTAGAGGTACATGTTTATATGCAGCTGCGTGATAGATCACATCTATATTGTTGTTCTGAAACATTAGATCAAGCCTTCTCTTATTTCCTACATCACAAATTATACATTTATAATCAAGGTCAGGAAATTTAGCTTCAACCTCCAGTTGTACATTATGCAGCGGAGTTTCAGCCTGATCTAAAATAATAAGTCGTTTTGGATTATATGCTGCAACCTGCCTTACAATCTCTCTTCCTATGGAACCTGCACCTCCGGTAACAAGAATAGTTTTACCTGTTAGCTGATCAATTTTATTCTGAACATCCAATTGAAT
Organism: Autumnicola psychrophila; assembly: GCF_031846645.1. NCBI lineage: Bacteria > Pseudomonadati > Bacteroidota > Flavobacteriia > Flavobacteriales > Flavobacteriaceae > Autumnicola > Autumnicola psychrophila. The sequence continues at coordinate 99,619 of NZ_JAVRHN010000006.1, forward strand.
AGGTTCTCTATCCAAGAGATCTTCAATTTGAAGACTTTGAACCTTTTGAGCTAGGGGTTTATCCTCTCCCCATGTGGAAACTATAGGTGCATTATAGACACTTACTCCATGCTCTAAACAGTTCTCTACAATTTTAAATTTTTCTTCCGCTGAAAATTTACTTTCTGAAAAAACAACAGCATCAGCTTTTAACGATTTCACCTGTTCATGGACATGCTTCCCATATGTTAAAACGGGTTTATCCAGAAGCCTAATACTTTTATTATGCTTTTCATTGGTTAAAAATCCAACGATTCTAAATCTCCTGGGATGTTCAATATCTAAAGCACCAGCAATAGAAATAGCATTCTCATCTGCTCCAAGAATTACCGCTTTTATTAGATTCTCATCTTTTTGTACGAACTTAAAATATTCATATATCTGCTTTACTGCCAGCCTGAAGAGAAAAAGCAACGAAAAAGATATCCATAAATTTATAAGGAGAGCACCAAAAAGGAAAATTTTTTGATGAATTACCAGGGTGGTTATTAAATTAATAATTAGCAGCGTAAAGAAAGAACTTAAAGTTGCCAGAAGCAACTTTAGGGCATCTATATTGGAAGAATACCTGATGATCCCGGCGTAAGTTTTAAAAATATAGAAAAAGAAGATATGGACTAAAAGAATAATAACTCCTTTATCTGCCATATCTCCCAATCCGTAAACATTAGATGTAAGATCTAGCAATATAAAGGCTGTAAAAACAGAAGAGAGTGAAACTAAACCTATATCAATTAAAAAAACTACCCACCTCGGCAGATATTTGATGTTTCTCAGGTTCAGGGCGTTGTCTGGTCCTGTAGTGAGCTTCTTATAAATTGTATTTGATTTATTACTCATTTGGAAGAATTCCTATTAAATGTAATTTTGAACAGATCCAGATATACGGGCTCTATCTTCTTGCGTTAAATTTGAGCCGGAAGGAAGGCATAGTCCATTTTGAAACAACTTTTCGGCTATTGTTCCTCCGTAATAAGGAGCTTCCGAAAAAACTGGCTGCAGGTGCATAGGTTTCCACAAAGGCCTGCTTTCAATATTTTCTTTCTCTAAATGCATACGTAAACCTTCTCTCGAAAATTCTTTAGAGCTACTTTCAAAACATATAACAGATAACCAATGATTGCAAAAATAAGTATTATCGGGCTCATTATGAATTTTTATACCACTTACTCCTTTAAAAATGTTCTTATAAAACTGATGCATATCACGTCTCTTATTAACATGATCATCTAAAACCTCCATTTGGCCCCTTCCTATACCTGCACAAATGTTGCTCATCCTGTAGTTATATCCTATTTCACTATGCTGGTAATGTGGAGCATCATCTCTTGCCTGAGTAGCCAGAAAAACAGCTTTCTTTTTCACTTCCAAATTTCTGGCAATCAAGGCACCCCCACCTGAAGTTGTAATTATTTTATTGCCATTAAAGGATAAAATAGAAATTTCACCAAAAGTACCACATTTCTGTTCTTTATAGGAACTACCAAGAGCTTCAGCACTATCCTCAATAACCGGAATTTCATATTGCGCAGCAATGTCGTGTATTTCCTCAACTTTATAAGGCATTCCATATAAATGCACCGCAATAATTGCTTTTGGTTTTTTTCCTTTTGTTATTCGATCCTTTATTGCTTCTTCAAGATATTCAGGAGAAAGATTTAAAGTATCTTCTTCGCTATCGATAAAAACAGGAGTAGCTCCAAGATAAACTATAGGATTAGCAGATGCAGCAAAAGTCATACTTTGGCAAATAACCTCGTCCCCTCGCTTGACACCTAACAATATTAAAGCTAAATGAAGTGCAGCAGTACCAGAACTTAAAGCCGCAACTTCATTTTTACTTCCATCCTTTTTCAGGTATTTTTTTATATCCTCTTCAAAACCAGTTACATTTGGTCCCAAAGGTGCCACCCAGTTCTCCTTAAAAGCTTCATCTACATATTTTTGCTCATTTCCTCCCATATGTGGTGAGGAAAGCCATATTTTTTTTTCATTCATTATTAACAGTATTATACTTTATTACCTTTCCAGGATTTCCAACAACAACGGCAAAATCAGGTACATCCTTGAGAATCAAGGCTCCCGCTCCTACTGTAACCCATCTACCAATTTTAACACCTGGAAGTATCACTGCTCCCGCTCCTATATGTGTTCCTTCTCCCAGAGTAACATTACCCGTGAGTACAGCACCAGGAGAAACGTGAACGAAATGATCAATTATATTATCATGTTCGATTATAGACCCGGAGTTTATTATACAGTGAGATTTAATAACAGACTGTGCATTTACCACAGAGTTAGCCATAAGAACACTGCCTTTGCCAAGTTGAGCCGATTCAGAAACTACAGCTGATTGATGAATTAAAGCATCTGTAAAAGCTCCTTGAAATTTCAGACTAATTTTTTTTCTAATAATATTATTCCCAACCCCAATTACCGTCGGCAACTTTATCATCTCAGGTAAAATTTCATGAAATACCGGGTAATTCAAAACTTTCTCTATTTCCGGATCATCATCAAAAATGTAATTTACACTACCTCCAAAAGAATGAATAATCTCAATCAACACTTTGGCATGACCACTTGCTCCATATATATTCATTAGTTATGACCATTAAAAGGTTCAGTTGTAGCCATGTCTTTTGAATTTATACCTTCAGATATTAAAACTTTTTTAAAGGTTTTAAGTAAAATTCTCATATCGAGTTTAAAAGAGATGTTCTCAACATACCAAACATCATATTCAAATTTTTTTGTCCAGCCAATTGCATTTCTACCATTTACCTGAGCCCATCCTGTTATACCGGGTCGAACTAGATGTCTCTTTTGTTGTCTGGAATTATATAATGGAAGATATTGCGGCAATAAAGGTCTTGGCCCGATTAAGCTCATATCCCCTTTCAATACATTTATTAACTGCGGAATTTCATCAACAGAAGTTCTTCTCACCAGCTTTCCAACGGCAGTTAATCGCTGATCATCAGGAAGTAAGTCCCCATTTCGATCTCTTTCATCAGTCATTGTTCTAAATTTCACAATATGGAATATCTCACCATACTTACCAGGTCTCTGCTGAAGAAAAAATGGCTTTCCATTGTTAGCAAGAGTCAGTAATAGAAAAATTATCAATAATAAAGGACTGAGAACTAACAATGCTGTGAAAGCAATAACTGTATCTATTAATGGTTTAAAAATTCTTATATACATTTACTACTTAACTATTGAAGCTTCTGGTATTTAAAAAGTTCCTCTTCAGATATAATTTAATTACTATAATTTTCGAGCCTTAAATTCTCTTCCTGAATCTCATATTCTTCTAATAAAATTGACCAAAATTCCTCCCGCTCAAAATTTTGCATAATATTTTTACGTGCTTTGTTCTTAGTTCTTTTTACAAGATTATTATCTTTTGCGAATTTAAGCATTGCATTTAACAATTCTTCTTCATTTTTTAACGGAATTACAAGCCCGTTTTCTTCATTTTGAACAATTTCGTTACAACCGTTAATATCCGTAACAATAGCAGGTAAATCCATTGCACCAGCTTGCATTACCACATTGGGAAATCCTTCCCTGTAGCTGGGAAAGGTTAATACATCGGCAACAACAAAATAGGGCCGTACATCCTCCTGATAACCTGTGGTAATTATTTTGGTATTTTTCTCTATTATTTGCAACGTCGTTTTCTCTAGTGGATCCAGGTTCTCTTCATAATCCCCAACCAATAATAGTGACACATTGGAATAAATTTCTAATAACTTTTGGAATGCCGCTATAAGTTCATTAAGACCCTTTTGAGACACTAAGCGGCCCACAAAAATATATACAACATCAGAGTTTGGTATACCTAAAGATTTTCTCAGATCAACTTTATCCTGATTTGAATACAATTCTGGGTTAAAGTAGCCTGTGTCAATTCCGTTCGAACTCCCTTTGCCAAGAACTTCTAACTTTGAAGATGGTGCGAAATTTTCTTGTAAAATTATTTTTTGTAGACCTTTTGAGTTAGGGTAAACCTTAGTGGCCAGGGAATATGTTCTTCTTTCAACCTGCTCCAGTATCTTCCTTTTAGTACCAGTTGTTTCCAAGAGGGGTAATCCTGCCACAGTATGCAACCTAATGGGCACATTAGCTAGTCTGGCAGCCAACATACCCACAATTCCAGCCTTTGGTGTATGGGTATGAACTATAAGAGGCTTTTCTTTTTTAAAATACTTATATAATTTAAGCACTGCATTTAAATCCTTAAAGGGTGTAATAGCCCGGGTCATGTCAACATGAAAAGTATGAATACCATTTTTTTTTCCATATCGCTCCAAACGTTCTTTCTCGGCAGAAACTGCAGTGACACTGTAATAACGACTCATAAAGCTCAATTGGCCTTCTAAAAGCTTTTCTAGGGAGAGGGGTACGGTTGTAATTCGTATTAATTTATTCAACTTTATTCGCTATTTTCTTATTAATATTATTTACTATACGTTCCGCATAGTGTTCCCATGTGTAATCTTTTTCAACATTTCTTATTAAATGCTGATTATAAGATAACCTTTTTCTAAGGCTGCCATCATTTATAATCAGTTGCAACTTTTCTTTTAGTTCCTCCTTTTTGTGTCCTGTAAGTAAAAGGTCTTTTCCGTCCTGAAAAGCCTCACAAACGGAAGGAATATTTGGAGCCACAACAGGCAAACCAGCAGCCAGAAATTCATAAACTTTTAAGGGGTTCATATAACTATTGGCATAATGGTGCACAGCTACATCAAAACAGTTAATAATTTCGTTAATATATTTGTGGTCCACCCATCCTTTTAAAATAATAGTGTGTTCCAGATTTAAAGTCTCTATTCTGCGTTGTATTTGAGAGAATGCAGGGCCGTCACCCACTATTACAAGCGTTATGGAAGAATGTGTTTGAGAAACGTCATGAAACGCCTCAACTAGATCTAATAAATGTTTATGAAAATCTAAAGTGCCTACATAGCCAAGAATAAATCTTTTGACCGGAAAGTTCCATTTGTTCCGAAGTTCCATTTTGTCTGAAATCGGAAAAAATTTGTGCGGATCAGTTCCGTTCTCAATAACTATATCCCTCGAAGGATCAAAAGCATTTCCCATGATCTTTCTCCTGGAAACATCAGAAATAAATATGTTGAGATTTGACATTTCATAAGCTCTTCTTTGCAAACGTAAAAATCTGTCTCTAAACGCTATCTTTTTAAATGGTTCATCAAAAGGGGAACCGTTAATTTGAGTGCAGACAAGAATTTCGGGAAAAGTCTTTTTGATCTTCCTAATCTGAAGAAAATTTGAATCAATTTGAATAAGAATAGCATCGGGGTGAAATTCCTTTATTTTCTTTTCTAAACCTTTTAGGTGAAAATTATTTCTTCTATAAAATAAAAGCATCTGCAAAAGAGGAATTTTCCGGAGAACTTTACGAATTGCCTCTCTGAAATTCTTTTCTGTTTTTTCCTTGCCTGCTCCACCAGGAAAAATCGCCTTTTCCTCTATGATCTCGAGCTTTTCCAGATGATCATAAAATTCAATAGCCTGTATCCTACCCCCATGACTGGCATAAAAAGAAGTGCTGTAGTACAAAAGTCTCATACCTTTTCTCCTTCAATTATCTTCCCCAATATTTCATCCAAAATCACTTTTTTACATCTTGCTATTTTAAGATCATTTTTGAATGCCTTGAGTTCAAGGTCAGGATTGTGAAGCCCCTGATTTTGTATATGTTCCTTATTAGCATCCATTTTTTCCAACCCTGGCCTGTAATTACCGGCATAAGGTGTTTTGAAAAATGTAAATCCGGTGATAAAAACCTCTTTACATTCTGCCTGCAATATGGAGGCTAATGCTGCATATCCTACAGTTGGGGTAAAACCTTTCAGCTCCTTTTTAAAGAAATAGTAGTTTTTTCTTTTCAACATATAGGTTTTCTCAACAGAAAAATGCCTTTTATAATAACTAAAATGAGCAAGTAAACCTTCCTTGGTAGGATTTGGGTTTATAACTTTTTGGATACCCATTTCTTTGAACATGTTCCAATCAATCTTTCCGCCGCCACTAAAATCATTTTCAAAAAAACTATGGTACAATAATGTGAATTTTGACCCCACGTGCTGTGATTGGTCTTCCCTCCAGGTATGCGGACTTTTATTTATCCTCACCACTACGTCATGATCGTCAATGTATTTCCCATTGCTTTCCTTAAAAACAGAATCTGCAGCTCCGACTATAGCCACTCTTTTCCCCTTCAGTTCTTCTTCGGGCACAAAAGTCTTAAGGGAATTTGCCATTAAATAAAATGCATACAGATTTCTTCTGAATCTCATCCGAATGAATTGATATAGACGTTTCCCTTTTTTAACTCAGCATTATTATATCCGTAAAAATCTATTCCATTCCGGTCGGCAGCTTCCTTGTCATTAACTGAGTCTCCGATTAAACAAGTTTTTTTCTTTTCATATTTATATTCCTGAAGGAGATTTTCTACTAATTCAATTTTTGGCGTGGGAGAACCCTCTATGGAATAAAAATAAGATGAAATTCCTAATTGAGTACATAAAAATCTTAGCTCTTCCCCATCGGAACCGGAAACTACATGCATTTTAAAATCTTCCTGATGGTTTTTTATAAATCCCACAACCTCTCCTATTAAAATACGCTTATCTATCAGGCTTTTTCTCATTATATCAGAAAAGGAAAAAGATAATTGCTTTACTTTTTTCTCGTGGACCTCTTCCTTCCTTATTTCTTCAAAGAAATATCTGAATTTAACGTAGCGGGACAATCCGCCGTTCTTTTTATGATAACTAATTAATTGATTGACCTCTTCTTCAGGAAAATCTTTTAAAGCTTCTAGAAATCCTTTTTCCCTAACGGCCATAGAGTCCACTATCACACCGTCAAAATCCCATAGTATAATTTCTTTACCTATAAATTCTCTCATAAACAGCTTCAGCTATAAAAAAATCTTCTTTATAATCTACGTCAATAGAATTTACTTTATTATGCTCCAGCAGATACGGCTTTTCGCCTGTTCTTTTCCCTTTTTTAAAATTGCTCCCGGAGGTAATGAATATCGCATTATCTAACTCAAACCAATCAGCTAAATCTTGTGTCCTAGGCCATTTCAGGCTTCCGGGATTATTTACGAGCCTGCCGGAATTCCTGTCAATAAGGAAATCCTTGTAATTTATGCCCGAAATTAAAGAATCATATCCGAGTTTCTGGTTTTCAGCGTATTTTTTAACAGCATTTTCATAATTGGCGGCACCACAAAGCGGGGAAGTAACGTGTGTCCATAAAATATCATCGAAATTTGCCAATTCTCCTGCATGTTTTATCAGGTCTTCCAGATCTGTATCTGCACTACCCAAGAAATCTGGACGTTGCTCTATCCTTAAGCTTGGAATAAGTTGCTGAAACTGCTCACCTATTTTCCTGCAAATTTCATCATTTGTTGAAAGTATAATTTCATATATTCCCCGGACCTCCTTTAGCTGCCTGAGCTTTAATTCCAGCAATCCTCCCTTAAAAACAGAAAACTTTCTTGTATTTTTATTTTTAACGCGTTCACTTCCCTTCCGCACAGGTAGAAATATTGAAATTGCCATACTATAAAAGTGAAAAAATCGATTTTGAACTTATCTTGTACATACTGGGAGTAAGAGAAAAAACCATTAAACCTTTTCTTTTTGCTTCATTAAATATCTCCTGATTTTCTTCAAAAAGCTCCATTTGTTCTGGAGAAACCCTACCTGTATAACCATCGTATCCTATAAACATTACTTCTTGAACGTTTAAACAACTTGCGATATCCATAGCCATTGCTGTAGTGGATAAATCATATTTTTCCTGAAAAAATCCTTTTTCCAGCACTTCAAAAAGTCCTTCAAACTTAGAAGAAAATCCATCTTGAATTGTCTCTCCTGCCTGTGGAGAAATCAGGAAAATCCTTTTACTTCGGTCTCCCGAATGAAGTTTCTTCTCCAGTCTGTGAATTTCTTTTCCTGAAAGGCAATGAAATTGATGATTTGGTAAATTAAGGAAGATCTTTAAATTCCTTGAACTCGAATGAATCACGCAAATTTCCGAATTCTCTTTAAGATATTCTTTTATTGCACCAGCAAATTCCTGAGGCGTACTACCGCCACCCACCACCATGACTTTAGCAAAATTTTTAACAGGACTAAATACAGGAAAATCAAAATCTCCAACAGTAGGAGAAGATGTTGAAGAGACTCCTCTTACAATGGAATTCAGTGAAAAAAATCTCTTTTTAACCCTTCCCAGAACCGTGTTTTGCGGTAAAGAAAATGCGCCGGAAAGCATATATGGTAAGTTTGTTCCCCACTTATACCTTTCCTTCAGATCTAAAAAACTCTCGACGAGTTCATTAAGTATATCAAAATCCACTGGAACCTCATATTTCCTATGCAAAATACTCAGCAATAACTCAGTTTTAAGATTTCCGGCACCACGTCCCATTCCGCAAACGGTTGCATCTACTAAAACTGCACCTGCATCAATAGCTGCGAGAGAATTAATTAATGCCATTTCTATGTTGTTATGCCCATGAAATCCTAAATCGACAGAAAGCTTCTCTTTAAGTTTATTAAAGATATTGGTAACTTCGTTAGGCGTCATCCCCCCATAGGAGTCAACTACATAGAAATAATCTAATACCCCGTTTAAATATTTAAAACTTTCTGAGACGTACAATTTTTCTTCCCATTTGCTGGCATACATCAAGTTAAGGGATATTAAGAATCCCTGTTCTTTTACCACTTCAGCACATCTTATTGCTCTTTCAAGATTTTCCGGGGCTACAGCTAATCTTACCATCTCAATAATGCCTATACAAGGCTTTAGAAGTTCAACTATTTCCTCTACAAGTACTTCTTTTTCATTAATGATAATTGCCAATTTCTTTGATGTTCTATTTCTGCATTTGTCAAGAAGATACTTAGGAAGGTAATAATAACCGCCTTTATAGCTCTGTTTGGGCTTCGATCTATAACCAATTTCTATATAATCTATTGGCAAGCTATTCATTGTCTGAAAATACTGCTCAACTAAACGCTCATCAAAATCCCAATTTGTATAGTAACCTCCATCGCGTAAAGTACAATCAAGAAGTTGGACTGTTCTTCCACCCGGATTCACCATAAAAATTTATTTTTTATAAAGGTAATAATTCTGACTATTTAAAATAAGGATTATAAATCCATCTGTTTCCCATAATTGCCAAAGATAAAATCCTTTATTGCAAAAAATTGAATTAATGCTATTCTTTTGCCGTAGCTCCAGCCAAACCTAAAACCCAACAACATTTTTGCAATAGCTTTAAGTAGATTGTAAAGAAAAGCTATATAAAAGTGATTTTTATAAAGAATTTTTAATAAGCTCCTCGTACTATAATACTCCCTGGGAAAGGAAAAATTTGTACCAAAAGAAGATCCCTTCCACCTGTAATTATCGGACCTGTAGTTGTCCCTCATTCTTACTCTTAACCAGGGTTTGGAATCTACAAAAAGTGCATATCCTGCTGCCTTTATTTTAAGACAAAAATCAAGGTCTTCAAAAGAAAAAAATAATTTTTCGTCCGGTACTATTCCCTGCCTCACCACCTCTGCATTTACAATCAAAGTTTGACCTCCTGCAATAAAATCTACTGATGCGAAATCCATAGCTCTCAATACTTTGTTATCAAGGGATCTCACTCTTCCTGTCCATTTGTTAAAAGTTCCTCCTTTTCCTCCAAATGCGCCTAATTTAGCGGTAAGTATCTTCTGACGAATACCGCCGAACATTTCCTGAAAAACATTTTGATCACGTGGAGGATTATTATCATCACCCCAGTAAATCCAGTCATAGCCCAAATTTGCCAATTTTCGCAATCCAACTTTTGAACCTCCAGCCGGCCCGCTGTTATATCCCACTTTGTAGTACTGAAAAGATTCTGAAATATATTTTTTAAGAGCATTTTCGGTATTACAAGAAATGCTATTGTCAACAATAAGAAGATAATGAGGAGGAAAGGACTGATTTCTAATTATTGAGATAGTTTCTAAGAGAGTTTCCGTACGCTCATAAGTGACAATAAAGGCTGCAAATTTGCTATTATCCATTTACTATTCTTCTATAAATTCTGAAGCTCAACCATTTCCTGAAAAACGTTGGAGTTCTTGTACAATTCCTCAAATTTCCCCGTTGCTATTATACCTCCATTTTGCATAAGGACAATTTTGTCTGCATTCTTAACTGTGGAGAGTCTATGAGCGATGATTATAATAGTGTATTGCCCACGGAGTTGCTGAATATTTTGTTGTATCACTGCCTCAGTTTCACCGTCCAGTGCAGACGTTGCTTCATCCATAAAGAGAATATCAACTTCTTTATAAAGCTCTCTCGCTATAGCCAAACGTTGCTTTTGCCCACCACTAATGTTAATTCCGTTAGAACCTAGTATAGTCTCTTCTTTCTGAGGAAGTGCCATAGTAAAATCTAAAATAGCTGCTTGTTCTATAGCCTTTAAAAACCTGTAATAATTATCCTCAGATTTAGAAGCCCAGAATGTCACGTTGTTGTAAATCGAATCATTAAAAATTGCGGCATCCTGAACAATGTAGCCAATTCTTTTTTTAAAGCTTTCTAAGTGAAGTTCTGTAATGTCAATGTTGTCTATGTTGTAAACTCCATTTGTTGGTTTCAACAATCCACACAAAATATTCATTAAAGTAGATTTGCCAGCACCGCTTTCGCCCACTATGGCGACGGTCTCATTTTTAACAATTTTAAGATCAATGTCTTTTAATATTAGTTCTTTCTGATCAAAGCCAAAAGAAAGATTTTGCATTTTTAGATCTTTCTGGAGCCGGGAAAACAAGACACTTCCGCTTTTTTCCTGTCCTTCCTCCAATTCAGCCGTGAAGAGTGCAATATTATCTAAAGAACCCGATACCGCCAGAAATGAATTCCATTGCTCTTGCATACTGATAAAAAAGGTTATAGCTCTATAAAGCAACAAAAGACTTAGCAAAATTGCACCCAAAGTTTCTTTAAATACATAAATATTAATAAAAATTGCAAGAAAAATAACGAAAATGATAAGGGGCTCACGCAAACCTGCAAGAATAGAATCCACCACTCCCTGCCGCTTTTGCAAAAGTTCTACCTTTAAAATATTTTCTTTTAGTTTCCCTACATATTTACCACTCAAGCCGGTAGCTTTTAAATAATGAAAAAGAGATACAGTTTGAACAAGCAAATTCTGAAATTTATGAGTTTCTTGGGTATATCTCCTGGAATAAAATTTGGTACGCTTATAGAAAAATTTGAATAAAAAATTAAGAAAGAAAGAACCAACAAGAACCAGAAGTGTAAATTTCCAATCAGAACTAAATGCAAATATTATATAAACTAAAACCAACGCCGCTGTTTGAATAGATTTTAAATAATATTTATAGGCTGTATTCACTCTTTGTATTTCTGCGCTAAAAGAATTCTGGATTCTCCCAGTATCAGCCTGCAGAAAGTTTACGAAATCAAATTTGCTGAAAAGGCTAATATTAGAGATTCTAATCTTTCGCATAAAATATTGCTGATATAGAATTCGCATGTAAGTTTCAAAAAATTTGGCAAGACCTTTCAGACTAAAGAATATAAAAATAAGCAAAAATATATTGAGTAGCGTGGGCTGAATTTCAAGAATATCAATGAAAAAAGTAGTTACCATATCGCTATGCTGAGAAGTATCCTTCATAGCATTTTCGGCGCCTCCTTCGGAAATTAGCTGAAATAAAGGTATAAATAGAGCTATTCCTATACCATCAAGAATTCCAACTAGCAGACTTAAAGTGATTGCTATAAAAATCCTATATTCCAGGTATTTGTAAAAAAATCTGAAATAATTGGGCCAATATTCCACCAGTGAATTTCCTGTCATTCAAAATTTCTAATATTTTCAAATGTACTAATATTAGCTCTAATTGAATTTCTCGCTCGATAATCTAATTACAGGATAACAAAAAATTTTTGTAAAATAAAAAGTTTCACTCTGCGCTAAATAATTTGGAATTAATTTCCATCATATTCAAAGAAGACATATTATAATTTTGACTGCAGCTCCTAAAATGCTCAAGAATAACTTTTAGATCATGCAAATTACCTTCAGGATTCTTTCCAAAATTGTGAGGATGCCACCATAAATGATAAATCTCATCATTCTTAGCAGCTGTGGTAATTTCAGACTTTATTCTTCTCAATTTTAGATCATTCAAAATTTTATTTTCAGAGTAGGGACGTAAAAGTCGACTGGCTTTTTGAGCTAACGGTTTTTTATCTTCTTTTTTTATTGAACTTGGGGAGTAAGATTTATCGTTAATTCCAATATACGCATCTCCAGTCCTAAATACCTTTGTTTTTAGAGAGTTATTTTGGGGGTCTCTCCAATACCAATTATCAGGATTAGATCTCACATTTTCAATACCCAACTTTTTACAAACCTTTAAATAATCACTGTTGAACTGGTTCCTTGGAAAAACAAGGGATTTCAGTTCAATGTTCATCTCTTTCGCAAGTTCAATGGCCTTTTTGAGGTCGGATTCAAACGATTCAAGGTCTTGTCCCTGTTCCAAACAGTAATAGTGGGAATATGTATGAGTACCAACTTCCTGATTGGGAGTGGCATTTATTTTTTGGATGATTTCTTTGGCAAAACAGTAGAATTCAGTTTCAGCAGAATTAATAGATTTCCCATATTTATATGCAGATAAGGAGCGATTACTATATTCTGGAATTGTTTTAGGAATATTGTAATTCCATTGCTCCCAGTTAAAGTTGAAGAGCATCCCAACTGTAGCCCACGTGCAATGTATGTTGTATTCCTTGAACAAATCAAGAATTTTGGGAATTACAAATCTCGTGTTTTCAAAATATACGTTTTTCCTTTTGTAGTCTACTTTATCAAAAATTCCCCAAAGTAATTCAAAATCTAAAGAGATAACAAAAAATCCGTTTTGTTCCATAAAGCTTTATTTCTTCCTACACAAAGTTAAAGAAAACAAACTGCAGTCTCTATTCCTTTTTACTTGTTATAAAAACTTTAAGAATGTATTATCGTAACATTAAGAGAATGATATATTTATGTGAATATTTTTACAACAATAAGTATATTTCATGTTACAACTTATTTCATCTATTCAACAGATTCCGGGAACTTTAAAAATTAACAATTATTTTCCTGTAGTCCAGAAAATATTAATATTATTATTTTCTGTTGACCTATTTTTTATTCTCCTACATTTCTACAGCTTATTCCTGCCTGTAACAAATGAGGACAGATTATTTTTTAGATTGGACATGGATTTTGGCTATGCAGAAATGTTCCAGTATTTCCAATTTATTGGAGCTGCTTTATTGCTTATTGCTTTCTCTGCTAGAAGAAGAAAAGGCATCTACCTTATTTGGTCTTTGTTTTTTCTCGTTTTGTTCATTGATGATGCTTTTGCATTTCACGAATCTTTTGGAGCAAACTTGGTTGGTCATTTCAATATTCCCAGTACTTTAGGCCTTAGATCTCAAGATTTTGGTGAATTAGCGGTAGCGGCAATGCTTGGTGCTACTTTTGTTTTGCCTTTTATACATTCCCTGTTTTTTGGAGACAGGAAAACCAAAGAGGTTACCTTGCACCTATTAATACTTGTAGGGGTATTGGTTTTCTTTGGGGTTGGAGTAGATATGCTACACAGTTTCCTAAAAACTATGCCAGGCTCTGGTGTATTAACTATCATAGAAGATGCGGGAGAATTATTCGCCGGAAGCTTGATTGTCGGCTATACAATATGTTTGTACATGCTAGAAAAAAAGATAATTTCTAATTTAACTGAGCAATTTTAAATAAAATAAAGCTGTTATTTATCCAGAATATCCCGAAGTGTAGCATTTCAAAATGCTACACTTCGGGATATTTTTTTAATTCAATTTGAAAATTAAAGAATTTTTGAACTTTTATTGGCTAACTGTTCTCCTCAATCCAAACCTATATCATTGTTGAACTTGAACCTTGTTTAACTCAGCTACCTGCTCTTTTCTCAATCGAAGGTTCCGAAGTTTTACAATTTTCTTGTATTTCTTTTCTGCTAAATAATAGTAAATCACAAAAAAGAGAAAATACATTACCATAGATTTCTGTCGCATGATGATCCCGAGGTTTGACATTACAAAAGTCATTGCCAGAGAAGTCATAAAAAAAACGATAAAACTTGTCTTTACAAGAGGTGGGGATTTCTTTAAAAAAGAGATAAAATCCTTTTTTACAATTTTAAATGTTATAAGAAGATATAAAAGGTTTTCTGCAGAAACAATAAGTCCCAGAAAACCTGGAGCATCAATAAACAAAGGCCTGAACCAAAAGGTAAACAATTTAACCGGCAGGGGATAACTAGCCATATCTACACCAGATCCAGCATCTTCACTAAGTCCTTGAGACCTTGTGGATGTAAAATCCTGAAAATCATCTACCACATTCTCTGAACCACCAAGGTTCACCACCGCCAATACCTTATCCTGGATTACTACAAGTAATCCAATCATTGCCACAAAAGCCCCTACTTTTTGGGCCATAGATATTTTTTTGTTCCCGCTCATAAAACCAAGCCCTGCCCCTACTACCATAAACATGAATACATGCGGCCTCACATGATAAGTGATTAAAGAACCCACTAAAAGGATCATCCACCTTTTCTTTGGGGCTTTTAAGGCATATACAAACATCATTATGCCAAGAAAAATAACAGATCCCTTTCCCAAAGAAGAGGTCCAGAAATGCATGTTTGGCAAAAACATAAGTATAAACAGAAAATCGAACCGTTTAAACAATTTGATTTTTATAGGAATATTTTCCCTAAAAAAAAGATAAGTGAAGATAAAGCCTAAATATCCAATCCATGCAAATATCACCATTACAACCACATATGGCAAATCCATCCAATTTGTGAAAGGATAGGCTATAAAATCCATAAAAGTGGTACTGGTACCGTAAAGATCCAACCATTCCCCTGTATATGCACGTGTGTTGTTGTAGTAGTTTTTTGAATCTGAAGGATTATTTAAAGCATAGAGATAATAGGTCAGCCAAAAAATAAGGTGATAAAAGTATAACTGGTTCATTAAAGAAACAGAAAAAAACTTGTGCCTGTTCTTGAAAAAACCAAATATCCCCTGATTTACCAGATAGAGGACTATTGCTAAGAATATCGCTCCTACCATTTAAAATAATTCTAAATCGCCCAAACTGTAATTAAAATGATTCAGTTCCAATAAATTCCTGTATTCATCATCTGGAAGATTTAATTTCCGTACCGTCATCACTGGACCATAATTCCCTTTTAAAAATAAATTGCCAAAAGCATCTTCATTGGCCATTGAAATAAAAGCGGCCCCAAATTTTTTAGCCCACTTCGAAATAATTTTCTTGACATTCTTATATGCCCCTTCATCTCCAACCAAAACTTCCACAATCCTTAATTCCCTGAAATATTTATGCTCCTTTACATAACCTGCCATATAAAATGAACTCTTGGCTATTACTTCGTATTTTTGTAAGGGGTTATCCTCATATCTCCATCTAAGATACTCTTTTGATTTTGGGGTAAAATATTTAGCCTCCTTCACCTTATCTTCATTGGTATTAGAGCACAATGTATTTATATTTTGAGAAGGAGTTGCAATTTCTGTAATATAATCAGTTGTCTTATTGGACAACCAATTTAACGGAAAAGTAGGTTGGATTTGAACCCTGAGTTTATCTACCTTTTCCCATCCCATTTTTAGGTAGCCAGGTAGACTTTGTTGATTTGGGGTGTTGAATATAAAATGGCCCCCTTCTTGTTTTGCCAACTCTATTGCTTGTAAGGTAAGTTTTTTAAAAACCCCTTTACCTTGATGTTTGGGATGCGTGGCAGTATCTACAGCCCGAAAAGTGGTGTGGAGTTTGTCCCCCTTTTGCCATTGCCACCGCATAAAAGCCCTTACCCCTATCATTTCCCCAGCTTCAATAGCTACCAAGGTCAATGATTTGCCAAAAGGATTGTCAATATGCTTGAACCTCCAAACTTCTTCTGTTTTTTTTGAAGAAGTCTCACCCAAACTTGCCTTGAGTACTTTTAAAATTTCAGGAATATCTTTCTCTGTCCCTTCCCTTATCTCCATCTTTTGACTAATAATTTAAATATTTAACTAAATGATATCTGGTAAAACAGGTTTTCGGACATAATGCTCAGGAAGTACATTTTTAAAGTTTTTCCTGAATTTTATAAGCCTACCATTTTCATTGGATTAACTTTCCAAAACTGAATTGTAATGGCTTTCCAGTTCTCCTACCATTGTTTTTAGGCTGAAAGCCTCAATAACCCTCTTTCTCGCAGCAATTTTATATTTTTTAAGTTTTGCGGGGTCATCCAGCAAAACCTGAACCAGCTCATTCAATTTTTCCCAAGCTTCTACCTTACAAGTGAGCCCAGTTTCCCCATTGATAACAACTTCCTTGATTCCTCCCGCATCAGTAGCAATAACAGCACACTCCATACTCATAGCTTCCAGAAGTGCAATAGGCAAGCCTTCAAATGAGGAACTCATCATAAAAATATCCATGGCTTCGAAAAAAGGCTTCACTTCGGTTTGAAGTCCGGGAAAGAAAACCTTTCCTTCTAAATTTAAATTATTGAATACTTCTTTAATTTCATTTTCCAGAGGTCCCGCCCCAACAATAATCCCATATACATTTGGATTGGATGCCTGGACTTTGGCAAAAACCTGGAGCCATTCTTTCAATCGTTTTTGGAACCGGAATACAGCCACATTGCCTAGTACAATTGCTTCTGTTGGGATTTCCAATTCCTTCCGTATAGATGTGTCCCCTTTTCTAGTAAAGAAATCTGTATTTACACCATTGAGAAGTGTTTTTACAGGAATAGATGGGTGTATGTTGTTTTTTATGGAATTTGTTACATCTTCAGAAACACCAAAAGCCATACTTTGATGGTTAAAAGTAGATTTATTGATTTTCTTTGTAATCACATGGTAACGTTCCTGCATATTATGTTCGGTATAAAGGACAGGGATACCGGTTTTTTTGAACACCAACCGACCTAAAAATCCGGCCCAGGGAAGGTGGCAATGTATTAAATCAATTTTTTCCCTTTTACAATAATCAATAACCTTGTTGTAACGCAAAAAAAGATATATGTTGTTTTTGGCATCCATACAAGTCACCTCCCCCCCCGCATCTTCCAGCGCACTTACCATTTGATCCTTCCATGGCAAAAAATAAATATAATGAAATTCAAATTTATTTGTGTCGTGGATTTTAAGGGTCTCTGGGAGCAACATTTCTGCCCCTCCCCTTCCCAATGATTTAATGATATGAAGGATTTTGATTTTGCGCATTTAAGATTGGATTATTCTTCCACAAATTTACTTTATTGCAGGTGGCCAACAAGCTTTTAATATAAATTAACAGCCCATATTGTAAAAAGAGAAGGTAAGTTGACCACTAACGGATTTCCTTATAGATTTTTAAAAATTCTTTGGCAATCTCCCTGTTCTTGAAATGCTTTGATACTACCTTATATGCTGTTTCAACTTTCATTTTATCAGGATGTTCCAGTTCTTTTAGAACTGCGCTTGCAAAAGAATTTTCATCGTTTTTTTTGATCAAATAACCTGTATCCTTGCCTAATATTTCAGAAATACCACCCACATTATAAGCCACCACTGGTAATTTTAAGTACATAGCTTCAACAACAACAGCCGGAAGCCCTTCTATTAAACTAGGCAACATAAGCAAATCGGAAGATTGGAGATATGCAGTGGGGTCCTCCACTTCCCCATGAAAAAAAACAGAAGTTTGAAGGTTTAAAGCAGTTACCCTTTGTCGAATTTTGTCCTTTAGTACCCCCTCGCCAATTAAATGGAGCTCTGTTGACGGTTCCTTCTTTATTATCTGCTGAAAAATATCCACTATTCCATAATGGTTTTTTTCTTTGGTAAAAGATCCAATATGGAGCAGTTTTTTCTTATTCTGGGATTCTGGTTTAAAAGGATTTTCCCCAAAAAAACTATTCTCTTCCACTCCTACAGGAACAACAGAAGTCATCGTGGTAGTAAAAGGAAACAACTTGTTTAAATCATTCTTGGAAGCTTTAGATACCGATATTATTGCATCTACTCTTTTCAATAGGAATTCATTTATTTTTCTTGAAAATGGGGTTTTCACATAAAAACTGGAAGCACTTGCATTCCTATATATTAAAGGATTTTTCCAATTAAAAAAGAACTTGGACAGAACTGCATATTTCAGGGTATCTGCAGCATTTGCCTGAACAATATCTGGTTGGAACTCCTCAATAATGTGTGCCAAATCAATCCACCCTTTATAATCAATCCACCTTCTGCTTTTAGGTCGGGCAAGGGTTTTTACTTGTTTATGATGAAGTGGCAGCGAAGCTTTACCATCATAGATACTGTATACCTCAACTTCATGCCCAAGACTTATTAAATGATTGGAGAGTTGACAACAAAACACTTCTGCCCCCCTGTATTGCTTTTTTTGTATTAATTGAAGTACTCTCAACTTAAGCTTTTTTTGTATCCAATTGTTTATAAAGAGACTCAAAGCGTAAAGCATTTTTGACAGGATTGAAACTTTCCTGCACTAGGTCATAGGCTTTCTTGCCCATTTCTTCCCGCAAATGGGAATCGTTCATTATGCTTAACAAGCTTTCTTTAAATTGTTTTTTATCAAAATTATCTATCATGAATCCAGTTTCGCCATCTTTAAGTACTTCAAATACACCGCCCACATTTGTGGCAACAGATGGTACACTCTGGGCAGCTGCTTCCAAAATAACCCCAGGAACACCCTCTACTTTGCTTGCTAATACAAAACACTCTGCTTCAGAAAGGAGTTCTGGAATGTCTTTCCTAAACCCAAGGAGATAGACCGTATTTTCCAAGCCCCTTTCTTCAATATCATTTTTGATTTTTTCAAAAAGGACACCGTTTCCAACACATACCAATTTTACTTCAGGCTGTTCTGTTTTCAATTCTGAAAAAATATCCAGTAAAAACAGATGGTTTTTCTCAGGGCTGAAATTTCCTATATGCATTGCAATTTTATCTTCTTTACCAATATTTAGTCCTTCTTTTAAACTCTGCCGGGACAAAGAGATGACTTCTTTAATAGGAATCCCCCTTCTAATTACTGAAGTTTGATTTTCGGGATAATCAAAAGTCCGGATAAAATCTTCTATTGCCTCTTCCCCAACAGAAGAAACATGATCGATCCTGGAAAAAATTTTTTTGTAAAGTAGCTTTTTTGGGGTGTTGGACAACCATTCACTAATAATACTAATATTGCGGTAAACCAAAGGGGTTCGGGGAATAAAAAAAGAAGCTGCGACCATATATTTTAATGTATCAGATCCGTTACACTGAATGACGTCGGGTTTTGACTTTTTTACTAGTTGGACTATTTTTTGGACAAGGGCTGGGGAAAAAGCAACGTTTTTCATCAGGCTTAGATCCAGGTTCTCTGCACCCTCTACTTCCAATACATCTTTTTCATTTTTGTATAAACCAGCAAATACTATTTTATGCCCCAACTTGAGAAGTTCGGTGCTTAGGTTTGCGGCAAAAACTTCTGCTCCCCTATATTGTCTCTTTGTTACTAACTGAAGAATTTTCATTTACTCCTTTTTTATATTCTACCTTCTAAATCCCCTACAGAAAAAGCAATTTTACCACTAATTCCAAATTCATCATCTTTGCTGACCACTGCTTGCGTGCCCCGATCTAACTTCAATAGGAATTTAAGGTGTTTGTTTTTCTGGTTTTCCAAGAAATAAACTGCTTTTGCTTTATTTTTTGAACAAACAGAAATGAGTCTTTGGGTACTTCTTTGTTTGTCCCCAAAGGAATCCACTAAAATAATGCTTTTGATCCCTTTCAACTTTGTTAGCTTGTAGACAACAATCCCACCATCATCAAATTTTGCTATTCTGTAAGCTTCGTCTGCATACCTCCATTCCAGGTATGCCCTGGAAATATTTGTTTGGCAGGGAAACTCTTCCACCCATAATTTATCAAAGACTATTTTGCTAGAAGGAATTTCCTCAAATTTTTCTGCTCTTTTCAAAAAGTTTATTAGTCCGACTTTATAGCTAAAGTTGCCATCTATGGGTTTCCATCCCATTTTCAAATAGCCAGGTTTGCTGTTCTCATTTGGCGTGTTAAATATAAGTTCATATTCATCCCTGATATTTTCCAGCCCCTGAAGTGTGATTTTCTTAAACAGTCCTCTTCCCCTATACGCATGATCTGTACAGGTATCTACAGGACGAATAGCTTTTATGATTTTATTGTCACAGATAAATTCCCACCTCATAAACATCCTTAACGCAACAATTTTATGATTATCTACTGCAAGCAAGCCATATGATTGCCCGAAAGGATTGGCAAAATGTTTCCAAAGAAAGGCTTCTTTTGCATGATCGGTTTCAAAATTTGCGTTTAAAAGTTTGATGATTTCATCGACATCTTTATCGTAATCTATTTTTCTAAACTTCAGCATATTTACAGATGTTGATTAAATTGATCGTTTTACTTTTTCAGATGGAACAAAAATGGATGTGCCCCGGAAACTTTAGCTTTAAATTCTGTCATTTCAGTATCGCTATCAACCCTAATGCGTGAAATATTAAGCGGATCCATGTTTTTTTTATTGATCTTGTGGTCAAACAGAAACACAAGTTCCATCCTGAAATTTTTTAATATTTTAGTGGTTTGTTCATCGGCATTTCCATTTGGATAAGCAAACACATAAAACCCTGGGAGCTGCAAACCATCAAAAACTTCTTTTGCTTGCGTTAGTTCTTCTGAAATTTCTTCAGGAGTACATTTATCGAGCATGGGATGGCTGTGGGTATGGTTTGCTATAAACATCCCACTTTGGCTCATTTCCTTCAAATCTTCGATGGTCAATTGTGGCTTATACACTTCGGGATATTCTTCCATTCTCCCAACACGTTCAAGATTGGAAATTTGTTTAAAATTTTTTACCACTCCCCTTGCCTGAAGGTAGGATTTACCTTCTTTCATTTCCTTGGCTTCGATCCTTTTGATCCAAACGTCTTTTGAGGTATTTATCAATCCCGTGATGATGAACAAACAGCTACTAAGGCTATGTTTCTTTAATACAGGCAAGCCCTTTTTAAGAACAGTAACATCCCCATCATCAAAAGTGATCAATAACGGATTTTTAGGTAATGGCATGTTTTTGCGGAAATGCAACTGCAAATTCTCTATACTAATAATATTGTACTGGGATTTGAGATAAATTACCTGCTTCTCAAATGCCATTTCATCTGGCACTGTATGATAGGCGAGAACCCTCAACCTGTTGGCATATTTCTTTTTAAAAAAGAAATGGAAGCTGCTTAATGCTGAATAAACTTTACCTCTCATACCCTATTTAACGTCTTTTTGATGCTATCAATTGGTCGTAAGTCTTTTCATATTCCATTGCTATTTGATTGATATCAAATTTTGCTACAGCAATCTCTCTGGCATTTTTTCCCAATGCTTTAAACTTTTGCTCACCCCCCATTACAGCCAATACTTTTTCGGTGAGTTCTTTTATGTCCCCCCTCTTAAATATAGCGGCAGAATTTTCATCTACACATTCCATATTTTCAGGAATATCGGAGCAAACAATGATTTTTTCGGTTAACATTGCCTCAATCAAAGCACCAGGCAAACCTTCAAAATAACTGGGGTACAAAAAAATATCTGCAATAGCCAGTAGTTGTGGCACGTCGGGTCGTCTGCCCAATACCTTGATTTTATCTTCAATACCAAGTTCCTTTGCCCGTTTATTCAATTTTTCTTCAAAAACTCCATGCCCAGCGATTAGTAGTACCGTATCTGGAAATTTTTTCAAAATAGCCGGCATCGCATTTACCATGTCCAACTGCCCCTTTCTTTCAATAAGCCTACTTACATTTAAAAGTACTTTTTGATTGGTTATACCAAGGGATCTTTTTAATCCTACCAACTCTTCCGACTTTCCTACGTTCGCAAACTTATCGACATCCCTTCCCCTGTAGATCACTTTTACTTTATCTAAATTCACCAGCGTAGATTTCGCCTTTGATTGTTTTATAGTTTCAGAATTTGAGATAAAATAATCCACTTTTCTTGAAGTATAGGTATCGTATAACTGAACCATCTTCAATTTAAGTTGCATGGAAAGCGGCTGATTTTGAAAACGCAGTCTATTGTAAGAATTATTTACAAAACTGCTTATCAAAGGAATGTCATACTTCGATTTTAGCTTACGTGTCACAGCATCAGATCTAAATAAAGTAGAATGAATAATATCTGGCTTCTCCTTTTCATAGATTTTTCCCAGTTCCTTTGCTGCCTTTGAAAAATTCCTGGGCCCCGGATTTTCCAAGGAATACACTTTTATACCTGCATCTTCCAAGTTTGGCCTTAGTTGGTCACCTTTGTAAAGGTGCACGAAGACAGGGGTGTAATTGGTAAAGTGCTGGGAAATTTCTACAAGGCTTCTTTCTGCACCCGATCCATTTATGGTATCAATTACAAATAATACTTTCATTTATTTTTTTTTAGGAAGTTTTCTCCCCCACAATTTTCTTCTTACAAACGGAATTTCGAAAGCTATTACATTTGCAATATTTTTCAATGAAAAATCTTCTTTTAATAACTTGTGGAAAACCTTTCGACTCTTTTTTATTTCACCTACCCTCACATAGTTTATTGCTGAAGAGTTTAAAAAACCATTTTTCCTGAAATGAAGAACTCCGGAATCTTTATACTTATTATGCATATATAGAGTAGCCTCTGCTCTTTTTCCATCTCGCATAGATATCTTAGAAGGATCACTATGTATAGTGTACTCAAAATTGCAGTTATTTGTGTAATCGATACTAAGATTGTGTTTTTCACAGCATTTAATAGCCCGAGCAGTAAATTCCCAGTTAGTACTTTGAATTAATAGTGGATCATACCCGCCTACTTCCCTAAAAATATCCCGTCTTACCGAAAATGTGCCTGATAAAGATGAATATTTATTTTTTGAAATTTTGTCTTTTAGTGCTGGAAAAGATTTTTTTCCCCTGGCAATCCAGCCACAACTTATATATCCTGTATTGGGCTTCTTTAAATCATAAAAATCTTGTAACCAATTATTAGTAACTTTGTCATCGCTATCGAGAAAACAAATGAACTCTCCCGTAGTCAAAGAAGCTCCGTGATTCCTGGCTACAGTATCTCCCTGATTCTTCTGTTTTACATATTTTATCCTTTGATCTTCTAAAAATGGAGCAATTTGCTTTTCTGTATCGTCCGTCGAACCATCATCTACAATAACTAATTCCCAATTAGTAAATGTCTGATCAATAACACACTTGATAGAGGTAATTACTGTAACTGCATTATTGTAAGTAGGTATTATAACTGAAAAATCCTTCATAAATTTATTTGTTTAATTTTTAATTCCTTGAAATTATCCCTTTCCATTTTTTTGAAATTTCCTTCCAATGTATCATAACGTTCTTTGAAGTTGGTACCTTCAGGAATATCTCCTTCACCTAAGGAAAGGTAGTGAAACTCCAATTGTGGGTATACCTGCGGCAGGTTTATCAATACTGAAGAGATGTAAGAAATCACCGTGCCTGGCAATTCTTCTTCCACCTCCATTCTCTCCTCAAAAGGGATGTTGTCACGAACAATTTTTCCGAAGAATTCATAATCTTTCAAATTTCCATCTTTTTCCCGGCGATGGGAAAAGTAGGAGAATTCCCCTTCTGGAAACCGACTCTTAATATTTTTTAGATAAGCAAGGTGTTTTTCTTTATCAAGATAACCAAGTTCTACAAGCGGACTCCCTACAAAATAGATTTTATCTTTCTTGATTTTTGTAGTAGCGGAAGACTTAAAATTAAAAACCTCTACAGAATCTGATGCTGCAACATCCAGTTCCCAGGGCGAATAAAAATGCAACTGTTCTACAGGCGATAAACCAAGAATTTTGTTGATGAAAAACTTACTGCCTTTAAATGGAATGGTTTTATCTTCTTTCCTCAATGAAGCAATAGGTATGATCCCACTACCATCACTAATCAAAATTGTTTTCCTTGGGTTGTACTGCTTTAAAATGTAATGCTGAATCCAGGAATTGTAATTCGAGAAAAAGACATTATCAAAAGATTTTTGCTTCCCCTTAATTTGTTTCACATTAAACATTGTCGAAAAGATATCGAGATAATGAAACGGAGGTTTTCTTTGTTGGTCTACATAGATAACATCCAATAGTTCAATCTCGGGATCCTGTTTTATTTTATTGCAAAAATCTTCATGGCCAGGAAACCTTCTAATGTTTAATACCATAAAATTTTCTGCATCAGAATGCGTATCAATATATGTTTTGACAGCAAGATAATGGGTAGTGTTAGTTATCAAAAAAAGATTCTTTCTTTTCGATGTCATTAGAGGTGAATTTTTACAGAAGCTAAGATAATCTCTTCAAAAATTGAGGCTTAATTTTTAACTTATATTTCTTACAAGGGTAAACGCTTCTGCAAAATCTTTTCCCACAGCAATTCCCCACCGCTGTGCCTGGATTTTTAAAGCTTCGGGAGAACGTGGGTGCGGATACTGCCTTTTCTCAAATTCGTAGCTTTCCATTCCCTTTATTTTTGCTTCAATTGCCTCTTCGCTCACACTTACGTACATATTTGGCACAAAATGCCGCGGATCTGTAGCCGCTCTCCATTCGGTTCCTGATGGGGTTTCAAAGGTTATCAGCGTTTTTACCCGCTCATCTTTCATAGGTCTTATGGCTGTAACAACAGCTTCAAAAGTGCGTTGATGATCAACATTTACATCCCCACCGTGGTGCGTAAAAATAACTTCAGGATCAAAATCCTGCTTTTCCTTTTCAATAACTTTAATGATGTCCAACAAAGAAACAGTATCAAAACGATTATCGGGAAAGTCATAAATACCTACAGAGCCATACCCTATTGCTTCCTGAGCATTTTTTATATTCTCTCTATGTATTTTTAGCTCTTTCTCCCATTTTTCAGGATCCCTCACTTCTGCCCGTGAAGTGATTCCTTCCCCGAGGATGACCACCCTGGTTTCACAGGAATAATCTTTATTTAACTGGTACATTGTAGCTCCCAAACCCAAAAGTTCATCATCGGGATGTGCTACAACAATTAATATTTTTTTATTTCTTAATGATTCTAACATCTGCTATAATTTCTTTTTCTGATTTTAATGATGCCCTTGTAAATTCAAATCTAAAATGTTCATTTTCTATAAAAGCTGCAGGATAACCTTCACAATCAAGCATCCTTATATAATCAAAAACTTTTTCTACATCTATAAGATCACCAAGATCACCGTCTTCTGGTTTTCTTCTTTTGAATTCAACAACATCTCCTTTTTGAGGAACCGGTTCTATATCTTTTTCGATGATCTCATCGATCATCTCCTCAATAATATTTGAACATCTTAGAAAAATTTCTTTAGTGGTCCCATTGAGATTCAAATCCTTTTTTAAATAAACAGGACCTGTATCAAGACCTTTTCCTGCTTTTAAAGCCGATATTTGAGTATCCTGAAAACCCCTGGCAATTAAATTTTGAATAGGACTTCCACCTCTTCCAAAAGGTAGATCTGTTTCATGAAACACCACACAATCAAACTTTTCATAAATAGAAGCGGGAATAATATAGGACCAATGAGGAATGAATATTTTGTCAGGTTGAAGTTCTTCTAATAAACCCAAAACAAACTTTTCTTTTTCATCTATTAAAACCCAATGATACTCAGCCAGATTTTTATTAAGAGACTCAAAGAGATTCCTATGCCAGCTCTTCTCTGATAAAACTATAAAAGTTTTCATGCTAATTATTTTGATCAATTTATAAGAAATACTTCATTGAATACTCACTCATATAGGAACTAGGAGATTAAAAAGCTTTAAAAATACCTAATCTTGAAAAATAATTCATTGTCCTACGATCCTGCAGATAAGGTTGGAATAACTGTATCAAATTTAAATCAGGATTATGATTACCTTCTATAACTGTAAAACCTTCAGCAGTTACCATGACATCCCATCCTACATAATCAAAAATAGGTTCTTTTGATAACATGTTCAGGAATTCCTCCTTGATCATAGACCAGTGTGGCACCCTTTTTCCTTGTATTATTGTACCAGTATCAGGATGAGCAGTTCCTTCCAAAACTTTCCCATTTTCCCCCTTTCTTTTCCAACCGGAGAGTTCGCCAGTAGAAAGATCAATCATTGAAATTAAGCCACCTTGGGAAAAATTATCAACAATAGAATCTGAAGATGAGTTTCCCATTCGGAGGACAGCTGCAAAAATAAAAGATTCATTCTCTTCATTATCGTAAAAAGTCACTAATCTGATAGTATTTGCAACACCGGAAAATATTTTAGAAAAAAATTCATGTTGCTGTTGATATTGAAAAATGCCGTAGCAGTCCAATTCTTTTAAAATAAGTTTTACATCTGATTTTTTGATGGGCTTCCCCTGAAGAATAAAATGATCATTACAATAGAGGAGAAAAAAAATTCCCTTTCCTTTTGCCCCTTGCAAATGTTTTAAAACTACTCCACCTGCATTTATAATCACGTCTAAAAAATTAGTATCTCCATAACCTGTATTTAAGTAGGTCACATTTCCATCAAAAACAGTCGCAATGAGCTCAGGTGTCGGCAGTAAATTCTTAATATATCTATAAAAAATCAGTTTATCATGTAGAACTGGCCAATACCCACGGTTCGACTGCAGAGAAATTTTATAACGTATAGAATCCGGTAGATAATGTCTGAAATTGTCCTTATTAAGTGAGTAAAGAATAATACTTTCCGTATCAAACCCTTTTTTCAATAAGAAGATCCATTCTGAGACATCTATATTCGGAACTTCTTTATCAAGAAAATTCTTTCTATAGAAATCTGTTTCTGAAAAACTGGTTACACTTAATTCCATATTATTTCTTTAGTGCTTTATATCATTGATAGAAAGTGGCGCCCCCCTCTTTAGATCACGACTCGCGGTTTTACCAATTAGAGTATCATAATATTTAGGAGCCAACCCGTGACCAGGTCGTATGGAACGAATATTATCTTCAGTAAAAACGTCTCCCTGTTTGATATCCTGGACCACAAATAAGGATCTTCTTCTAAGTTTATTTGGTTCTGTAACCTCAAAAACCACCTCACCAATAGCCTTTTCTGCCTCCCTGGCTGCAGTGACCATGGCTGCAAATTCATCTGGTTCCATAGAAAAAGCAGAATCTGCCCCGCCCAGGGATCTATCTAAAATAAAATGCTTTTCAATTACTTTTGCACCCAAACTCACTGCTACCACCGGAACGGTACTACCCATTGTATGATCTGACACTCCAACTTTGACCCCAAATCTTTTTTTAAGTTCTGGTATCGAAATTAAATTTGCATCCTCTACCGTAGCGGGATATTGAGAAGTACATTTTAATAAGGTAATATCGTTATTTCCTACTTCGCGACAGGCATTAACGGCCAGTTCAATATCTTCCATATCGGCGAGACCCGTTGAAATGATCATAGGCTTATTTTTTGAAGCAGCATGTTTTATCAATGGGATGTCTGTAATTTCAAAAGATGCAATTTTATAAATAGGCACATCCATGGTTTCAAGAAATTCCACTGCATCTATATCAAAAGGAGAACTAAAGAATTCCATTCCCAGGTCTTCAGAGATCTTTTTCAATTTAGGCTGCCACTCATAAGGCATGGAAGCTTCTGTATAAAGATCATAGAGCCTGTAGCCTTTCCAAAGACCGGAATCTTTAGGCTGGAAGTAAGGGTTGTTTTCATCCTTTACATCTATGGTCATAGAATCTGCCGTATACGTTTGTATTTTAACAGCATCGGCACCTGTTTTTGCCATAGCTTCTATTGTCTTTACAGCTAAATCAAAATCATTGTTATGATTTGCAGACAACTCTGCTATAATATATAATCCACTATCTTTCATCTTTCTTTTTCTTTCTAATTATTGTTAACCATTAATAATAAGGTACCACTTGGAATGTGAATATCCTAATTTTTGATCCAACTCTTCCCAATATGTTCTACAACACGCCGGGCACCACGTGAATCAATTAAGGTATTCCCTTTGGTAGTTATTTCAATTCTCCTTTCAAATTTTTTTATCTCACCAAGTACTTCTTCCAAATTACCCTGAAAATCACCTGAATTTGCCTGAAGGTTTTTTTGAAGCACCCCCAGCTTATTCCAGGCCTGTACATTTCTTTCCTGGTTATTTGCCACCACAACACCTATTGCAGGAATTCCCAATAAGATTACTTCATTAAGTGTTTGCCCACCATTGGTAATCACCAGGTCTGCTTGTTGATATTCTTTTATTAAGTCTGAAGGATCTAGAAAACCCATAAATTCTACATTACCCGAAGTTTCAATTTCTGAATTGCCCAGAACTTTCACTTTGCTTTTGCTGAAACAAAGAGATAATGAAGAAATAGCAATTTCCAAAACCTCTTTATTTATATGTCCTCCTAAACTTATTAGAATTTGCTGAACATTTTCCTTAATTTCCCGTTTCGGGAGATCCCAAAATATTTTCCGGAACAAAAGGTATTCCGGTCCGGCTAAAAAAGTGATTGAGCCGGAGCTTAAATTTAACTCCTTTCCATAAATGCTGCCTAATGCAACCACACCCCGACTTGCATAATTCAGGTTAGAATCTGCAATGGAAACAATATGTTTATATTCTGAAGCTATTAAATCAAGATCGTTTTTTGAAACCCTGTACGTATCAAAAACGATAATATCTTCAGAAGATATAAGGTTTCTTAAATGCTCTATATTGATCCATTCGACTTTCTCTTTTTTGTGATCAAGTTTCAGCTCTTCATTTTCCCACTCCCTAATAAAAAAAGTAACATCATATCCTGCTTCTGTAAAAGCATCAGCAAGGGAAGAACATCTGCTTAAATGCCCAAAACCTATATTTTTTGAATATTCAGTTAAGAAATAAATCTTCATTTATTTATTTTTTTATCAAGAAAATCCTGCTTTTCCAACCTAAGGGTGATAACACCCTGCTCCTCTTTAAACTTCTTAAAGCCCCAGGCTTCATTAGATCTTATGATCTTTTCATTTGAAACTTTATTCTTTACAAAGATCTCCTCCTTATTCAAGGTTTGAAACCAGTATTTAAATAGAAGCAGTTTCACACGGGAGCCTAATCCTTTTCCTCTATAATCTGCTTCTCCTATAATTGCACCGTACTCTGGTTGGGTTTCAAAATTTTTGATGTTAAAGACTCCAACAGGTTTTTCTGAAGAGAGCACAACATCCACCCTTTCAAAAGAATCGTATCTGTTTAAAAATGCAAGTTGATCCTCAAGTTTTATCTTTTTATCCATTTCCATAAAGGAGAGAATTGCCGGATCATTTCTCCATTTCACAATAGTTGGAGCATAGTCTTTATTTATAAGCTCCCACGAAAATCCTTCTGGAGCTTCCAACTCCCTAAGCCTCCTAATGAATTCTTTTTTTGTTTCCATAGGCACCAAATAAGATTTTATAGTAAGGTTTTTAAAGCAGTAGCCAGTTCAAGATCTTCATAGTTATCAACATCTACAGCCTTTTTCCAGTCCATCTCCCAGAAAATGTGATCTTTCCCATAAAAGGTTTTATCCCTTTTAAGAGCTTCTATATTAGCTATCCAGATTGCACCGGTAGGTGAAAAAAGATCTGGCAGGTCCTGGGACCTTTTACGTGTATCTTTTAAAATCCAGTTGGGTTCATTTTTTTCGTTTAAGGTTACAGCCCACCAGGGGTTCATCCAAACATATTTATAGCAGGATAAAACAAATGGCACTTCTTTCTCACGGAAGTATGTATAGCTGTTGACAATATCTACATCATCACGCAAAGGACACACCGCAAATAACTGCACCACTTCATCATAAGTTTCCCCTGTTTCTTCCAATTGTAAAATAGTCCTTAAAGTGGCTTCACTTACAGGGCTATGATCATCTGCAGCGGTATCTCTCAGGAAAGGAACTTCAGCTCCATATTCTCGAGCTACTTCTGCAATTTCTTCAGAGTCTGTACTAACAATTATTTTTTCAAACAATCCTGATTTTTTTGCAGCTTCAATGGTCCAGGCAATTAAGGGTTTTCCATTAAAATCTATAATGTTCTTTTTCGGAATCCTTTTGGAACCGCCCCTTGCCGGAATTATTGCTACTACTCTTTTATCTTTTTTCAACTTTCTCTATTATTTTTAATACGTTAATCCCATCTTCAAATGATGCATTAAGGCTATTTCCAGATGAAATGAAATTACAGAAATCTTCCATTTGATCCTGGTACATTTGCGTATAAGCTTCTGCAGAAGCAGTAAACAATATTTCTTTAGAATCACTATCATACGCCGTAAAGAAAACCGCATTGGCTCCCCATTCATATTTACCCTTTGCTGTGTAAGCTTCAAAAACTTTCACATTAACAGGAGAAAAGAAGTCAAGTTCAAAATTTATCCTGGTATTTCCAGATTTGGTAGTAAAAAAAGCATAATCATCTGTATCTATTTCCAAAAAGGAAACTTTATCTACAACACCTGCAATTTCCTGTGGTTCTCCAAACCAATCCAGGGAAAGGTCAATCTCATGGCTAAGGGTTCTTATTACACCTCCGCCAAGGGATTTCAAGGCAGTATATTCCTTTTTATAATCGGCATACGGATGCCATTTTGGTAAATAAAATGACCTTTTAAAACCAACTTTAAAGGGGGGTTCATCTTTAAAACGTTGTTTCAAAAATGGATTTACAGGATAAAATCGCATACAGTATGCTATCCTTATCAAATCGCTGTACTTTTCTAGCAGCTCTGCGTTTTTCACAGAGGTATCAATTGGTTTTTCAATAAGTACTTTAATACCCTTTTCCAAAAAAGGGATAGCAGATTCTACGTGTAAAGATGTGGGGTTAGAAATAATAACACCATCTGGTTTGAAATTAAGAGCATCCTCCAAATTGTAAAATTCGGTGATATCTCCTTCTTTTTTTATTTGCCCTTTTTGAGTTCGAAGTGCAGCAAGATCCAAACCTCCTATTTGTTGAAGATGGCTCAAATGCCTGCGACCAATAGAACCCAAACCTATTAATAAAATTTTCATACCCTGCCCATTTCAATTATTTTTACCAGTTCCAAAGTTTGCCCTGTTGGAATAAGCTGTTTTTTAGTATTTACCTGCTGAACAAATTCATATAAAGATCTTTTAAATGAGGAATAGGTACTGCTAAATTTTTTCGTAATGCTTTTTTCGGTTCCATAAAAAGTTATTGCGAAAGGAGATTTTACAGTTCCTGTCACCTTAATATAGGCACTTAAATTCTTCCATTTAATGAGCGTTAAATGAATTTCCCCATTCTTAACAGCTTTTACTTCCAGAAGGTCGCCCCTTTCAGGAAACATTGTTACAATGGGATCTAACAGGTGTATGGCATAGGTATCCCAATATTTACCTATAGAAGCTTCAATATAGTGTATACTGCCCAATTCTTTTTTTTCCTCGTCATCAAGTTTCATTTCCTCTGCAAAACGAATGGCAGAACAGGTATAAATTTGCGATTCGAAAGTGCTCCAGGACAGCATTTCTTGTGCATCTTTCATGCTTAATGCAAAAGGTTTATCAATAAAGACCGGGAGACCGGCTTCAAGAAATGGTCGGGACATCTCAGGATGGTTTTCAGCATCATCTCTGGCCAGTAGAACTGCATCTACCTCCCCTATCATATCTTCAATATTCTCTACTACATTCTCGATTTTGGCAGCTGCAGCAATATGTTTGGACACCTCTTTATCTTGCGTCCAAATATGCGTTACCTCTCCATATTCGCTAAGGCTATCCTCAGGAAAATTTTGTTTGGAAAGGTATTCAGGAATCACATGGAAAGGACAATCTTTCATTGCTTCGGGATCGTAGCCATTAAAAATGGCACTCCAGGAATAGGGGTGCCCATTTCCTTCGCTCATTCCTATCACTCCTATTTTTAACTTTTTGACCATCTGGAAGGTATTAGAATATCGTTCGATATGGTTTTTTCAAGTTCTGGTAAAGTAGCTGCTATTTCAATACTGTCGATATTCTGCATTAATTGCGCTTCATTCTCTACCCCGGTTATCACTTTATCTATAAACGGTCTTTCAAGAACAAACTTTAACAAAGCACCATTAAGCGGTTTTATTTCCTGAAGTTGCTCTAAAAGAGGTTTTACTTCAGCAAAATGATCCTGAAGTTCATTAGGATCCATAAAAAACAAACCTTGCAAAAAAGCCGATCTTGTATGGACCTCACAGCCTTTATCTTTCAAATTAATAATAGCTGATTCAAACCTGCGGTCAAAATAATTGTAGGGAACCTGTATTAAATCTGGAACAAAGCCCTTTTCTAAAAGTTTTTCAAGTTCTTCGGGTTCATTAAGTGAAAAACCAATTTTTTCCACTATCCCTTCAGCCTTAAAATCCAGCAATTCCCCCCACTGTTCCGGATGAATTAAAAGCTCCATTGGGCGGTGAGCAAGATAGCCGTATAAATAATTAAGCCGAAGGTTTTTTAAACTTTGCTTAAGCTGGCTTATAACCATTTTCCCTTCTGAAGGAGGTAAAAATTTTGACACCAGTTTAAAACCGGAAATATCGTTTTGACCTAAAACTTCTTCTGCATTTCCATAGGCAGATGCAGAATCAAGAACATTGATTCCCTTCTGCTCAGCAGTTTTTAATATTTTTTGTACTTCCTCATCAGATGTTTTCCCAGCTTTATTTGAGATTCCATACGATAAACCAAATTGAACTGTACCTAATCCTAATTTATCACGAACCTGCATAGAATGAATTTATCTTTTCAATTACAAAAGATTGTTCTTCATTGCTAAGGGTAGGAAACATAGGTAGACTAATACAATGTTTATAATATTCTTCAGAATATGGCAAATCACCTTCTTTCCAGCCTCTATCTCTGTAATAAGGCATTAAATGGCAGGGGATATAATGAATTTGGGCATAAATATTTTGCTCCCTCAAAAAGTTGTATAACCCAAGGCGATCATCAACTTCAATGATATAAAGGTGATAGGCATGGCCATCAATTTCACCCGATTGACCTTTTATAAACTCTGAATTTTTAAAAGCTTCATAATACTGGGAAGCCAGCTCCCTTCGTCGCTCCAGGCCTTCATCTGCCCTCTTTAACTGGCTGGAACCTAACGCAGCCTGAAAATCGGTGATTCGGTAATTATAGCCCAAATCCTGCATTTCCATATACCAACCTGGATAGACTTGAGATTTGAGATTTGAGATTTGAGATTCTTCAACACCTTGGGCAAATTCTATGGAGTTTTGGTATTTCTCATCGCCTTTTACAATTCCGTGGGTTCTTAGCTGAAGTAATTTTTCATAAAGATCTTTATCATCTGTAGTGATCATTCCGCCTTCGCCGCTGGCAATGTGCTTCACCGGGTGAAAAGAAAATATGGAAAGTTCGGCAAATTTCCCATTGCCGCAAATTTGTTTTTCACCATTGGAATCTTCAAAAGAACCTCCGGGCGCATGGCAGGAGTCCTCTATAATCCAAAGATCATACTCATTTGCCAGCTTTCTAAAAGCTTCAAGATCTACAGCTCTTCCGGCAAAATCTACAGGAATAATACCCTTGTAAGTGCCTTTTGGGGAACGTTCCAGCAGGTTGCGAACATTATTGATATCAAGAAGATATGTTTCAGAATCTATATCGGCAAAGACCACTTCGCCCCCGCAGTACCTCACACAATTGGCAGAAGCTGCAAAAGTGATTGGGGTCGTAATTACCTTATCACCTTTTTTCACATCTAAAGCAAGCACACATAAGTGCAAAGCCGCCGTACCGTTGGAAACGGCCACTGCGTATTTGCTCCCACAATAATCAGCAAAAGCTTCTTCAAATTCCGCAATCCTTGGACCTTGGGTAAGGAAATCAGATTTTAAGGTTTCTACTACGGCAATTATATCCTCATCTGTAATATTCTGCCTTCCGTATGGTATAATATTTTTCATAGTACCTGGTTGTTATGCTTCAAAAGAAGGATCTACATGTTCTTTGATGAGTTCCCTTAGCCTGTCCACTGATTCCCATTCGGTATTTTCACCAGAATTATATTTAAAGCCCATTGCAACTTTTTCAGCCTTAAATTCCTTTACGAAATCCTCTACTTTCCAACGATGGGTGGTGGGAACTATAACATAATATTTACCAAGGTCATAGGTATAAAAAGAATCGGAAGAAGTGATCATTTCCTCATGGATCTTCTCACCAGGACGGATCCCAACCACAGGTTTTTCACACTCAGGTCCTATAGCTTCAGCTACATCTGTGATTTTATAAGAAGGTATCTTCGGAACAAAAATTTCTCCTCCCCAAGCATTCTCAAGTGCATGCATCACCATATCCACACCTCCCTGTAAGGAAATATTGAACCTTGTCATAGTTGGATCTGTAATTGGCAAAACCCCCTCTTTCTTCTTTTTCAGGAAAAATGGAATTACTGAACCGTTGGATCCCATTACATTTCCATATCTAACCACTGAAAAACGAATAGGATTGGAACCCACAATATTGTTTGCAGCGACAAATAATTTATCTGAAGCCAGCTTGGTGGCTCCATATAGGTTCACAGGCGCAGCTGCTTTATCTGTAGACAAAGCCACCACACTTGTCACACCAGTATCTGTACAAGCATTGATGATATTTTCTGCCCCCAGAATGTTTGTTTTCACACATTCCATTGGGTTATATTCTGCAATTGGAACATGCTTCATGGCTGCGGCATGAATTACATAATCCACCCCTCGAAAAGCCCTTTTCACCCTTTCGTAATCCCTCACATCACCAATAAAAAAACGAAGTTGAGGGAATTTTGAGGAAGGGTAATCCTGAGCCATTTCAAATTGTTTCTGCTCATCCCTGGAAAAAATTACCAGCCTTTTGATTTGAGGGGATTGTTTTAAAATATGTGCAGTTAAAGCTTTTCCCAATGATCCTGTTCCGCCCGTAATTAGGACAGATTTACCAGATAAATCCAACATATATGAGTTTAATTTTTTAGAATTGTTAAAGATAAAAACTTTAAAGGGGCTAGAAGGGCAACTGCCTTTATTTTAATTATACTTTAACAAGTAACAAACGGGTAAATGGAGTCCTAAGGAATATTATTTCACTAGTAATTGTTATACCCTTTTAGATTGGCACTCAACAGAAAACTCTCTAAAAAAGCTTCTTTATTTGTCGCCGAAAATAAACATGAAGAATAGTAGAAGATACCGGAAATTCCTTTTTTAATTTTATAAAGAATAGACTGAGTACTTTAATTATTCTTTAAAAGAAAAAGTTGATCATTTAATCCATTACTTAACCTCTATTTCCTCGTATAGGATGATATCTTTATCAGACACCGAATTTTCAGCAGGCATTAATAATTTAACTGGTTTAAAACCTATTTTCCTATATTCTTCTTCTAGAAAATCATAATCAATGGAATAGTCTTTTTGACCATTATGGGAAAGTTTTTCGGTGTCATTCCAATATTCATCCATCCTATCGTAATAGAGGTACTTGCTTAATAGTGGAACCGTTTGATTATATACCCGAAACCCCATTGAACTACCTCCAATAAAATTGTAACCGTCATATTTAGAGAGGGACTTATACATATTTTTGTAGTGATAGGTGGGGTTAATTAAATAATGCTGCATTGTATAATAAATTTCTGGAAGAAGTAATAATACAAATAGAACAACTGGCACGGTTTTACTATTCACCTTCCTAACAATGGCATAGAAAATTAAAATTATACCCAGTGCAGTGGTAACCAATGGAACCAGATGGGAGTTGAAAAAAACCTGCTCCCAATATATAAGTAGCATTAGCACTAAAAGGCTTGATGCAGTAATTGAAATTAATCGCTTTTTATTTATATTATTTCTGTTATCCCAGATAGCCTCACATCCATTGGCTACTAGAAGCAACAGGAAAGGGAGAAGGATTATTAATTTTCGCCACGGAAAGTCATTGACGAAAATTGTTTGCAGCATAAAACTGCCTACAAATAGCAAAGTGGCAAAAACAGTAAAACTAAACCGTTTCCACTTAGAAAGAAAAACACCAGCAATTGCCAATACCGAAACTACAAGCCATAAGGGATTAAACCTAAAAGAGTTTGCCAGAACAAGCTTAAAGAAATTAACTACAAGGCCCCTGGGATTAAAGCCTGTCCTACCTTCATATTTTGAGCCCCTATCAAAAATATCTGAAAGCATATCCACATCCAGAGATAAGTTGATCAAGAAATAAATGAATAAAGAGATCAAACCACCAATCCCAAAATAAATACTCCCTTTCCAAAAATCATTGAAGTTGATCCATTTCACATTCTCTTGCTGCCAGGGAGTTTTGGTTAAAACAAGTGCAATATAAGCTGCCAATACCAAGAACGCATTCGTAGGATAAGAAAACAAAAATAAAAGACAGATTAAAGCAGATTTCCAGATCAAGCTTTTACCAACTTCTGCTTGCTTTTCCTTCCACCGCACCACCAACCATAAACAGAAAATTGCCGCCATCATTCTTACCATAGTTGGTTCTAAAATGATATTAGCTGTAGTAAATGAAAAATTCAGCACAAAACACAATACCACTGCATACCGTAGCTTAACATTACTGGTTACACTGATTAACAGCAAAACGAAGAAAAAGAGGGCGATAATACCAAATAGTATTGAACTGAACCTTAAGCCCATATAGTTGTCCCCGAAAATATCCAAAGAAAAGTAGGTAATAACATTCAATAAGATAGAATTGCCAAATACCACAGCATTATCTGCCATAAAAAGATCACCTGTTTCAAAATAATTATATGCCGGATACACATAATATGGTTCATCAATAGGTTGATATAAAGTCTCTTTCCAAACAGGGGGATCCATATCTATAATGAAAAGCTTTAGCAACATTATAAGTAGCCCCAGTAAAAAAACCCCCTTAGTTCTCAAAAAATTATTTGACCTCATGAATTAAGTAATTTTATCTTTTACGGGTTTACTAAAGGTTTCTCGAAAAGACTGCCAATTAAAATTGAGGAGGACAATATTAATTTATAATTCGGCATCCTTTAAAATGTTGATTATCCTATCAATTCCCTCCCCTTTTAATTCGTAAAATAAGGGCAATCTCAACAAGCATTCAGAATAATCATCAGCGTGTTCTAAAGTACGATCACCATGTTTATCTTTATAAAACGGACTTTTATGAAGGCTTAAATAATGAAAAACAGCATGCACCTTATGTTCTTTTAATTTTTCAATAATCCGATCTCGTTGATCGGCTTCTTTGCAGACCAAATAAAACATGTGTGCATTGTTGGTGGCGAATTCCGGTATATGTGGTAGGTCCAAGATTTTTCCAGCACCCCAATCGTTCAATCCTTCATAGTATTGGTTCCAATGCTCCAGTCTTTTCTCCTGAATACCTTGCAAATTTTCCAATTGAGCCCATAAAAAAGCAGCTATAATCTCTGAAGGCAAAAAAGAACTTCCCACATCTACCCATCCATATTTATCTACCTCTCCCCTAAAAAATGCCGAACGGTTGGTTCCTTTTTCCCATAGGATTTCAGCCCGTTCCATAAACTGTGGATCATTAATTGCCAGCATTCCCCCTTCCCCTGAAATAATGTTCTTTGTTTCATGAAAAGAAAAAGCCGCTAGATGCCCTATAGAACCCAAAGCTCGTTTAACACCATCTTTTCCCGTGTAAAAGCTTTCAATAGCCTGTGCTGCATCCTCTACCACATATAGATTGTATTTAGTGGCTAGGGTCATTATTTTATCAATATCACAAGCCACACCTGCATAATGCACAGGTACAATAGCTTTTGTTTTTTCAGTAATTAATTCTTCTATTTTATCTTCATCCATTCCAGGATGATCTTCCCTACTATCAACAAAAACCAAGTGCGCGCCCCTCAATACAAATGCATTTGCTGTGCTCACAAAAGTATAAGAAGGCATAATCACTTCATCCCCCGCCTTAATATCGAGTAACAAGGCAGCCATTTCAAGCGCATCTGTACAGGAGGTTGTTAAAAGGCACTTTCCAAACCCATATTTTTTCTTTAAAAATTCATGGCATAATCCAGTGTATTTTCCGTTACCTGATAATTTTCCGGTATGCACAGCATCATACATGTAATGTGCTTCTTTTCCTGTAAGATAAGGTTTGTTGAAGGGTATCATTTGTTCCATAAGTGATAGATATATTGGGCGCTTTTGATATTAAAATTATTCTTTTCATAAAGCCCACATGCAGCTTTATTCTCACCTTGGGTAGTCACTTCTATTGAGGAAAATCCTTTTCCCTGGCTTAAAATTTCACATTCCGAAATTAACCTCGATCCTATGCTCCTTCCCTGATAATCGCCATTCACTGCTATTAAGCCTATTTGTGAACAATCTGAATCTTTTTTTCCCAAAGTAACAAAACCAGAAATATTCCCTTCGGTAATGCTAACCAAAGTTTCAAAGGCTATTTTCTTGTTTATGCTATTATCCAGCCATAATTTATACATTTCCAAAAAACGGGAGCCTGGAATATTACTATCTAATTTGAACCTCGAATAGGTACCACTTAAATGTGCCAGTTCCAGTAAATGATCATAAGAATGGATTTTTGGATCAAAGGAAGTAAGATCTCCGTTTCCTTCAACTGGATTTATTTCTTTATTTGCCTCCAGAGCTTTCTTATAAATGATTTTTTTATCAACAAGATCAAGTGATGGCTCATTTATTTCAACATCAGAAAACACGTATACTAATTTAAATTTTTCAGAAGCTAGTATTACCTCTTCAAAATTATCAACGGACTTCAAATTTACTTTTCCCACAGGAAAACCGAAAAAATTAGAATCCCATTCAGCTTTTTGAACCATTAATTTATTTTTTTCTTTACAATATAAATAGGACGTTGTTTCACCCCTTCAAAAGTCTTCCCCACATACAAACCAATAATGCCCAATGTTGAAATAATAACCCCCGAAAGTAGCCAGACGGAGACAATAAGACTTGTGTACCCCAAAACAACCACACCGCCAGTTAACCACTTTACCAAATATATAAAAGCTACAATAACAGACAAAACTGAAATTATCAAACCGAATTTGATCAAAAGGCGTATAGGCTTATCTGAAAAAGCAAGAATGATATCCATTGCCAGGTTTATCAACCTCTTGAAATTATAACTGGATTCCCCTTCTAAACGATTATCATGGTCCACGTTCACTTTAGTGGTCCTAAACCCTACCCATTTTACCATGGTTGGGAAATACCTTATAGATTCCCTCATAGAGCAAACAGCATCCACCACTTTTCTATGGTAGATCCCAAAATTGGCTACACTCTCATCTTGCTCAGATCCTGTGAGGTAACCTAAAGACCTGTAGAATACTTTGGAAAAAAATCGCTTGAAAAAATGGTCTTTCCTTTCAAACCTTCTCGCCAATACCACATCAAAACCCTCTTGTGCCTTATTGTACAACTTTAGAATTTCTTCAGGTTGGTCCTGTAAGTCACAATCCATTACCACCACCCAGTCACCCTTGGCGTAATCCAAACCAGCAGTAATGGCATAATGTTGCCCAAAATTCCTACTCAATTCAATCCCAATTATTTTATCATTTTTTTCAGCGTATTCCTGAATGACTTTCCAACTATCATCGGGACCTCCATCTTCAACAAGGATGATTTCATAATCATTCGTAATCTTTTGAACACTTTTTTCAATACGTTCAATTAAGACCGGGATAGTTCTCTCAGCTCTGTAAACAGGACTAACAATAGAAATGTGGGGCATAACTAAAATTTAACGGTTACAACTGTTCCTATGACAATCAACATCAAACCCACTACTTTTCCCCAGGTAAAAGTTTCCCCAAGGAAAAAGACTCCAATCAAGAAAACCAGTGCAGGTGACAAGCTCATAAAAGGATAAGCTACGGTAATTTCAAATTTTGTCATGGCTGCCATCCAAAAAACGGAAGCAACAAAAGCACTAGCAAACCCGGAAATAATATAAATATCAAGTAATGCTGAACCCAGGAAAGATATTTTTCCCATTAAGGTTTCAGGAAGGCTACCTAATTGGTTCAACCTCCACTTTAAAATAATTTGTCCGTAGATGGTAAATAAAATGGTGGCAAAGATATATAGGTAATTCATTTCAAAAGGTTTCGCAAATATTCACCATACTTGCTCTTTTCATATTTATCTATAGCACTTTCAATCTTGTCCCTTCCAATAAACTTATGAATAAATGCCACCTCCTCTATACATCCAATCATGGTACTTTGCCGGTTCTGCAACACCCTAATAAATTCTGTCGCATCATCCAGGGATTCTACAGTACCTGTGTCAAACCAGCTCATCCCACGTGTCATCACCCCTACTTCCAATTCCCCGGCTTCCAGGTACATTTGGTTAATGGTGGAAATTTCTTTTTCACCCCTAGCAGAAGGTTTCACCTGTTTTGCATATTCCACTACTTTATTATCATAAAAGTATAGCCCAGGAATAGCATATTTGGATTTTGGGACTTTTGGTTTTTCTTCAATGCTCAAGACCTTGTTGTTTTCATCAAATTCGACCACTCCATATCTTTCAGGATCTTTCACAGGATAGGCAAAAATAGATGCTCCATTTACGTCAACTTTGCTCCTTAACAGGCTTCCGAAACCATTTCCGTGGAAAATATTATCACCTAAAACCAAAGCTACCTTGTCATTTCCAATAAATTCTTCGCCTATGGTAAAAGCTTCAGCAAGGCCTTTTGGCTCTTCTTGAATGGTATATTCAAACTTACAACCTACCTGTGAACCATCACCCAATAATTTCTGAAAAGCTTTTTGATCCTGTGGGGTGGTTATAAATAAAATCTCTTTTATCCCTACCAACATTAAAACTGAAAGCGGATAATAAATCATAGGTTTATCGTATACTGGTAAAAGTTGCTTGCTTACCGAAATAGTAATAGGAAATAACCTTGTTCCTGTACCTCCTGCTAAAATGATTCCTTTCATGTGTGTTTATTTTAAGTTAAATCACCTGTGTCAATCTTCATATTGCTTCTCATAATACTGCTGATAAGCCCCAGAAGTCACATTTTTCAGCCAAACATCATTTTCAAGGTACCATTCAACTGTTTTTCCCAGCCCTTCCTCAAAAGTCACCGAAGGTTTCCAACCAAGTTCTGCATTGATTTTTGAAGCATCTATAGCATACCTCTTATCATGGCCTGGACGATCTTTGACGTAGGTGATTAATTTCTCTGAACTACCAGGGGATCTATCTAGTTTCTTGTCCATTATTCTGCATAACACTTTTATAAGGTCAATATTTTTCCATTCATTGAACCCTCCAATATTGTATGTAGATTTATTGTTGCCCTTATGGAAAGCTAAGTCTATGGCTTTTGCATGGTCAATGACATATAACCAATCCCTGGTGTAGTTCCCATCGCCATATACGGGAAGAGGCTTTTGATCTACAATGTTATTGATAAACAGTGGGATTAATTTCTCCGGAAATTGATTTGGACCGTAATTATTGGAACAATTCGAAATGATATAAGGCATACCGTAGGTCTCCCCATATGCCCTCACAAAATGATCTGAACTTGCTTTGGAAGCAGAATATGGTGAATTGGGGTCATAGGAAGTTGTCTCTGTAAACAATCCCGTTTCACCCAATGTTCCATAAACTTCATCTGTACTAATATGATAGAATAATTTATCCAGCAAATTATCTTTCCAGGTTTCCTTTGCCGCGTTCAAAAGGTTCATGGTCCCTATAACATTTGTCCTTACAAAAGATAAAGGATCGTGTATTGAACGATCCACATGTGATTCCGCAGCCAAATGGATCACTTGATCAAAATTGTACTTTTTAAAAAGACCCTCTACTTCTTCTATATTGTTGATGTCTGCTTTTAGAAAAGTATAGTTCTCCTCATCTTCAATATCTTTTAAGTTCTCCAGGTTACCGGCATAAGTAAGGGCGTCTAAATTGAATATCCTGTATTTAGGATATTTTTTGACGAAAAGCCGAACAACATGGGATCCAATAAAACCCGCACCACCTGTTATCAAAACATTCATTGCTTTCATTATTTTTGATCGTAATAAGACTTGAACCATTTAACAAAACTACCCACACCCTCTTCTATTGAGGTTGAAGGATTGTAGTCAAACTCTTCTTTTAAGGAGCTTACATCGGCCCATGTCCTATCGACATCGCCTGGTTGCATTGGCAGCATTTGTTTTTTTGCTGCTTTGCCCAATTCTTTCTCTATTTGATGAATAAAGTCCAATAGCTTGACAGGTTTACTGTTGCCAATATTGAATAAAGAATACTTGTCATGGTTTTGTATAGTTTCCTTTTTTATAACCGCTGTGATACCATCAACAATATCATCAATATAGGTAAAATCCCTCTCCAAATTACCATTATTAAAAACCTTTATAGGTTGCTCCCTACTTATGGCATCTGTAAACAGGAACATCGCCATATCTGGCCTGCCCCAGGGACCATATACCGTGAAAAACCGCAGCCCCACAGTTTGAATATCATATAAATGGCTATAGGTATAAGCCATCAATTCATTGCTTTTTTTCGTAGCCGCATAAAGGCTAATGGGATGGTCAACTTGATCGTCTGTGGAAAAAGGCACCTTTGAATTTTGCCCATACACACTCGAGCTGCTAGCATAAACCAAGCGCTTTATATTGTGGTGCCTACAACATTCCAATAAGTTCAAAAAGCCTACTACATTGCTGTCTACATAAACCTCGGGGTTTTCCAGGCTGTAACGCACACCTGCTTGCGCCGCTAAGTTGCAAACCAAATTGAATTTTTCACTTACAAACAATCTTGGAAGGTTTTCCCTGTCTTCCAAATTTATCCTTATGAATTTGAAATTAGGAAATGTATCACTTTTGTTGAATGAGTTATATTTGGACGCCCCATCTTTACCAATGCCTAGATGCTCCAGTCTATCATATTTCAAACCAGCATCATAATAGTCATTGATATTGTCCAAACCGATTACTTCATAGCCTTCTTGCACCAACTTTTTTGCCAAGTGAAAACCTATAAATCCGGCTGCACCGGTAATCAGTATTTTATCCTTCATTTTAATTTTATCTTAATACTCAAATAGGATCCTAAGCCTTTAAAATGGATCTGATCATATCAAAAATTCAAATTGGCTTTGATTACACTTCTTGTAATTCCACCAGTTTTTTAAAATATGGTGATTCAACCAATAATTCTGAAAAGGATCCAATGCTTGAGATTTTCCCATTTTGCATAACCACAATCCTATCCGCATTTTTAATAGTGGCTATCCTATGTGCCACAATTAAAATAGTATATTCCCCTTTTAAAGCATCTATGTTCTCCTGAATAGCTCTTTCTGTCTCCGAATCTAATGCAGAAG
The DNA here is from genome assembly GCF_031846645.1 of Autumnicola psychrophila. Lineage (NCBI taxonomy): Bacteria > Pseudomonadati > Bacteroidota > Flavobacteriia > Flavobacteriales > Flavobacteriaceae > Autumnicola > Autumnicola psychrophila. Next base: position 143,386 of record NZ_JAVRHN010000006.1, read on the forward strand.
TAGCTTCATCAAGAATTAGTATTTCCACCTCCTTAAACAATTCCCTTGCTATGGAAATACGCTGTTTCTGCCCCCCACTTAGATTAATTCCATTATTTTCTAGAGTGGTATCCTCCTTTTCCGGGAAAGACTCTACAAATGTGGAAATTTCAGCTTTATCAATTGCTTCTTTAAAGCGCTGCATATTAGATTCAGTCCGTTCTGCCCAAAAGGTGACATTGTTATACACTGTATCATTAAAAATTACCGAATCCTGAGTAATATATCCTACTTTATTTTGAAAACTAGGTATATTCCAGTTTCCACTTTTCACACCATTAATATAGAAATTTCCTTTTTCAACGGGTAACAAACCTGCAAGGATATTTACGAGCGTGGTTTTCCCACTTCCGCTCTCCCCTACAAAAGCTACAGTTTCATGCCGGGATACGGAAAGATCTATTTTGTCCAGGACAAGAGTTTTCCCATATATAAACTCAACATTTGATAGTGTTAATTCTTCAACAGATTTTTGAAACTCTTTTTTCCCTGTATTTTCTTTGTTTTCCTTCAGTTCATTTTCAAAATCCATTACATTTTCCAAAGAACCAGCAAATCCTAAAAATTTATTCCAACTTACCTGCATCTGCATAAGATAGGTGAGAGCCCTATAAAAGAAGAGAAGACTCATGAGAATCGGTCCTAATTCAGAACCCAAAAGTGAAACTTGAATATAGATTACACTCACAACAACGATAACCAGAATAGGCTCTCTGGCGGATGTCATTATTGCACTTAATTTGCCAATCCTTTTGTTGTTCTTTTCAATTTGCCTGATAGAAGAAGATAATTTTTCACCATACTTTTTAAGGGAACCAGTAGCTTTAAGATATTTGTAGTTGGCCACATTTTGTATTATCAAACTTTGAAAAAAATTTGATTCCCCAGTCAACTTACGGGAAGCTCCTTTGGTGTTCTTGTACAAATTTTTATAAAGGAAATTCGTCAATACCCCTCCCACACTTACTAAAACAGCAAATTGCGCATCAACATAAAATGCAAAAGCCATATAAACCACCACCAATACCCCCTGCTGGAAAGACAATAAATAATTATTATAAGCATTAGAAACCCTTCCAATTTCCCCTGTTAAAGTGTTCTGGATCCTACCTGCATCTGACATTACAAAATACTTGTAGGATAACCTGTTGAGACCTTTTAAGGTTTTATTCCTTAATTTAGTAATAAAATTTTGTTGCACATGAACCTTGTAAATAGCAGCAATATACTGTACTACTCCTTTTGCCAGGAAAAAGAAAACCATGAACAGGAGAATTGTTAGAAGATTCAACTCCAGACCAATCAAATTTAAAAAATTCACTAAATACTCAATCCTTCCGAGGTCTTCTGACTCTGTCTCACCGGAATCACTCATCATCTGCAGTAACGGCAAAAACATTGTAAGACCCAAACCATCCAGAACTCCAATCAATACACTTAAGCCGAAAACAATGAAAATCCTATACCTTAGATTAGCATAGAAATAAGCAAAACTTCCAAAATTTTTTTTTATTAATTTTTTAATCAACTTTACGTGTTTTATTGTTCTATATATTTTTACCTTCTGCCTTTAACCTTATTCTGGAATATTATAAAATCCATTCATACAATCCATTATGTAAAAGAATAAAAACTTAACTTAAGTAATGTCGCCATCCATTTGAGATGTTTCTAATCCTCTTTTTAAATACCAGTTTAAAATTTATAACCATATAAGGACCGTATGGGCAAAGTAGAAATGTTTACTAAGCCTTTTTGATAACCAGACAATTTTTTCCTCCAGCTTTTATTTACTTTTATTTCCTTACTGTAATTTAGCCTTCCATTAGCTCCATAGACAACATGGTTTTCTAAAAAGTCATCTCCTTTGGAAACATCCATATCATCAAAAAAGGAATTGATTTTTTCAGGAAGTTCCGTCTCAAAGGAATCATAGGTTAAATTTAAGTTTCTTTCTTTCTCCTTGACTTTCTCCATCCAATAATTATGGTAACTCCATTCTAAACTATCATACAAGGCCATTAATGTATATTTACTGGCCAACTGGGGCTTAGGATGTTTACCTGCTTTTATTCTCCTCATCCTATTATTCATCCTAGATAAGATTACCCCCTTTGGATTACGTTTTAAATGAATTGTATAAAAATTAGATCCGAAAATCTTTTTAAACTTCTTTATATACTCAAGGTTTTTAGACGAATCTATAATTATAGTTGCTCCCGTTAATTCGTGAATTTTCTCAAAAATAAATTCTAAATTCAGGTTTTCCTTACTTATTTCAGGAAGGATCTTGCTCCATACTGGACATTCCTGATAAGATTCGCCGCAACTACAAAGGGAAGGCCTATTTGCCAGATATTTCTCTATTCCCTTATCAATCTCCCCTGCAAAAAAAACTTTTTCACCACAATGGCTGGCATATGTACCCAAAAATGTAGTTCCACTTCTGGCATAGCCCATTATAGAAATTAATTTTATGTTTTTCTCCATTTTATATATTATTATATAACCATACCGGCCGCCACCGTTTCGTTAGTGTTCTCATCAATTAAAATAATACTTCCGGTATTACGGTTATCCCTGTATGTATCCAGCATCAATCTTCGAGTAGTCCTTATCTTAACACGCGCAATATCATTCATGTCCAGATTTTTGTCTTCGCTATCACGCTCGAAAAGGTTTATGTCCATTTTATAGACTACTTCTTTAATTATGGCACGCTCTTCTTTTGAAGTATGAATTATTTTATATTTTGCCCTTGGCTTTGCGGAATCGTTATTTAACCAACATAGCATCACATCAAACTCCTGCGCCATCTCCGGCTGATTATTCTTTTTGACAATCATATCACCGCGACTAATATCAATATCATCCTCAAGTGTCATCGAAATCGACATGGGGGCATAAGCTTCCTCTACTTCCTGTTCTCCTGAATTTATCGATTTTATCCTAGAGGTAAAACCTGAAGGTAAAACCGCTACTTCATCTTGTATACGATAGATTCCACTAGCTACTCTTCCGGCATAGCCTCTATAATCCCTGTATACTTTACTTTGAGGTCTTAGCACCGTTTGAACAGGAAAACGAGCGTCTATTTTATTAATATCACTACTAATATGAAGAGTTTCAAGCGTGCTAAGCAAAGTACCCTCCTGATACCAATCCATATTTTTCGATCGATTAACCACATTATCCCCCAATAGGGCACTAATAGGTATAAATCTTACATCTTTCATCAATAATTTTGAAGAAAACTCTTCAAATTGATTGATGATTTTATTATAAACATCTTCAGAAAAACCAACTAAATCCATTTTGTTGATACAAACTATTAAATGGGGTATATTTAACAAAGAAGCAATAAAAGAATGACGCTTGGTTTGTTCGATAACCCCATGGCGGGCATCTATTAAAATTACCGCAGCATTTGCAGTAGATGCACCAGTAACCATATTCCTTGTATACTGTATATGGCCTGGAGTATCTGCTATTATAAACTTTCGCTTAGGAGTGGTAAAATAACGGTAAGCAACGTCTATGGTTATCCCTTGCTCCCTTTCATCCTTTAACCCATCAGTGAAAAGTGCAAGATCAACACCATCATAACCTTTCTTTTTACTGGTATTGCTCACCGCATCCAGTTGATCTTCGAAAATAGATTTAGAATCGAACAAAAGCCTTCCAATAAGTGTACTCTTCCCGTCATCTACACTTCCTGCAGTTGTAAATCGTAGTAATTGGTTGTTGTTAATTTCCATAAGTTTATTTCGTTCCCCTTTCGCCCCATTATAGAAAGGATAGAACAATTTTATATTATTAGTACTATTTACTTTAAATTAAAAGAACCTAAAAATATCCTAATTTTTTCCTGTCCTCCATAGCTGTTTCACTTCGCTTATCATCTGAACGATCCCCCCGTTCTGTTTTTCTCATAGCGGAAACTTCCTGCACTATCTTTGCAAGAGTATCGGCTTCAGATTCTATTCCACCAGTAATAGTTATATCACCCAATGTTCTGAACCTTATTTTTTTTCTCTCCACATTCTCCCCTTCCTCCAATTTTAAGAATTCTGAAACAGGAATCCAGGAGTTGCTCCTAAATACCACTTCTCTCTCATGGGCAAAATAAAGCGATGGAATGCTAATATTCTCCCTCTTAATATAATTCCAAACATCCATTTCAGTCCAGTTACTAATTGGAAAGGCCCTGAAATGTTCTCCCGAAAAATGACTTCCATTCAAAAGATTCCACAATTCTGGTCGTTGATTCTTGGGGTCCCATTGTCCAAAATCATCCCGATGGCTAAAGAAGCGTTCTTTTGCACGTGCTTTTTCTTCATCTCTTCTCCCTCCACCAATAGCACAATCAACTTTATTACTTTCAATAGCATCAAGCAAGGTAGTTATCTGAAGCGCATTTCTAGTGGCATTTTTACCTCGTTCCTCAGCTACTCTCCCATTATCTATGGAATCCTGAACTGATCCAACAATTAACTTTACATCTAAGTTTTTAACAAGATCATCCCTGAATTTTATTGTCTCGGGAAAATTGTGCCCTGTATCGACATGCATTAAAGCAAAAGGAATTGTGGCGGGATGAAAAGCTTTTTTCGCCAAATGAGTTACCAAAATAGAGTCTTTACCTCCAGAGAAAAGGATTACTGGGTTCTCAAACTGCGCCCAGACCTCCCTCAAAATATAAATGGCTTCTGATTCTAATTCGTCCAAATAATTTAAATAATATTTACTCATAATGTTATATTTCAAGCTTCTTCTGAAGCTGTCCAACTATTCTTTTTACAGCTTTTTCTAAATCCTCCAATTCAGTTTTTACTTCAAAATCAGGAGCTTCAGGAGCTTCGTAAGGAGCGTCTATTCCTGTAAAATTTTTTATCTCCCCTTTGCGGGCTTTATCATATAAGCCTTTCACATCCCGTCGCTCACATTCCTGGAGAGAAGTATTGACAAATACTTCAATAAAATTTTCTTCTCCTATTATCTTTTTTACATACTCCCTATCTTTTCGAAGAGGAGAAATAAAAGAAGCGATTACTACATTTCCGGAATTTATAAAGAGTTTACTGATCTCAGCTACTCTACGAAGATTCTCTTCCCTTTCCTCCGGGGTAAATTGCAAATCTTTATTGATTCCGCTCCTTATGTTGTCACCATCAAGAGCAAATGTTCTAATATTCTGATTAAATAGCTCCTTTTCCACTAAATTAGCGAGAGTAGATTTTCCTGATCCTGATAAACCTGTAAACCAGATAACAAAAGACAGATGATCATTCATTTTGTTCCTGTCAGCCTTATTTATGTTAAAACTATGCTGAATAATATTCTTCATTTCTGCTCAATTAGAATTTAGTTTTTCAAATTTTTGCTTCTCCGGTTCTCTAAGCCATAATCCAGTTTATACCAGGCTCGTTCGTGAAAATAGTACAAGATCATTTTTGTAACCACCTCAGCCCCTCCCACCTGGAGACCTACCAGAGGATCTCCTGAAATTATCCACGCAAGAATAATGGTGTCTACAGTCCCAATTATTCTCCAAGTAAGGGATTTTACAATATGCCTTTTTTTGCTATCCCCCTTTTTTGTGACTCCTGCCCTAATATTGTACCATATCCTTTCATGTACATAATAAAGAAGCATTTTAGTTACAACTTCTGCAAAACCAATTTTCAATCCTGTATATGGGTTTCCTGATATTAACCAAGATAACAAAATAGTATCTATGGTACCCACCATTCTCCAGGTCATAGTCTTTGCTAAATGTCTTTTATACGATTCACTCAAAATTAAAAAGAATGAAAAAATCCAGAAAGGACTTCTAATCCCAAACAATAATACACTCCACCTTTAGCGATAATATTTTTTTAGTTTCCAATAGTATAAAATTCAAAACCTATATTTTCCATAACTTTTCTATTTAACAGCCTTCTTCCATCGAACAAAAATGCTGGTTTTAGCATATTTTCATAAACTTCTTTCCAATCCAGCTCTTTAAATTCATCCCATTCTGTTAAAACAGCTATTGCATGAGCGTCTTTACAGGCTTCTTCTGCACTTGTCACCACTTTTACCCTTTCGCGAATTTCTTCATTGCTATGGGTGCATAAATATTCCAGATCTGCATAGACCTGTTCCGGTTTTACTTTAGGATCGTAAACCAGAATCTCTGCCTGCTCATTTAACAAATAATCGGTAACATAAATAGCCGCTGATTCCCTTGTGTCATTTGTGTCTTTTTTAAATGCCCATCCCAAAATGGCAATTTTCTTCCCGGAAACAGTATTATAGAGAGTTTTTACAATATTGGCAGCAAATCTTCTTTTTTGGTGGTCATTCATAATGATTACCTGTTCCCAGTAATCAGCCACTTCATTTAGCCCAAAAGTCTTAGCAATATAAACCAGGTTCAGAATATCCTTCTGAAAACATGATCCCCCAAACCCCACAGAAGCTTTCAAAAATTTAGGGCCTACCCTGCTGTCCATTCCTACCGCTTTTGCAACTTCGTTGACATCAGCGCCAGTTTTTTCACAAAGTTCCGACATCGCGTTAATACTGGAAACCCGCTGTGCAAGAAAGGCGTTCGCAGTAAGCTTAGATAATTCCGAAGACCATACATTTGTGGTTAAAATATTTTCTTTAGGCACCCAGGAAGCGTAGATACTAACTAATGCCTCCATAGCCTCTTTCCCTTCCGGAGTATCTATATCACCACCAATTAGCACCCTATCCGGCTTTTCCAAATCCTCTACGGCAGTTCCTTCAGCAAGAAATTCCGGATTAGAAAGGATCTGGAATTTCACACCATTTCCTGTATTATCGAGTATATCTTTTAATGCAGCAGCTGTACGTACCGGAAGTGTCGATTTTTCAACAATAATTTTATCATTCTTAGCTACTTCAGCGATTTGTCGGGCACATAATTCGATCCATTTAAGATCAGCTGCCATACCTTTTCCTATTCCGTAGGTTTTGGTTGGTGTATTTACCGAAATAAATATCATATCAGCTTTGTCAATGGCTGTATCTACATCTGTAGAAAAGAACAGATTTCTACCCCTTGCTTCTTTCACTATTTCAGATAAACCAGGTTCATAAATAGGAATATTTTCCACATCGGGATCATTCCAGGCTGCTATTCTTTTCTCATTAATATCAACAACTGTAACATCCAAGTTTGGACATTTTTGAGCGATAACAGCCATTGTTGGCCCTCCTACGTAACCTGCACCGATGCAGCAGATGTTTTTTATCTTCATATAGTTAAATTAAGCCTCTCTCCCACCATCTCCACTAGAGAGGGAGCTGAGAATAATATTTAATAATTTTTAAAATGTTTCAATAATTATTTGAAAGCTATTCCCCTATTATGGGGGGCTAGGGACTTACAACTTCTTATCACACTTATCTCCCAACACTCCCTTTACATCATATACAACAGCATTTTCTCCTTTTAAAGGGTCGAAATCTAATTCAAGAAATTCATTATGCGCTACTGCCAATACAATTGCTTCGTATTTACCTGAAGGTAAATTTTTTACCGTATCCAGATTATATTCATACTTCACTTCATCGGGATCAGCTAATGGATCGTAAACTGTTACTTCCACTCCATACTCCCTCAAGTTTTTTATAACATCAATTACCTTAGTATTTCTAACATCCGGACAGTTCTCTTTAAAAGTAACCCCTAGAACAAGAACTTTTGAACCTTTTACTTTCTGGTCGTTCTGAAGCATCAGTTTCACAACTTCTCCTGCCACATATTGCCCCATAGAGTCATTCATCCTTCTCCCCGCCAGAATTATTTCTGGATGATAACCTATCTCTTGAGCTTTTTGAGCAAGATAATAAGGATCCACACCAATACAATGCCCTCCAACTAAACCTGGCTTAAAAGGCAGAAAATTCCATTTTGTACCTGCCGCTTCCAACACATCCTGAGTATCAATACCCATCAAGTTGAATATTTTAGCCAACTCATTTACAAAGGCTATATTAATATCCCTCTGAGAGTTCTCTATAACTTTTGCTGCTTCAGCAACCTTAATAGTTGGAGCTAGATGCGTTCCTGCAGTAATTACTGACGCATACAAGTCATTTACCCTTTTTCCAACTTCAGGTGTAGATCCTGCCGTTACTTTAAGGATCTTATCCACGGTGTGCTCCTTATCTCCCGGATTAATACGCTCTGGAGAATACCCTACAAAGAAATCTTCATTATATTTCAGCCCGCTATGTTTCTCCAGAACAGGTACGCATTCATCCTCTGTAACCCCGGGATACACAGTAGATTCATATATTACTATATCTCCTTTCTTCAAGACCTTCCCTACAGTTTCACTACTCTTATAAAGAGGAGTAAGATCTGGGCGGTTATTCTTGTCTACGGGGGTGGGTACAGTAATTATATAATAATTACAATCTAAAAGCTCATCTAAATTTGCAGTACAGTAAAGACCTTTTGCTCCTGAACGCTCCTGCTTCAGTACCGACTGGAGCACATCATTCTCTACCTCTAAAGTAGCATCCACGCCAGTCAATAATTCGTTTACTCTTTTTTGATTAATATCAAATCCAATAACAGGAAATTTCTCGGCAAAGAGCCGGGCCAAAGGAAGACCCACATATCCCAGACCAATCACGGCAATATTTGTATTGTTGTTCATTTGTTAAAAATTATAATTTATAAAGAAGATTATCTTAAGTTATTCCAATACCATTCCACAGCTTCTTTTAAGCCAGACCTAATATCGTATTGCGGATTATAACCTAAAAGATCTTTTGCTTTTTCTACTGAAGCTAAAGAATGAGGAATATCACCGGGGCGATTTGGCCCATGCTTTACCTCCACATTTATGATTTCAGGATCATAGTTAGAAAGAAACTCCTTTAAATATTGCGTGAGCTCTACTAAATTAGTGCGATCACCAACAGCCGTGTTGTAGACTTCGTTCACGGCCTTTTTATCTTCTACTGTCAATGCCAGTAAATTCATTTGAACAACATTATCAATATAGGTGAAATCTCTTGAATAAGTTCCATCCCCATTAATCACCGGACTTTCATGCTCCATAAATTGCATTACAAATTTCGGAATGACAGCTGCATACGCCCCATTAGGATCCTGTTTCCTACCGAAAACATTGAAATAACGAAGTCCTATGGTATCCAAACCGTAAGCATCCTGAAAAATGTCTGCATAAAGCTCGTTCACGTATTTTGTAATGGCATAAGGAGAAAGGGGTTTCCCTATTTTATCTTCCACTTTAGGGAGGTTTTCAGAATCGCCATAAGTCGAAGAACTGGCGGCATAAACAAACCTTTTCACATCAGCATCTCTTGCTGCTACCAACATATTTAAAAAACCCGTTACGTTAACTTCGTTACTGGTGACAGGATCTCTTAAGGAACGTGGAACTGATCCTAATGCTGCTTCATGCAAAACAAAATCCATACTTTCACATGCTTTTTGACAAGTAGAAGCATCGCGAATATCTCCCTCTATTAAAGTAAAATTGGGATTTTTTATTAAAGCATTTAAATTATGTTTATGCCCGGTGGAGAAGTTATCAAGACATGTAACTTTTGCCTCTAATTCCAGCAATCGTTCACATAGGTTAGAGCCTATAAAACCGGCTCCCCCAGTAACTAATATTTTTGCAGATTGTAATTTAGTAAATTGCTCTTCCTCCATTTAGTAATTATCTTTTTTAGATTTTGAAACAGCAAATATAGGACTTCCTTTATAAGCTAAAGTCTTAAGTGTCTTAAAGAAATGTGAAATGTTAAAATTGTGGATTATTTCGTACCCAAATCTCTAAAAGAAATTAAATAATGAATTGGAAAAATTAATAAAATTGCAGTAAAGAGCAAATGTCAATCGAATTATTCCTGTTCCTTTATCCATTCAGCCAATTGTCTTGAAACCGCAGCCCCCGAAGTTTTGTACAAATGGTATCCATCAGTATATCTAAATTTATCCTTCTCATCCTCGAGGATTTAATAGAAGATATTAATTAAAAAAGAGTAGATTCCAGATGAATCAGCTCCGTATTGATAACTTTGTGCGTGTTCTTTTCAGGCTTAAGCATGCCATTCATACGCTTAATGAGCATCTCCATTGCATTTTTTCCTACTTCCTCAGGAAATTGCTCGATATAACTTATGGACGGCGTAAGATATTGCGCTACATCTTTATTTAAAAAACCTATCATTTTGAGATCTTTCGGTATCTCAACCTCATTTTCATAAGCCATCCTGTACACAAGCATTGCACTAACAAAATCTGTACAAAGCATAGCTTCTACTTTTTTATTTACCAGAAGATCTTTAATACCATCTACAAGTACCTGATGCCTTGAAGATGCAGTAACTAACTGTTCCATACCTTCAGAAAGTGCTTTCTGGTATCCTTTTATTCTCAACTTACCCACACCCAGATGATGAATCGCTGAAGCCAGGCCAATCTTTTTTATTCCCTTAGAAATAAGTAAGCGTGTAGCATCTTCAAAACTTTTCTCATCATCAATACCTACTTTATCCACAGGAATATCTATGTTGGTACGGTCGTATAGTACAACCGGAATTTCATATTCCAGTATATTAAAAATATGGTCATAATTTCTTGCCCGGTGAGTAGCTTCCGAAATTGCAATTAACACCCCATCCACAAAACCGGATGTAAGCATATCAGCAATCTGCTTTTCCCGTTCAAAAGATTCGTTGGAAATATATGTAATTACCTGCAGCCCTTCTTTCTGTGCTTTTGCTTCTATACCTGACAATACCTGCGCAAAATAAGTATTTGAAATATTCGGAATAACGACTCCAATCGTACCACTTTTACTACTCTTTAAATTTACAGCTACAGGATTGGGCCGATATTTATGCAGAGCAGCCAATTCTTTCACCCTCTCCACAGTCTTAGGGCTAATTTCGGAACTGTCATTAAGTGCTTTAGATACTGTTGAAATGGAAACGTTTAAAAGTTTTGCCAGTTCTTTAAGGGTGATTTTATTTTTCATAAATTAAAGAGACCAAGAATAATTCAACAAATTTAAGATATTTGGTTATATTTTTCAGGATTTGGCAGAGGTAAATAAATTACAGCGTTACAAATGCAAATTATCCACCTTTCCTTTTCCGAAATATTTTAAAACATCCTTATTAAACTGAAAAATTTGAGATTGATTAAATTAGAAACTGCAAATGTCTTCCGAAAAAAATAACTTCATGAGATTTTTTAATTCTTACTGGTTTTATATTATAGCTGCCATCATCACAATTGTAGGACTTATTACCGGATGGTATTTTTTTATTTTTCTGGTTATCCCATTCGGCTTCTTTCGCTCCGGAAAAAAAGATGAGTAAATTTAATCTATTTTCCAAAAATGTGCTGGATACTACACCCGTTAAACTTATCCTAAAGCCTCCGAACAATTTGCAAATATGGGGCTTGAGCAGTACTTTGAAACTACAATCAATCAAACAAAAAAAATGAAAGATTACGGAACATTATCCCAGGCACTAAATAAGTTGAAACTGGAAGAAGGATATGAATTTGATTTTAATCTTATGGATGAAAAAATACAAATTGAATCCCTAAAGGAATCATACGGAGTAGAGGATTTTGATGTAGACAAAGTTTTAAGATTTGAAGGGATGAGCAATCCCGATGATAATGCTATTCTTTATGCTATTACAACTAAAAATGGCAAAAAAGGGGTTCTTGTTGATGGCTATGGAATTTCAGGCGGCCAGATGTCCAAGGAAATGTTAAAGAAATTAGATCTCAAGGAAAATCGTCCTCTAAACTAGCTTAGTTAAACTTCTATTAATTCAGAAACTAAGGTTGCACACGGAGGATCATTATCATATTTTTGTATGTAATTTGTAAAAAACAATCAATAAAAACTATGAGCTACTTAGGTTTAGATAATACAAAAACAGAAAAAACTGTAAAAGAATTAAACACACTTTTAGCCGATTATCATTTATATTACCAGAAACTTAGAAATTTTCACTGGAATGTAATTGGTAAAAACTTTTTTGATCTTCATGAGAAATTTGAAGAGTTATACGACGAGGCGAAGTTAAAGGTGGACGAGATCGCAGAACGAATTCTCACGCTCCGTCATCAGCCAACCAGTAATTTAAGCGACTATCTTAAAATGTCCAATATTGAAGAATCAGGTAGTAAAATATCAGATTCTGAAATGATTGAAATACTTCTGAAGGATCATCGTGTTCTGCTCAACCAGATGCGAAAGGTGATAGAAGTTGCCGAAGCAGGAGGAGATGAAGGAACTATAGATTTAATTGGAGCTTATATTAGAGAACTGGAAAAGACCAGTTGGATGTTAGATGCCTGGAAAATGAAAACCAGTGATAACCATAAACAAATTTAATTTTAAAAATACATATTACTAAATGTTGGAAAACTTTAGTTTCAGAAATTCCATAGATAAAATTGGAACAAAATTGGGCGAATGGCTGGATAGTATAATCCTAAATTTGCCCAATTTTATTATGGCCGTACTGGTCTTTATTGTTTTTATTTTTATCGCCAAGTATGTTGGTAATTTGATCAATAAACTTCTTAAGGGAAAAGTAAAACAAGCTTCCATAAGAGAAATGTCCGTAAAAGTACTGAAGGTTATCATTGTACTTATCGGTTTTTTTATAGCTCTGGGGCTTCTTAATTTAGACACTGTATTAACTTCTGTACTTGCGGGTGCCGGTGTAGTAGGTTTAGCTATAGGTCTGGCCCTCCAGGGAACCTTAACCAACACATTTTCAGGACTGATACTGAGTTTTCTTCCGGAGCTACAAATTGGTGACTGGATTGAAACAAATGGCTTTGCCGGTGCAGTGACAGAGATTAATCTTCGAAATATCGTTATCAAGCAATCAGATAATAATTATGTTGTAATTCCAAATGGAAAAATAATCGAGGAACCATTTAAGAACTACACAAGAACCATGCGTTCCAGGGTGATGCTCAATTGCGGCGTTGGTTATAGTTCCGATCTTGAATTTGTTCAAAAGCTTACCACAGAAACTATAGCGAAAGCTTTCCCGCCGCGTACTAATGAAGAAGTTGAATTTATGTATGAAGAATTTGGTGACAGTTCTATAAATTTTGTTGTCCGATTCTGGACAGATGTCTCCAAAAACAGGGATATTCTTTTAGCAAAGAATATAGCAATTATTGAAATTAAAAAAGCTTTTGATAAAAATGGAATTAATATCCCATTCCCTATCAGAACGATCGATTTCACTAATAATCTTTCCATTGAAAAAACAAATAACCTAGAAGAAAAAGCTACAGAGTAAGGTAAAGGTTATTGAAGCAATACTTTCATGCAATTATTAAAAATCAACTATTTGGGATTACGGAAATTTACAGGTTGATAATTGCTGTTTCTTGGCTTGTTTTTCTTGCTACTTTATCTCAGCTTTCAGATATTTCTCTACAAATAAAGTAGAGTATGATTTGAAAATTTAAATGAAGAAGTAGTAAATATGTGATCTAATAGTGCCGTTTTTCCCTCAACTTAAAGGATATAAATCTTTTATTACCGGGTTATTTAGAAAATAATGGAATATTAATCCAGTCTATTTTATGGCGGCAAGCTGAAAATTGCCAATTTTCGACCTCTACTTTTTTGCTTTAACCGGAAGTAAAACCGCTCCTTCTGAAATAACTTATTCCTTTCTAACAGCTGAGTTTACCTTCTTTTTCTTATTTTTTCTGCCCCACCAGATCATAAAACCGCTAATCGGAAGGCCGGCAACAAACAAGCTGCCAAAGAAGGCAATTATCTTACCTGTAAGACCAAAATATTGACCAGTGTGTAGTCCGTAATTCATTTCCTGGAGCTTTAAACCGGCACTTTTATCAATGTACAGATGTTTTTCCAGGAGTTCACCTGTTTCAGGGTGAAAATAGAAGTTGGATTGGTGATCATAATCTAAAGTTTCGGGATAGGAACCTGTGAGAATGGGCGAATCAGTACCCTGTTCCCATACAAAATGCATTCCGGCACCGGGAAGGAGCTCAAATGTCTTCTCCATGGCAACATCTATTGCAGGAATTGAAGTATTTGCCTGTAGGTCGGTATTAATTACCGGCGGTGTCGTTTCTTCTGGATATTCCTTTCCAAAATTGCCAATTACGTAGAAGCTTTCATGCATCCATTCATATGAAAAGCTAAGCCCGGTTATAGCAATTATTAATGCAAGCAGAGAAATATATAACCCGGTAACGTTGTGCCAGTCATAATTCACCCTTCGCCATTTAGCATCAAATTTTATTTTTAGCCGGCTTTTTAAATTCTTTCTTTTTTTCGGCCACCAAAGTATAATTCCGCTTATAAGCATTACAATAAAAACAATGGTAGAAATTCCCACCACCTGCCTACCTATTTCCTCAGGCAAAAGGAGGTACATATGCAGGTTTTCTATAATGGCGAAAAATTCATCTTCAATTTTCTGACTGTGAATAAGTTCTGCGGAATACGGATTAAAGTATATATTGTACCCGGCATCTTCAATAAGGCTATACACAAAGGCAGGTCTTTCCCTTCCCTGGTAGACCACCATTCCCGGCTCCGAATCCGGGTAGCGTAGTTCCACCTTCTGCTGAAGGATAGAGGGCGCCACAAACTCTTTTTCCTGAACAGCTACCTTTCTCCAGGGCTGCGTAAGGTCTTTAAGTTCATCATGAAAAACATAAATGCACCCGGTAATTGCAACGATAAAAACAATAATCCCGGAAGCGAGTCCCAGCCATAGATGGATTTTTCCAATCCATTTCCTGAAGGTAGTATGTTTTTTCCGCTTCGGCATTTATGCTGTTTTATTATTCGTTAAATTTAAACTATTGAAGGTTTTTCTGATGTGATCCAATGGTCCGGTTGTGTACTTAAAAACCGTCCGGATTTCTCCGGACGGCCATAACTAATTAACTAACTAACTCAACTAAAATTTATAGGTAAAGCTGGCTGCAAAATTTCTTGGCGTCTGCGGGTTTATTGTAGACCACCCGTTGTAATATTCTTCATCTGTAAGGTTATTAAGCTTCAGATTAATTGCAAATTTCTCTACACTGTAGAATAAAGAAGCATTAAAAACGGTGTAGGAAGGAAGAGTAAACACTCCTCCCAGCTGCCGGTTAAAAATCATATTTTCGCTGGCATAGTTTCCACCAAAACCAATTCCGAAACCATCAAGATTCCCATACTGAAACCTGTAACTTGCCCAAAAATTCGCCTGATTTTCTGGACCTGCAGATTCCGGCCTTCTTCCGAGGAAATCGTCACTTGCAGTAGACTCTGTCACTTCGCTGTCGTTATAGCTGTAACCGGCAATAAGATTTAGACCATCAAAAGGTGCAGCAGTTACACTGGCTTCAAATCCGCGGCTGTATTGCTGCCCACCCTGCAAATCTGTCGAGAAAGGATTTTCAGCAGAAATGGCAACGATATTACCAACCTCTATGTCGTAGTAACTAAAAGTTGCTGCCACCCTGTTATTTAGTAAGTTTAATTTGGTACCAACTTCAAATTGCCTGGCTGTTTCAGGATCGAAAATGATCGTTCTGCTCTCTCCACTTGCCCTGTCCACTACTTCTTGTGGCGCCACATTACTAAATCCATCCATATAATTGGCAAATATCGACACCTTGTCCAACACCGGCTGATAGACTACTCCAAATTTTGGCGAAAGTGCCGTCTGGCTGTTGCTTTCATTCTCAAACTGATCAATTCTTAAACTGGCCATGGCAGAAAGTTGCGGGGTGAAGTTAAAAACATCAGAAATATAAGCGCTGTAAACATCTTCTTTGGTGATCGTGCTGTTCCTGTTTACACCTGCCAAAAGATCGTTTGTCGCCGCTGCAGAAAGAATTCCGCTGTCGTTATCTGTAATGTAAGCTTCAGGATCATAAATTCCGAAGACGCTTTCATTAACATTCTGAAGGCTGGCGTCACCTATATATACTTTCCCGTTGGCAACGTAACCAGAGCCGTTGTCAATCACTTTTCTATTAAAATAATCCAGTCCCACCACCATACGATTCCTAAAATCGCCAATTTTGAAATCGCCAATAAAATTTTGCTGAAGATCTGTAGTTAATGTAGTAGAATTCTGGTCGTTAAGATAACGTGTAAAGACTACTCCTTCATCGAGATTTGTCACTTCGCCGGGAACTTCCTCCAGTCCCTGCTCATACTGTGTGGTTTCATATAAATAGGAATAATGCCCCATTGCTTTCGCTGAACCTCTGGAAACAGCTGTTTGAGAAGTCCAGGAATCGGAAAGTTTATAATTCATCTGCCCCTGCAGGCTGAAATTTGGATTTTTAAGGGTAAGGTCGTTACTGGTGTAAGAACGTTCAGGATCATATCCCAGTTCTTCAATATTTGTCACTCTTAGCGGCGCACCACGATCTACAAATAACATCGTTGGATTGGTGCTTTCACCTTGATAAAATTCCGTATTAATTAGAAAAGAAAGCCTGTCGTTTACTTTATAGCTAAGGGACGGTGCCACAAAAAGCGATTTCTGAAAACCGGCATCCTGAAAACTGTTCTGAGTATGATATGCTGTATTTACACGTAAAGCGACATCGCCCGTTTCATCAAGCGGAGTATTAACATCTGCAGTGATTCGGTTCAGACCGAAGCTGCCCATTGTGTAGGAAATATTTCCGCCAAAGTAATTGTATGGCCTTTTTGTGACGATATTAATAAGTCCGCCATAAGAAATAAGGCTGCTGCCATAGAGTGTTCCTGAAGGTCCCTTGGCAATTTCTATTCTCTCAATATTTGCAGGATCTGGACTGCCATTGGTAATACCGGGAAGTCCGTTTGTAAGTGTTGGCTGCACCGCAAAACCTCTTATGGCAAAGTAACCTGCACCGTCATTTCCCCTTCCGGTAGATTCCCAAAGTTTTGAAATTCCGGGAGCATTTTTAATTGCATCGTCAAAGCTGGTAACTACTTGTTCCTGCATTAATTCGGCAGTAATGGTATTATAGACCTGCGGATTCTCAATATCTCTTAGCGGAAGTTTAGCGACATAGTCGCTTTTTGTGCGTGTAAATTCATTTACATTTCCATTTGCTCTTAACACAACTTCCCCAAGTTGCTCTTCTTTACTTCTAAAAATAATACTTGACACGGTAGTAGTTTGGTTTGCCTGAACAGAAACCGCTAATTCTTTGGTTTGATAACCAACATAAGAAATTCTAAGTGTAAAATTTCCTGAAGGAACTCCTCTAAGCTCAAAGTTTCCGTTGCGGTTGGATTGTGTCCCAATGCTGGTTCCTTTTATATCTATATTGGCATCTGAAACAGGATTGCCGCTGTTATTGATAATATTTCCCTGTATGCTTCCCGTAGATTGTGCAAAACTAAACTGGAATATCACCAGGAAAATGCTCAACAGAATGATTTTTTGATTCATGATTGTAGTAGTGTTTTTATTTAGACTTGTTTTAAATAATGAAGCAAATGTAGAATGAAGAAGCGAGAAATAAAAGCTTAATTAGACTTAATACAAATAAAAATTTTAGGCTTTTGTAAAAGCTTCAGGAAATCAGCATGTTCCGGGATGGTCCTTAATTCTATCTATTGTAAATAATTATAATACTACATATAAATTTGATCCAGAATTAACACCAGTGGACTTCCATTAGTTATCTTTGCGTCTTTAATTTTTGATATGATAAAACTGATTGTGACAGACATGGATGGGACTTTGCTTAACGACCAGCATGAGCTGCATCCCGATTTTTGGAAAATGGAACAAGCTCTTACAGAAAAAGGGATCATCTTTTCTGTGGCAAGTGGCCGGCAATTCTATAATCTTGAATCAAAATTTGAAAGAATTAAAGACAGGATGTTGTTCTTTGCTGAAAACGGAACCCATGTAGTGCGTAATGGTGAAGAAATCTACGTCAATCAGTTAAATCGCGAAGCTGCTAAAAATTTTATTGAAATTGGGCGTAAAATTGAAGGTGCACAGCTTGTTCTCTGCGGAAAAACTTCAGCCTATGTGGAATGTGATGATGAAGAATTTATAAATGAAATTCAGCAATATTATAAGCGTTTAAAACTTGTAGAAAACCTGGATGACGTTGAAGATACGATTTTGAAGGTTACCATTTGCGACTTCAAAGGAGTTGAAGAGCATACTTTCCCGCATTTTAAAAAGTTTCAGGGAGATTATAAAGTTGCAGTTGCCGCAAGGATATTTCTGGACATCACCTCGGCGACGGCCAATAAAGGAAATGCCATAAAAAGAGTGCAAAAAGAGCTAAATATTTCTCCTGAAGAAACACTCGTGTTTGGAGATTACCTCAACGACCTGGAAATGATGGAAAACGCGAAATACAGCTATGCAATGAAAAATGCACATTCTGATATAATTAGCGCCAGCAAATTTATCACCAGCTTCGATAATAACGACAACGGAGTACTAAAAACTATTGAAGAACTGGGGCTGCTTAGTGAAGAAGAAGTAAAGACAGGTTCTTAAAATGACAATTATTGACCTGCAGTAAGTAAACTTACCACTTTGGGCAGCGTGATTGTTTTTCTTGAAAACCGAGAATAACTTCTGGGCTTAATTTATGATTATATTGGTTTTATCCACGCCTGTATTTCCGGTTGCAGGATCAAATGCATAAACCGTAATGCCATAAAGCCCGGCTTCCAGATTGGTGTTAACAGAAAAGGTACTTGGCTTCTCCCCTACCTTCATATCAAGCTCTTTCACCTGCTCACCATCGCTACTTATTAATGCTTTTACTTCGTATTGACTTGCATCCCAAATACCACCTTCGGTAACAGGGCATCCACACATCAGGACGATATTTGCCATTATTTGTACCTCATTAGTTTCGGGAATTCTTTCGTGCGTTTGGGGAGACAGAATATCAACCACAAAGCCGGGAACCTCCAGAACAATCCCGTCACCGCTTATGTCCTTACCGGGAATTAACCAAAGCTGCGTACTGGAAACAACCGTTGCCTGTTTTTTGTTGATGGGTGCATGTGCTTCTACTGTTACAAAAACCGGCTCTTCCAGGTCGATATTTGCCAAAAAACCAGCTGTACCTTCTTCAGATAAATCCTGATTACGTTTCCAGGGATTATTCATTATTTTTTCGGTATTTCCTGTACTGCCTGTCGTAAGACCTTCAACAAGAATTTCTCCGGTTTCAGCATTTTTAATGTAGATTTTAGCTCCCCCAATAGAGCTGCCAATAAATTTGGCGTCTTTTGCTTTAGCTCTTACCATCACCGAGGTTTGCTGTGCATTTAAGCCGGTATAAACAAAAATAAATAGGAGAAAAAAGAATCTTACTGAAGTAATTTTCATGACATTTTAAATTTGGTAATTTCTCTAATATAAGAATTTCATATTGAAGAATTTTCAGCTAGTATATTCTCCTCCTCTCCGGCTTCTTCCTCTCGGAAATTACGCGGATCTTTTTTATATTCGGAAACATAGCTTTTAAGCGTCTGCAACTCCTCTTCATTGAGATCGTTTGTTCCCATATCACGGGACAAAGCCAGCCACGGCACAGGACCATCATAATTATATTCTCCAAAAACCATAAATGGTGTCCCGTTCTGTACGATAACGTCGTCTTCTAACTCCCACATGCTCGCCCAATCATAAATAAATTTGGAATCTTCCATATAAAGCCTCACACAGGCGTGGCTGGCGGGGAAGCCAGGCAAATTATATTGATGGACACCAACACCTTCAAAATTCATGAAATTGAAATAATACGGCAGGATCCAGTCACTGTTCACAGTACTCACTTTTCGTTTTGCCTTGTAATTTCCATAGTGCAGACCATTAGGAGTGGGCGTGGTTTGCTTACCGGAACTTACCGGCCCCCATTTCAAGAGCCTACCGTTTTCATAAAGTGCAAAACCCTGAATCCTTTGAGCGATAAGCACCGCTTTTGGAATAGAATCTAAAATCTGCAATTCCTTCGGAAATGGACTATAAAGATTAATATCTTCAGAAATAGTATCTGGAATAATTATCGGAATATTAGGTTGTACCCGATATTCTTCGATCCTGTTTAGGGCATAAATTGTCTTTCTCTGACTTTCACTATACCTTGAAGACAAACTGTCAACATCTGCCTTAGTTGTTAAAGAATCAATACTGTATTTTACCTGCAAACGTTTAACCTCCGGCTCTTCCTCTTTTGTTTGCTTATTCTCCGGAAGCGTATCTAAGGAAGATTCTAAAGACTCCGGCGGATTCGAAAATTCTTTTTCTGAAGTATCTTCAGTACAGGATATTAGCAGCAGGCCAAAACCCAGGGCTAAGAAAAACAGCATATTAATTTTTATAGATGTAGCTTTTTTCAAAATTGATGTAGTTTTTTTCAAATTTTTCTAGGTTTGAGCTATTGATATTCAATAACTGTGCTAAATTACTTTCAGAGCTCTTTATGAACTGCCAAGAATTAGTTAAATCGCCCGGGTTTCCTGAAAATTTTTTAACTTACTGGAATAAAATCAGAAGCTCATGAATAATCGTCGCGACTTTATCAAAAAATCAGGACTTTTCCTGGCTGCCTCTACCTTGCCTTTCCCGTATCTTTTTTCAGCTAAACCTGCCAGGAAACTGGGTGTTGCTCTAGTAGGATTGGGATATTACAGCACAGATTTATTAGCACCTGCACTCCAGTTGACAGATCATTGTGAATTACGGGGAATCGTAACCGGCAGCCCTGAAAAAATTCCGCAGTGGCAAAGTAAATATGGAATTAAAGATGCCAATGTCTACAATTACGAAAACATGGAGAGCATCGCCAATAATGATGATATTGATGTTATCTACATTGTTTTACCGAATTCCATGCACGCAGAATATGTAGTAAAAGCGGCTAATGCAGGAAAACATGTATGGTGTGAAAAGCCAATGGCGACAACTGCAAAAGAATGCCGGCAGATGATTGAGGCTTGCAATAAAAATAATGTAAAGCTCTCTATTGGATACCGTATGCAGCACGAGGCAAACACCCAAACGATTATGAAATGGGCAAAAACCAAACCTTTTGGTGAAATTGAGAATCTAAAGGCCGAAGCAGGTTTTTACAGTGATAATATAACTCCCTGGAAACTGGATAAAGAATTGGGCGGCGGTGCAATGTATGATATGGGCGTGTATTCTTTAAACGGTGCAAGATATGCTTCAGGAATGGAGCCCATTGCTGTTAGTGCCACACATACTACCAACCGGCCACAGATGTTTAATGAAGTAGACGAAACGACAATTTTCGACCTTGAATTTCCGAATGGAGCTACGGCTGCATGCCGTACAAGTTTTGGAGAAAGCATGAATATTCTGGACATAGATTGTAGTAAAGGAGGTTATTATCTTAAGCCCTTCCAATCTTACTCCGGCGTAAAAGGAAAAGCTAGTGATGGAACCGTTTTAGAACCTTTTGGTAAAAACCAACAGGCGGTTCAAATGGATGATGACGCATTGGCTATTATAAATAATAAACCGGTAATGGTTCCCGGGGAAGAAGGCTTAAAAGATATTATAATCGTAGAGAAAATATTTGAATCTGCCGCTAACGGCGGAAAAAGGTTAAGCTTACAATAAGGAGTTATTGCTACCTTATGAATAAGCAAATAAGTTTTTTCGAACAGTTAAATTATTTTTTCCTTGCGATAAGCCTGCTTTTAGGTGTAAATTTTACTGCCGCACAAGAGCATAAATTGCCAAAAGATTTTATTTACGTGCACAAAGTTGTTCCGGATATTGCACTCGAGATACGTTACTGTGGTGCTAACAATTTTATGGGCAAACCAGTAGATGCCTACTGGAAATCTGTTGCAATTTTGACCAAACCTGCAGCACAAGCATTAATTCAGGTTCAGCAGGAGCTGAAAAGTAAGGGTTACCGACTAAAAATCTTTGATGCTTACCGACCGCAGTCTGCAGTCAATCAATTTGTGAAATGGGCAAAAGATGAAGCGGACACCATTAACAAAAACAATTTTTATCCTGAAATAGACAAGAAAAACCTGTTCGCTCTTGGTTATATCGCTTCCAGGTCTGGTCATTCCCGCGGAAGCACCGTAGATCTCACTATTATTGATGCCGAAACCGGGCAAGAGCTGGATATGGGTAGCCCTTATGATTTCTTCGGAAGCATATCCAGCCATAATTCAACAGAAATTTCTAAAGAGCAAAAAGAGAATCGCCTGATGTTGAAACACCTGATGATGAAAAATGGCTTTAGACCTTATCCTGAAGAATGGTGGCATTATACTCTAAGAAATGAACCATATCCGGACACCTACTTTGACTTTCCTGTTGAATAAGATTTTATAGGTTTACTACTCCAGTTTTTCTGCTAACGATGCAAGATTTTGCATTTTTGCATGATTATATGCAGTTTTTCCGTGGCTGTCTTTCAAAGATTTATCTGCGCCATTTTGCAAAAGCAGCTCTGCCATTTTCTCCTGATTAAAAGTTGCCGCAAAAATAAGGGCGGTAGCTCCATTATTATTCTGGATATTAACGTCTGCACCTTTCTGAATAAGAAGATTGGCGATTTGGATGTGACCTTTAAAGCAAACCCCCATAAGCGCAGTATTTCCGGCAGCATCAAGTGCGTTTACATCTGCGCCCGAATCTAAAAGAAGTTCTGTGATTTCATACTGCTCGTTATAGCTGGCTAAGACAAGAGGTGAAAATCCTTTAGAGTCCTTTTCTTCCAGTAAAGCCGGATTTTCGGCAACCATGTTTTTCACTTCTTCTTTGTTTCCTGAACGGATACTGTCATAAAAATTCATATACATATAGATTAGTTAAGAGGTTTCCATAAAATGGCAATTATCGTCTTAGCATCCATACTTCAGATATACTGAAAATGTACTTTTTGACGACCTCTCTTTATTAATAAAATGATCTTGTTTTCCAGACCAAATTAAAAGATTGTGGAGAGAAAGCAGCTACTGCTTAATATTCTTATTTAATCTATCTATAAAACATGTTTATAACGGCAGTTTTAAACTATAGCTATTAGTTATTAATAACTGATTTCCAGTAGAATTCTTCAGCGGAGCACTTTTATATTAAACGGTCATGGAAAAATCCTGGTTTCGGGTTTACTTTTCTGAAGTAACAAATCGAATGCTAGGTGGATAAAAGACTTACCCCTTGTTTAAAATTACTTGTCTTAGATGATTTATGCTAAATTTAATCGTGTTTAAAAGCGGCAATCACCCTGAAGATATGCATAATAGCAGGAAAGACAGCGTCTATAGACTCCTCTGCTCCTTTTGTAGAACCGGGCAGCGCAAGCACCAGAGTATTTCCAATTAATCCGGATACAGAGCGGGAAAGCATCGAGTACGGCGTCCTGTCCTGACCGTAAGCTCTAATAGCCTCTTCTATTCCCGGCACCGGCCGCTCTAATAGCGGTCTAACAGCTTCCGGCGTGACATCACGTGGAGAAAGTCCGGTGCCGCCGGTAAGGATAACCAGGCTCACTTTGTCATTACATTTCTGCTTTACCAGCTTCTGAATTTCGTCTGTCTCATCGGGTATGATAACATAATCTTCAATTTCTACCTGATAGGTTTTCAGTTTATCGATAATTGCCATTCCGGCACGGTCTTCTTTTTCCCCGGCAGAAATAGAATCTGAACAAACAATTATACTCGCCGAAATTTTATTTTCTTCAACAACTTTCCGATAATCTGTTTTGCCTCCCTTTTTTTCGAGAAGCTTAATATTTTCTATGCTAATTCCTTTATCTATCGGCTTAAGCATATCGTACATGGTAATTGCAACCACAGAAGCGGCGTGCATTGCCTCTACCTCTACCCCCGTTTTATAAATGGTGTGGATTTCTACTTTAATTTTAACTGTAAGCTCTTCAATTTCGTAGGTTATTCCTGTGTACTCGATAGGCAATGGATGACAATCGGGAATCATATCGCTGGTGCGCTTTGCAGCAAAGAGTCCGGCAGTTTTTGCCATTTCAAAAACATCTCCTTTAGGAACTTTTTTCTGTTCAATGGCTTCAATTGTATCGGGACTACTCACCCGAACAATCGCCTGCGCCATAGCTTTTCTAAGCGTATTTGTTTTATGCGTTATATTAACCATTGCCTTTCTTGCTTCTATTTGTTTACTTTCCAGGATTCTTCACTGCTTTCAAGGATCTCTTTTCCCCATACCGGCAATTCTTTTTTTATTCGCTCTACCAGCTCATCACAGGCGTCCATTGCGGGCCGGCGGTGCCTGGAAGAGGTAAAGACAAAAAGGCAAATTTCGCCGGTTTTTACTTCTCCCAGGCTATGATAGATGTGCATACAGGTAAGATCATACTTTTCAAAGATATCTTCCCGTATTTCAAAAGCCTTTTGCAGTGCCATTTCTTCGTAGCAGGTGTATTTTATTGCCTTTACGGCGCTACCGTCTATCTCGTCTGCCCTTACCTGACCAAGGAAAATTGAATGTCCACCAATATTGGTTTTTGTGCTGTGATTCTGAATAGAGGTCGCTATTTTCTCACTGGAAATTGGTCCCTCTACGAATATATTTTTAGGTTTACGCGCCATGGTTTTCTTTTTTTAAAGGTGAAGAAGGATGTAATATTCCTCCTTCTACGGAAAAAATATTTTTCTCCGGAAATTGAATCTTCAGCTCTTCAGCCATTTTTTGACTTCTTGCACCCGATTTACAGAACAACAGAATATTTTCAAAAGTCGCTATCTGCGTCTGATCCTTTACCAGAACAGACATTGGGATTTTTTCTATTTCTGAATTCTCTACTCCCGGTTCTTCATTTAATTCCCGAATATCTATTAACACAGAATTTTTCAAATTTCGTGTCCAGTCGAAAGCCTTTTCCCAGCTGATGCTTTCCGCTACACCACAGTTAATTTCATAATTAGCCGCTTTAAAAGCTTCTTTACTCACCGGAATCTTTTTACGGGCCTCCGGATTTGCTTCTGCCTTGATTTCAAAGAAAGAAGTGGTTTTCAGGTTGTAAAACAATATCTTATTGGAAAGCACCGTCCCCACTCCCGATAGTAATTTAATAGCTTCAGTGGCCTGTAAAGTTCCAATAAGTCCGGGTAGCACTCCGAGTACTCCCGTTTCACTGCAATTTGGTATTTCGTTTGATGAAGGCGGATTTGGGTATACATCCCGATAGTTTATAGGATCCTCTCCATAATTAAAAACCGCAAGCTGACCTTCATATTGATAAATCGCACCCATTATTAATGGTTTACCTAGTAAAAAGCAGGCATCGTTTATCATGTATCTTGTCCCAAAATTGTCTGTCCCGTCCAATACCAGATCATATTCTGAAATCACCTCCAGGGCATTTTCGGGAGTAAGAAATTGTGGAATAATTCTAAAAGCAACATCAGGATATTTTTGTTGTAAAACAGAAGCTGCTGTTTGAGCTTTAGGTTTCCCAACGTCGGCTTGTCCGTACAGGGTTTGTCGGTTAAGATTGGATTCGCTTATGGTATCTCCATCTGCAATCCCTATCGTTCCTACACCGGCCGCGGCAATATGTAGCAAAGCCGGACAACCAAGTCCTCCTGCTCCAACTACGAGCACTTTTGCTCCGGACAATTTTTCCTGCCCCTGGATTCCAAAATCGGGTAATATGGTTTGCCTGTCGAACCTGCTCATCCTCCTGAAAATGGTGGTAACAAGGCTATTTCCTCATTTCCGTTAAGGGCGGTATTTTCCCGAACTATCTGCTGATTTACAGCCAGCGAAAAGTTCTGGGAGTCCAGTTGAGGATATTTTGCTTTTAATCTATCCAGAAGTTCTTTGGTATTCTGGTAATAAGGAAATTGAAATTCTGAAGCCTCAAGCTTTTCTGCAAGCATCCCAAAGGCTTTTATATTGAGTTGTTCCATCTTTTCTCTGCTTCTCTAAGTTCTTGCTGCGTATTGATATTCCGGAAATATTCAGCTGTTTTGCTGAACCCGGAAGATACTAAAGTGTGCTTGTTTTTTAAAATGAAATCTGTCATTTTTAATTCTTCAGCAGTAATAGCATCCTCCACGGTTTTCTTCAGTATTACGGGATAAAGGGCAAACAATGGATTAATCCTTTGCCCTACCAGGGGCGCAATAATTTCCTCTAGATCTGCTTCCGAAGTAAGATTTTTCACTCCCTCTTCTGTTAGAAAAGGCATGTCGCAACTTATTATGAAAACAACATCTGCTGTAGTGTTTTGTAAGGCCGAAAGAAGACCGCCCATTGGGCCTTTTTCCTTTACCACATCTGGAAATACTGAAACTCCAAATTGATTATACTCCGGATTATTGGCAATAATTTTCACAGATAAACCTGCTTTTTTTAAAGTTTTTAGCACATAAGATATCATAGGTTTCCCCTCCATCAGCATCAATCCCTTATCGCGTCCCATACGGCTGCTTTTTCCCCCCGCAAGTACGAAAGCTTCTATTTTTATTTCAGGGTTCATGACAGAATCAGTTTAATTGCTGCTCCCGCTAGGACAAAAGTGAGCAGGTTTTTCACTAATTGTACATTAAAGCGGTGAGAGCCATAATAGCTGCCCAGCATTCCTGCCACCACGGTAGGCGGAATGAAGATCCAGAGCGATTTGTCAAAAGAAAAACTGAAACCAAGCGTGCCAATATATCCCGCCACAGAGTTCACAAATATGAATAAAGCGCTTAAAGCTGCTGTTTGCCTGATGTTTGTCCAGCCCAGCATGAGTACGAGCGGAGAAAGAATAATTCCACCGCCAATTCCTATTAACCCCGAAAAGAAACCGATTAAAATTCCAATAAGTGGCGGCAACCAAAAATTGTTTGCTACAGTTCTGGATTCATTTTGAGGAAAAACCCCGAGAAACCTAAAAACGGGAAATAACAAGAGTACCCCCAGGATTTTCATATAGAGTGCTGTGTCTACCATCACCATTCCCCCTACAAAAGCTGCGGGCATCGAAAATATCACCAGTTGTAGAAATAGTTTCTGTGGAAATTCGCAGGTTTTGCGGTGGTTTAGAAAAGCGATAAATGAAATTATGATATTCATTAAAAGCGCAGTGGGCCTTATTTCCTCTGGTGCAAACCCTGCTAGCGCCAAAATCATCAAATAACTGCTCGCACCACCATGTCCCACCGAAGCATAGAAAAAAGCCGCCACCGGTAATAAAAGGATTAAATAAAAAATTATGTCTGCGGACATTAAAAAAGAATTAGATGCTCTAAAAATAGCAAATCCATTAAGTAGTCTAAAATAATACCTTTAAAATAATTAAGGTAAAAAGAATGATTGCCAGGCTAAGGCCGGTAATCTTCTTGTTTTCCTTATTGAAAAAATCTCCCATTGTTGCTATATGTTTCATTTAAATAAAGGTGATAATGATCTTGAAAATCAGATTCTTAAGAATCTTCAAAGATATGACAAAAGAGTCAGCGAAATGTATGAAAAAAGTAAGGTATCAAATTTGGCAATTTTCGATATCCTGGTTGTGTGATGGTTTCTGTATTAAATTGAACCAAATGCAAATACTATGAATTTTCAGGATTTTTTTCTAAATTCCTCTGAAAAGCATAAGATTATGGATAAAGAAGAAGAACAAAAGTCGATAAGAAATGAATTTTACGATAATGTGAATATGGCTCCCAAAGAGCTGGAAGAGTGGCTAAAAACAGAAGAATCTAAATCTGTAGGCCAGGACAGCGGGAACGGCGAATCCATCGGGCATAAATCTGGAAAGAAAATCATTGCGATTAAAAACAAAAATAAAGATCAATTAACCAAATCAGATTATGAGCATATGAAGAAGGTGAACAGCTATGTGAGCAGGCATACTGCACAAGGTCCTTCTTCAGATAGAAAAGATTCCCCGTGGAGGTATTCTCTAATGAACTGGGGCCATGATCCCTGTAAAGATGACGGGTGCTAGAAAATAGCATCTTCCGAAGAGTGAAAAAAGACAGGTTCGAAATTTGTCAATTTTCGATCTTAAGTAAAACTTATTCCAGGCTCACTAAAAATCCATCTGCTTTTTGATGTATGGAGATTTGTTTGTTATTGTCCCATTTGTCGAAGGTTCCCATCAGCATTCTGAGCCTTGGATTTTTCAGAAAAAAAGTACGATGGTTGTCCATAAATCGCCAGAATAAGGCATCCCAGACTTCCTGCCAGTCGCCTTTGGGATAGTCGCTCATTTTCATAAGATAATTGCTTCCGCTTATGTAGGGTTTAGTAGACATCATCCCTCCATCTGCAAACTGGCTCATGCCATAAACATTGGGCACCATCACCCAATCATACGCATCTATAAACAACTCCATAAACCACCGGTAAACCTCGTCGGGATCAAATTCGCAAAGCAACATAAAGTTACCCAGCACCATCAATCGCTCTATATGGTGGCAGTAGCCTGTTTTCAGCACCTTTTTGATGGTCTCATCTACGGGAACAATTCCGGTGGAGCCATCGTAAAAGCTTTTCGGAATTTTTCTGGTAAAGCCCCAATAATTCCTGGTTCGTTCTTCCCTACCCTTTGCTACGTAAACCCCTCTTATAAATTCCCGCCATCCAACAATTTGGCGGATAAATCCTTCCAGCGAATTTATTGGAATAGCATTGTATGAGTCAAATTCTAGGGCCTGCTCAATGATTTGATGCGGGGTAAGCAAACCAATATTTAGCATGGGCGTGAGCAGACTGTGATTTAGCAACATTTCTTTGTGCACAATGGCATCCTCATAATCTCCAAACTCTACCATTCGAAAATCCAGAAATTGATTTAGCCATTCTTCACTTTCTGAATAGGTCGTGGGATAATTTACCTCTGCGCTAAGAAATCCGGCATTTTCCGAAAAATACTGATTTGTATAAGCGTGGGCTTCCTGAGAATATTGATTGGCAAGCGGAAATGTGGTTTTGATTATCGGTTTTGTTTTTGGATACTTTTTGCGATTCTCTTCATCAAAAGACCATTTACCACCTTCGGGACCTCCGGTTTTATCTATTAATATCCTTCTCTTTATTCTTTCCTGTTTATAAAATTCAGTTTGAAAAAACTTCTTCTTTTCAGATTTGAAGAACTCTTTCAGATCTTCGTTGGTATTCAGGAACATCGGAGATTCTAAAATATTAAGCTCAATTTTCAGTTTTTCGCAACTTGTCTTCAATCTTCTGGTTAACCAATCGTCAACAGGATCGACAACGGCTATGGATTTAACTCCAACCATTTAAATGCACAATTAGCTGCCTAATATCTGCTTCCTGTTGCTGAGATTCAAAATACTTAACTGAAAAGTCTTTTTCCAGCAAAAAATCCTGATAAAATTTTATAGTTGCTCTATGAAAGGCAATTTTTTGTTTGTGGAATTTAAATTGTTTGAAGAATAGATTTTCTTCTATCAAATAAAAATCCCCTTCTATGGAAAAGAGTGGATTTGATTTAAATAATTGATTTGGAAAAATTAATTTTGCGGTACTCATTTTCCGAATTTCTATTTCTTCTGCATTCTTATATCACTATGAAATCAGTTCTTCCCAGATCAGCCTCCAGATTTGACAATTATCGACCTGCAGGAAAATAAATTTCATAAGATTGCTCTTTGTATGATTCTTTCCTGAATATCCTGCTTTCTATTAGCAGAGGATCCAGAATTTTATTATTCAGATTTTGGAAGGAAATTGTTTACTTCCAGCCAATAAATAAAAGCGTCGAACCAACCATTACTGGTACGGTCTGGATTTCCAAGGCCAAAACCATGTCCGCCGTTCTGGTAGAGATGAAACTCAACAGGCACATTAGCCTTATACCAGGACTCTATTAAACCAAACTCTCCATTGAACAGAAAATCATCAGAGGCAATAACATTAAACATTGGAGGAGCGTTCTCTGGCACTTCTACGGCGTTCATGCCACCATAAATTGGACCAATAAAAGCCAATTCCATAGTCCTGGAATTCAGCGTTGAATGCATGGTAAGACCCGCACCGGCCGAGAAGCCAATCATACCTATATTGTTAGGATCAACACCCCACTCTTCAGCACGATCAACAATCATAGCATAAGCAGCCTCGGCATCTTCAAGCTGATTAGACAAATTTGAACGTGGACGTTCCGGTCTTCTGGCTTCCCCATCATCTGAAGATCCAGCCGGAGGCGTGGCAGGAGGATTCATCGAGGTTCTAAAATCGTCAAGTGACTCGGGTGTTGGGTGTAGTCGGTATTTAAGTACGAACGCTGCAATTCCTTTTTCTGCGAGCGCTTCTGCAACTTCCCAGCCTTCGTTACCCATAGAAAGCCATCGAAAACCACCGCCGGGTGCCACAATAATTGTGGTACCAGTCGCCTTGTCCGGATCGGGCAGGAATGGAGTAAGTGTAGCTTCAGTGATATTTCGTGCCATGGGATCTCCCCACTGGCGGAACCAGGTTTCCCCGGCAGGCTGATTTTCAACACCGCCAGTTTCCAAAGGAATGGCATTCGGTTCTTCAGGGTTATCGAGTGGATAAATTGTACCATCCTGTGCCATTCCCGATATAGAAAAGATAAACAGAAATGCACAAACAGTTGTTTTCGCAAAATTAGTGAGTGAATGATTCATTATAAGTTAGTTAATTTTCTAATAATTCTAAATGTATACATTTATATCCTGATTTTTTTATGCTTTGCTTTTCATTCTTAAGTAAAAATGACTTTTCCATTTTTAATGACGGACCACAGCTGTCGTACAATAAATTGTTCCTTCGGAGTGAAATCCCAAAGATTTGGTGCCGAATTTGCCAATTATCGACCTTCTGCTTCAGCTTTATCGAAAATCTTTTTCTTCCGAAGGGAACAGCATCTCAAAATAAGAAGTATAAAAAATTTCAGGTTGAATACTGGATAAAACTTTTTTGTTGAGTCCTTATTCTTCTACAGTATTAAAATACAACTTCGGTTTCATTTTCCCTGCCTGTTTAGTATTTTCAGAAGCATAAAAAGACGCATCAATTGCTCCAAGTGGCTTTATGAGCAATCCTTTTGTGGTACCATTAAGCAGACGCTGCATGACGGGTTGGGAAATGGTAATAAAATTTTTGCCGCCGGGAATTTTATCTACTTCAAAATCATATATCATTTGTGTATTAAAAACTTCCTGATACGGCTTTCCCTGTATAAAACTGTTATGCGTAACCTCTTCCTGCTCCCATGCCTCCTGTCCGTCAAAAATCTCTATCACCCTTACCCGCGGAAATTCCTCTGCAAGTTGATCTTCATAAACTTCTACATAATTTCCTCCCGTGGCGACCGACTGGGTGGTAATCTCGAGAATACCGGCTCCTTTGGCTTCAGAATCTTTGAAATTTTCCAGATCCCAACGCAAAATTGCCCATTGATTTCCATTGACCGTTAAAACCCGGAAAACACCTTCTTTCTCCCGAACATGCCAGTCATTTAAATTTAGTTCAGGATATTCTTTATTGATCAAGGCGTCGTGGGCGACCTCTGCTTTATTCGAAAAGCTGCTGAGCTGGGGAATTGCCGGATGGTAAGGTATTTGAATTCCTTTATCGGGTCCGGCTTTTTTGGTGTTGATGATGTCTGCCTTTATATAATCGACATCCACCTCATATTTACCCGGACCAAAATCTGTCACATTAAATTGAATAAACAGAGAATCCCCGGGAATAGCATCAAGATTATTTGTGGTCATACTTATTACATGCCAGTCCTGGTCTTGCAGTTCAAACTCCATTAAATCATGATGAAATTCGGTTGTTCTTTGGGTGTTGACCATGATATTCACCCGCTTAGGCGGATTTTTAATCCGTACCCGTGCTTCCACCCGCAGTTCGGAATCTGGTCCTTTTAACTTTTTCAGGTTTAGATAAGGAGCAACATTTCGTTTGGTAATGGCATACCAGACATTATGTTGATCGTTGGTGGCATCTATATAAATAGTGGCAAAACTCTCTTTTTCCTGTACAAAATCTATTTCCGCATTTCCATCTCCCGTAAAATAAAGCCAGTCTTCCAATTCCTCTTTTTCAAAATCATCAATAAACTGGGCGCTGCAAAAACGCGAAATAAGAAACAATGCAATAAAAACAGCTAAGCCTTTTTTCCTGAACATCTGTGTATTTATTTAAAATAGACCTAAAACTAAATCTTTATTTACACATTTAATGACCAGGAATGATAAATATTATAAACGAATTGGAAAAGCTGCCACTTATTTCCTGCTTTTTTATTTTCTATAATTTCTATAATACAATATATTTATATGCACCTAAACCGGTAATCTTTTATTGATGAACATGAAACACTACTTATTTCAATTCTTTTGCCTGTGGTTTTTTTTTACATACACCAACAAAGCAGCTGCTTTCCAAACTTCCTCCCCTGAAGACATTCACGTATGGGAAATGCAGGAATTAACTTTTGAAGCTGAAAACACTTATGATAATTATTACACAGATGTTAAGGTATGGGTAGATTTAAAAGGTCCCGGTTTTTCAAAACGTATCTACGGATTTTGGGATGGTGACAATATTTTTAGAGTAAGGCTGGTGGCAACAGCGCCAGGTGAATGGGAATGGACCAGCGGATCTACTTCTGAAGATTCTGGATTAAAACAGAAGTCAGGTAAATTTACAGCTGTAGAATGGACAGAACAGGAAAAGCAGGAAAATCCTAACCGACGGGGCTTTGTACAGGCCACACCAAACGGACACGCCCTGCAATATGCAGATGGCACTCCGTATTTCATGGTTGGCGATACCTGGCTTGCCGGTAGCACCTGGCGGCTGCCGTTTCGCAGTGCTTCCACATCAGACGAATATAGTCCGGGACCGGGAATTGGTTTTGAGGATGCGCTAAATTACCGCCGGAACCAGGGCTTTAATTCCGTTAGTATGATTGCAGCCTTTCCAAACTGGGAAGCCGATAATAACCCCAGCACTTATGCCGATGAAAACGGAATTTTTGTGCGTAATGCCTGGGAAAAGTTTGGCTATGATGTTGCCAGTGATGAAGGAATAGACGCTTCGGGCGGCGAAAGTTACTGGGGAACTTTTACCGCAAAAAATATGCGGGATGAATATGGGAACTTGCCCTTTTCTATGTCTGCTGAACATAAAGGAGTCTCAAATTTCAACAATATCAATCCGGAATACTTTCAGAGTCTCGACAAGAAAATGCAATATATGTCGAAAGAAGGATTTGTGCCTTTGCTGGAAACTATTCGGCGGGATGCAGGACCTTCATGGAATGCTTATTTCAACTTTAAGGAATCCTTTGCCCGCTATGTGCAGTACCTGATTTCCCGTTACGGAGCGCAGAACTTTTTGTTCAGCGGAATTCACCTTGACTGGATTCCGGAAGATTTCAGTCTTACAGCAGAGCAGTTTAACGAGGCCCTCACCTACCACTTAAATACCTATGGGCCGCCACCTTTTGGGCAGCCGCATACAAGTCTAATAGACCGCTCCACGTATACAACCTTTGGCCACGGGGAGGAAGTGCCCTGGCTGGATATGCACAGCGTAGGGAACAAACCGAGGGACCACGGATTTTACGGGGCTATGGACACTTTATTTCATTTAGAACCTCCGTATCCTGCCATTAATTTTGAGCCTTATTATACAGGCTGGGATCATGAAATCAACAAACCTGGTGGGGAAACTCCAGTAGCCAATTCCGATAGGGATAATTATTTTGCACGCGCACAAATGTACGGGTCTGTGCTTTCAGGAGGCTTAGCAGGCCACGTTCATGGGACAGCAGCTTATGATATTACCACTACCGGAGAGCCCGCCGGAGCCCGCCCTCAAATTTGGGATGCACTGAAATATGAATCCGGAAATCAAATGCAGCACCTTAGATCGTTTATGCTTTCTGAAGGTGATCGTTATCAACAACTGAAACCCAGTCATCAACGCCTCCATCCGCATAAATCCGAAACCAGCAAGTTACGCGGTTTGGACGGTTGGACACTCATGATGATGACTCCGGAAAAGGATTTCTCTTTGTTGTATATTGAAAATAAGGCAGAGCTGCCAACCATAAGCGGATTAAAGAAAAATACTTCTTATTCCTTTGAATGGTATAATCCCAGGAACGGGGAATGGCATGAACCTGAAGTAATTAAATCTGATCGGAAGGGAAATTTGAAGCTTTCCAACTTTCCTGATGGTTCAAATCCATCTTCTAAGGACTGGGCAGCCAAAATTCTGCAAACGGAATAAAACAGCGATTTTAAGAAGGCCTCAAATTTGGCAATTATCGACCTATAGAGAAGTCAACTTCTATTTATAAGTTGTAAATCTTTACCAAAGTTCCGGCTTTAACCTCTTCTTTATCTTCTTCTAACTCCACAAGGCAATTCGCAGTACTAAACGCCTGCAGATTGAAGGACTGTTGTGCGCCTAAAACTTCTACTTCGGCTCCATTGGTTTTGGCTTTTACGAAAAAGGTCAGACCCGGCTTTTTCTTATGAACTTCGGCTAAAATCAGCTCGCTATCAGCATTCCAGACATTATTCCGACCTTTAAAGTAATAGAGACAGGGCTTTACATACTGATTAAAACAACTTAAAACCGAAGCAGGATTCCCCGGAAGTGCAAAAATCCATTTTTCTTCCTTTTTACCAGCGAACATTGGTTTTCCCGGCCGTTGTTTTATTTTGTAGAAAAGCTCCTTCACTCCTGCATTTTCCAGGCATTCCTTTACAAAATCATAATCGCCCACAGAAATACCTCCGCTTAAAATAAGCACATCCTGTTGCTCCAGGGCTTCATCAATTATTTTCTGAAGCTCCTCTTTTTTATCTGATGCTTTTCTGGGAAAAATTTCTGTTACTCCGGTCTTTTTCAGCAAAGCTTCGAGCATGGGTCCGTTGGAATTATAAATTTCGCCTGATTTTAGGGGAGATCCCGGTTCTTTTAATTCATCTCCGGTAATGATATAAGCCACAGAAGGTGCTTTATAGATTTTAACCTCAGCCAGGCCAACAGAAGCCAACAGCCCAATAATGCCGGGAGAAATTACTGTTCCTCTTTTCAGAATCAAATCGCCACGTTTACATTGCGAGCCTTTTAAGCGCACGTTGCTCCCGCTACTTATTTTATCCTGCTGATAATATATTTCACCTGAAACTTCATTTTTGGCTATTAATTCCTGCGGAATAACCGTATCTGTTCCTTCCGGAATTTTAGCCCCGGTAAAAATGCGTGCGGCCTCTCCCCTTTCTATTTTATATGCTGATGTATCTCCTGCCTGAACAATGGTATTCACTTTCCAGCGCTGAAGTTTTACGTCAAACTTCAGAGCATAACCGTCCATAGCCGAATTATTAAATGAGGGAACATCTATGGGGGAATTTATATCTTCAGCTACTATAGAGTCAAGGCTTTGGCCAAGCGGTACCGCCTCAATTTTTCCTCTTGTACAATTCTCTGAAAGAATTTTCCTGGCTTCATTTACTGAAATCATCCGCCTATTTTAATCATACTACGGTTCTTAATTGCAGAAGCTTCTGCATCTTTATAGGATTTGGCAAACTGTCCGCCCATCACCGCATGTTTTCTTCGCACTGAAGTTTTAATCAGCGGAATTATATCCTCTCCTTTTCTAAGAGTTCCCAAGATATCCATTTCTTCACTTCCAAAGAGGCAGTTTTTCATCTTTCCGTCTGCGGTTAGGCGCATCCGGTTACAGTCTCCGCAAAAATGTTCGGTCATTGTGGTAATAAAAGCAAACGTACCTTCATGCCCTATGGCTTTATATTTTTTGGCGGTTGCATGAGGTCTATCTTTCAGTTTCACCATATCATATTCTTCCTCTACCCACTTAAGCATTTGCGTGGCCGTAATGACTTTTTTGCTGTTCCAGTGATTACCTTCAAAAGGCATAAACTCAATCATTCGCACGTGTAACGGTAAATCTTTGGTAATCGCCACAAAATCAAGAATCTCTTTTTCTATGACTCCTTCTATTGCTACGGCATTGATTTTGACCCTGAAACCTTCGTCTAAAAGCAACAAAATATTATTCCATACCAGCTGAAACTGATCTCTTTTGGTAATCTTTTTAAAAGTTTCGGAATCTAAAGTATCCAGGCTCACATTCAGGGATTTTACTCCGGCTGCCTTCAACTGCGGAATATATTTATGACCGAGTACAGCGTTGGTGGTAAGGCTTATCTCTACGGGTAAATTTGAAAGCTTTTGAAGGATTTCCGAAAATTCTTTTCGAACCATCGGCTCGCCCCCGGTTAACCTGATTTTATTAACGCCCAGATCTACAAAAGTTTTCGCAATTTGCACAATTTCTTCCACCTGCATAAGGTGCTTGTTAGGCAAACACTGGATATTCTCATCTGGCATACAATACTGGCACCTGAAGTTACAGCTGTCTGTAAGAGAAATCCTAAGGTAATCGTGAATTCTTTGATGAGTATCCTGAAGCATTATACATTTTTAGAATTCTAAATTTAAGGAATAAGAATTACAGAAACCAAAGTCTACGAGCCTTTTTAATTTTTACTCGATAATCGAGATTTAATGCTCCGAGGCTTGCCTCGAAATCGAAAATCATTTCTTCTTAATTCTTCGTGGGCTTGCCCCAAAGCAGTATACTACGGATATGTTATTTACAACCTCTTTTTCTGAAGAAAAGAAAAAAGTCAAGCCCGGAATTTGCCAATTTTCGATCTTTATTCCCCAGAAAGACCAAAAAATGCAGATTATTTCAGCTTGAATTCAGAAAAAGGTTAAAATCAGCTACTTTTTTACTTTTTGCATTGTAAATTTTTTCTTCCGAAGAAAATAGGTAGAAGGACAGCCTTCAAATTTGGCAATTATCGACCTGAATAATGGCAAATGGCTAAAATTCAGCTCAATTTTAGCGATTTCAGAAAAAAAAAGAGGAGCAAATGAATCTGCTCCTCTGATTTATTTTTAAATGTTTCAATCCTACTTTTAATTCATTTCAGGAGTAATAATTTGATAATTTCCGCTTAAATGCATCAGGCTAAAGAGGTACATAAGGCCATCAAAGTAAGGATCAAAATACGCGTCTGGATAAGGTTCCAGTTTGGCATTCCAGATTGCATCCACAAATTCCCGACTTTTCTCCTGGGGACTCATAATAGCAGTAGTAGCCGCGGTAGAGACTAATCCCAGCGAATGTCTTAACTTCTGGTAACCTCCCGCAGGCAGGATCCAGTCTGGAGTTGTTCCATCTATGTTATATTGATCTACGTAAGTATCCATTCCCTGCTCATACAGGAAATTCTGAAAACGTTTGGCATAATCCTGCTGCCACTCCTTGTCTTTTGCATACCAGCTATAGTCCATCGCAACATTCATAGGAACCCGCCAGGAGTCATACCTGAAGGCATCACCCATTTTACCCCTGCTATGCGGCTCACCGCTAAATTCAGAATAATCTGGTGTTAAAGCCGTGACGGGATGAGTAGCGCGATGAAGAAAAGCGCGGGCAGTATCGGCATATTCCCTGTACAATTCTTCCCGCCCATCATTGGCATAATCTGCCCAGACTTCGTAAAATGCGGACAAATGGTAAGATGGGTCTGTCCAGTCGTAACCACTTTCGTCTGGTACGAAATTTATCATTTTATGCTCTGTATTAATCACATTTTTAATACCCATAGTACCGTCTTTACTATACATCGCGTCAAGAATTCTTCTTGCTTCTGCATAGTAATCTATACCGGTATCATTCCCCCAACGGTTTGAGGCAAATAAAAGATCGGTAACAAAATACAGCTCCCCGTCTGAAGCTGAACCTTCGGCATTATGTTTTCCGGTTTTGGGATCTACGCTCCAGGCAAAATAGGCATCACGCGGGCCGCCCTGGTGCTGCATATTTTCTTTCGTCCAACGCCAGAGTTTATCAAAAACATCTTTTTTATCCAGCTGCACGGCCACCATCATGCCGTATGAAAGCCCTTCTGTTCTCGCATCCTTATTTTTAATATCGGAAACGTAAGCCATAGAATCATTAACCTCAAAATAAACACGTTCTGGTCCTTCAAAAAGATCATGATATGCTTTCTTCAGTTTTGCGTCAATGGCTTCCTGCGAATAACCGGCCTCTAAAAACACATTACGATATTTGCCTGTTTCGGCAGCTCCTTTTTCCCATGGTTCTAAATTTCCGCGAGAATCTGTAACATTATCTTTTGATTCACGCTGTTTAGCAGATGAACATCCTGCTATTGAAATAAGAACAATCACCAAAAAGGCAATTGTGCTTAATAATTGATTTTTCTTCATTTTAGTAGTAGTAGCTTTAGTAATTTAATATTTAATAAAGGCCATCTGAAAAGAATGGTTTTGATGTCATCAATTTCTCGTCTTATTAAGATCTTTCAAGATAGTAATTTTAGGGTTATAGCCACAGCTACTTTTAATAATATCTATACAGATGGTTATCTTCCTTTTGGATCCTGTTGGGACAATCCCACCGAGGAGTTTATGGACTTTTCACCTAATTTGCGCCCAATTACCCACTTTACGAATTAACTATATCCTATCGCTTCTTTTTCAGAGAATATAAATCTTTCCTTCTATCTTTCATATTTCTTACACTTCCGAAGTTGTGCAACTCTTTCAATAAATCCAGATCTACATCTACCAGCAGCGTACTTTCTGTATTCGGCGTAGCTTCAGCTTTAATTCCGTTTACCGGGAATGCAAAGTCAGACGGAGTTAAAACTGCGCTTTGTGCATACTGAATATCCATATTGTTGACCTTAGGCAAATTCCCTACAGAACCAGCGATAGCTACATAACATTCATTCTCCACCGCCCTCGCCTGTGCACAGATTTTCACACGGGAATAGCCGTTTTGAGTATCTGTCATAAAAGGAACAAAAAGAATATTCATCCCTTCTTCTGCCAAAATCCTGGAAACTTCAGGAAATTCCACATCGTAACAAATTAAAACTCCAATCTTACCACAATCTGTATCAAAAGTTTCCAGTTTATTACCGCCCTTCATTCCCCAGGCAGATTCTTCTGCCGGAGTAATATGGAGTTTTTCATAACGTTCATAACTTCCATCTCTTCGGCACAGGTAACCAACATTATACATGTGCTCACCAATAGCCTGCGGCATGCTTCCGGTAATAATATTGATGTTATAGTTAATTGCAAACTCACTGAAAGTTTCCAGGAGACGATCTGTATACCCTGAAAGTCCGCGAATTGCTTCAGGTTCTGAAAGATGATTGAATTGCGCCATTAAAGGAGCATTAAACAATTCAGGAAAAAGAATAAAGTCGCTCTGGTAATTGCTTACCGCATCTACAAAAAATTCAATCTGGGACACCAGCGCTTCATAATCCTTGAACAGCCTCATTTGCCAT
Organism: Autumnicola psychrophila; assembly: GCF_031846645.1. Classification (NCBI taxonomy): domain Bacteria; kingdom Pseudomonadati; phylum Bacteroidota; class Flavobacteriia; order Flavobacteriales; family Flavobacteriaceae; genus Autumnicola; species Autumnicola psychrophila. Next base: position 182,859 of record NZ_JAVRHN010000006.1, read on the forward strand.
TGTACGAGGCCCAATCTTACAACTGTTTTTGTAGTATTTACAAGCTTTTGAGGTTTTGTGTAATAGATGTTATTCCACTCCATTAAAGTGGCAAATTCTTTACTTTCATGGTCGCCTGATAGATATCCTTTAATCACCTTTTTAACGTGAAAATCGTTGGATAGCTGGAAAGACAACACAGGATCGTGAATTTCCTGAAGTTTGACTTTATCAATATATTTTTTAGGCGTTAACTCATCGGCATATTTTGAATAATTTGGTATTCGCCCTCCAAAAATGATCGATTTTAGATTAAGGTGCTCGCAAAGTTCTTTCCTTGCTTCATAAAGTCTTCTTCCCAATCTCATGCCCCGGAATTCCGGGTGAATAAAAACATCTATTCCGTAGAGAACATTTCCGTTTTTGGTATGTGTAGAAAAATTTTCACCACCAAGAATTTCTTCATAGTTGTGATTATCGTCAAAATTATCATAGTCTACAATAATGGAAAGTGCACAGCCGGCAATTCTATTATCTATAATAATACACAACTGGCCTTCAGGAAATTTATTGACAAGCGTCTTAATTTCACCTTTGGTCCAATATTCATCGGGCATCGCATGATAACTTTTTATCATGGAAACCTTCAACTCTTCATAATCCTTAACCCGTAAATTCCTTAACTCAATTTTTGCTGAATCGATCACTCTTATTTTTTAAATATTTGGTTGCAAAGATACTGCCTAAATAAGTGATTCTGAAATAAAAGAAAGTGAACAGAAAATTTCTGAAGTCTTAAACCTGGTAAAGATCATTTTTAATAGCAAAAAGCACCAGGCCAATCCTGCTCTTTACTTCAAGCTTTTCGAAGAGGCTTTCCCTGTAGCCGTCAATTGTTTTTGGGCTTAGATTCATTTCTCCCGCTACTTCTTTATAGGTCATTTCAGAACAGGCATGGTTTAAAAATTCCAGTTCACGCCGTGTGAGGTTTTCAAATTTCTTCCCGGGCTTACCCTTTATCATCGCTTCTGAAACTTCATCGCTGTAGTAATACCCGCTGTTTAGAACTGATTGTAGCGCATAAAGAAACTCATCTGGCTCAATATCTTTCAGCAAATATCCCCTGCAGCCATTTCTAATCATTTTGATGATATAATTTTCATCATGCTCCATGGTTAAAGCAAGAGCCTTTTGTTCAGGATAGTTTTCCTTTAACCATTCCATAGTCTCCAGGCCGTCTTTCACCGGCATTTTTATATCCAGAAGAACAATATCGGGCTTAGGTTTGCCTGTGTTGAAATAGTCAACCAATTCCTGTCCGTTTTTGAAAATCTCCACAACCTCAAAATCATCATAGGTTTTTAAAAGTCCGTGAAGGGATTTAGCAAAGAGAGTGTGATCATCAACGATTATAATCGTTTTATTCATTTTTTCCAGGGTTAGAAGGATAGGATAAAGATAGAAAAGTTCCTTTGTTTTCTGAAGAACTTAGACGGAAGTCTGTTTTAATAAGTGCCGCCCTGCTCTTCATATTTAGTAATCCTGAACTTTTGTTAACCTCTTCAGGATTAAAACCAATGCCATCATCCTGAACTTCAATTTTCAAATTATCAGGCAAATACGAAAATTTAACCATTAAATTTGGAGCTTTTGCGTGCTTAATTACATTCGAGAAAAATTCCTGAAGAATACGAAAAAGGATTATTTCGTCTTTTTTATCAATCTCGAATTTTTCACCTTCTATTTTGAATTCCACCTGAAGGATATTAAGCCGTTCGAATCTATTAAGTTCATTTTCCACAGAAGCCATTAGCCCGGCATATTCCACAACTTCGTTATTTAGGGATTTTGACAGAGCGCGGACTTCCTGTAAAGAAGCAGCCACCACTTCCTTTATCTCCAGAACCTCTTCCTTTTCAGGTAAGGTTTTGGAAAGAATATTTAATTGAAGATTAGCCACAGAAAGCAGCTGACCGATATTATCGTGCAACTCCCAGCTAACATTTTTAAGGGTTTGCTCCTGAATTTCTATCCTGGACTGTACAATTTCCTGCTCATAACGTTTTTCTGCCTCAAATTTTTCCTCCAGAAGTTTGTTTTTCCGTCTTTGGTAGGTGATAAAAAAAATGATCACAAAAGCCGTTAGCAGCAAGATCACTAACACAAAATAGATGATGAGTAAGATTTCTTCTTTAGAAAGCATTTCTTTAAGTTCTTACGGAGTTCTTCTTGTTGGCCAGGAATAAAAAGGCGAGACTATAAGAACTGTACATAAAAATATTCATAACAACTAAAATTAAAGTACTTACTTCCACGAATTCAGGGCTTTTCATTGTAAAATACGTGAAATAGATAAAAATAGGAGTGGTGGTTAAAAAATATAAAATTGCTGGAAAAGAGATATAAAAACTGATCTCCCTTTTTATACTCAGGATTTTATTACTCAGCAGGATTTCAAAATAATAATAGAAAATTACTCCTAGCAGAAATAAAGCGCCGCTTAAATAAGTGACAATTGAATTACTCTTGAGAAAAACATCTGAAAATAATAGATTTACAATACATACTATCACGTAAAGTATTAACCCCAGATTTATAAATTTCCTTATTTTTTCATTCGAAATACTCCAATTAAAATATAGGATATAAACCGTAAAGCTGATAATAAGATAAGGATTAAAGAGCCAAAAATTACTGTACCAAAAGGTGTTTTTAAGAAAATGCAAAAACTGATTATAATAAATTATCGACGGAATTGATCCTATGGTTTCAACAAAAAATGTAAGCAACAAAAAATACGAAAAAAATCCAACCGCTTTATCAGCTGGGTTTCTCTGGTAATAGTATAAGCCGGAGATTGCAGCGACACCTTCTAGCAATATTACGAGAAACCTAAGAGTCTCCATTAATAATTTCTTGGAGGCCAGCCTGAGGTAATCGTATTCATTGGCTCAATATCGTAATTATTGGGATCAGAGTTTGCGTTTGCACCTTCAGTTTCTCCCCGGGCTTCTTTGGTAGGTGACAGGAAAATAGTAGAATATCCTTTTTCCTCTTTAGTGGTTGGATACGCACCTAAATAAAACCTGATTCCCGGTTTCTTAACTCCCTGTTCCTTAGATTTTTCCCTTACATAATCCAGGTATTCCTGTAATTCATCCAGGCTATACCAGAACTCGCGGGTATCTTCGTAACCTTCACATTCTCTTATATCTTTTCCACGGGTACGCACCCATTCGTCCTGTTCTTTGCGCGCTTTTTCAACGCTAATACATTTTTTTGGTCTTTCCATATATTCACGAAAATGTAATTCCTTTAATTACCTGAAATACAAAAATCCTTGACTATTAATTTTTTGTTAATGTAAATTTAAGAGAAATATTCTTTTTACCAAGTCTTTCATTAATTCTCTGTTGTCAGTTTTGTATAGAGCTTGTTGTTTTTTAGAAAATGAGATGCTAAAAATGCCAATTATCGCCCTAAAAATTTTCCGTACGGTGTATTTCATACTATCGATGCATCATGAAATCATCAAAGTGGATTTTTATAAAAAAGGGTATTTTTCCCCTTGTAGTAAAGGTAACTTCCGGGTACTTTTACAGTATCAATTTAGTAAAGCTAAAGTGAATTGGGGAACAAAAGTGCTGTTGAAGCGTAGAATAACACTGAGTAGGGTCAATGTTATTTCTTTAGCGCCGATATAGCACTTTTTTTATGCTCACCAGCAATCTTACAACCCACTGTTCTTCATGTACCAATTTATTTTCTGGCATACATAGTTCACTAATTGAAATTAGGGCATTAGTATCTGCACCTTTTACCCTTTGTTTTTCTTCGGGTTTCCGAATTAATGCAACCTAATTCCTATTCTCTATTGAAGATGATAGGTTTAAAAAGGGGTTTTTTCCCCTTGTAGAGAATATAAGTTTCGGATAAATTTACAATATCATTTTAGTAAAGCTAAAGTGTTTTGGGGACAAAAAAGTGCTGTTGAAGCGTAAAATAATATTGAGTAGGGTCACTATTATTTCTTTATCGCTAACGCAGCACTTTTTTATTTACCTGCTTTTAATTGTAAATTTCACTTTTTCTCCTGCTACTTTTTGCGCAAGACAACTAATGCCCTTCTCACTCAATTGCGAAATTCTGGGATACCCTCCCGTAGTCTGGCTGTCCCGCATAAGCACAATTAATCTACCGGAAGGCGTTAGTTGCACAGTTCCGGGTAAAACAGGTCCGGTTAAAATGGGATCTAAATCATTAACCAGCGGCTCCACCATTTGGATCGCCATGCGGTTATTATCTCTTCCAATGCCATATTTGGTTTCCATTAACAGCGCTCTCTGTGCTTCACAAAGTTTAAAATATTCAGGCCCGGGATAAGCTTCGATATCTTTTGATTTTATGTATTCTGAAAAAAACTTTACAGAAGAATGGGTCACCGGCTCCCTCTTCGCAAAAGGGTTATAAGGCAGAGCCATACCTTTTTCAAGTTTATATTTTTCAGTTAATCCTGTATACCAGCTTCTACTATTCATAAGATATTCCGTGTCAAAACCATCCTTAATAGCCAAATAAGCACGACAACCATTTTTCCTCCTTCCAAAAGAAAGAGTATCTCCGGCACTTATTTTTAAAACAGCATTATTTTCAACCTGATCATTATTAATTTTTGGCGAAAGATCTGCTCCGGTAACGGCAATTTCAGTAGAAGCCGAAAACTGTAATTTTGGACCCATCTGTGTAATTTCAAGAACAGCATTATTACCTTTATTTCTCAAAATAAGATTTGCAATCTTGGCCGCATAAAAATCCATAGCACCACTTTGTGGAACTCCGAAATTTAAAAATCCGAACCTGCCCATATCCTGAATAGTAGAAAAAAGTCCGGGTTGTAAAACGTCAATTTTCGCCATGGTTATCTTTTACCTTTAATTCATAATTTCCAGCTTTTACTTCTTCTAAAATTGCCGTGTATTCTTCTTTTGAAACAGCATAAAATTTAATCATATCCCCGGAAAAAATTTTAGAGGGAGGAAGGCTGTTTTTATCGAAAAAATTCACCGGACAATTACCTATAATTTGCCATCCTCCGGGGCTGGATTGAGGATAAATTCCTGTCTGCTTTTCCCCTATTCCCACGGCACCTTTTTCGATCTTCATCCTGGGTTCTTTTTTCCTGGAAATATGAAGCTTTTTATCCAGTCCTCCGAGGTATAAAAATCCCGGCAAAAATCCCATAAAATAAACAGTATAAAAAGGCGCTGTATGTAGGCCGACTATCTCCTCAACACTCAGCTGATTTTCTTCTGAAATTAACTCCAGATCAAGACCTAATTCTTTACTATAGCAAACAGGAAGGTAATAGGTTTTACCATAAATTTTATTTCCTATCTTAGCAGCATTTATAAGACTTTCCAACTTAGATAACTCACCATAGACATCTTCTATACCCGAAACATAAACTATTAATAACGAGTTGTATGCATTGGTTACTTCAACCTTTTCTTTAACGTAAAAATCCTCAACTAAAAATTTGACAGAAAGTAACTTCTGAAGGATTTCTTTATTAATATCTGGTTCAAATTCTATTAGAATTGCCCGCTCTCCCATGGGTCTGAGTATCGGAAAATCTTGCTTCATCTTTTCTTGATTTGGATATCTTTATCTTTCAGTTTTTGTTGTAAATAATGAAGGATTTCAACAGCATTTTTAGTGTCACTATGCAGGCAAAATGTATCGGCTTTAAAGCTCTTTTTCGCACCTCTTAAAGTGGCAACTTTTTCTTCAGAAAACATATAAAAAACATGCTGAAAAACAGCTTCTTTTTGATGCAAAACAGCTTGTGGATCTGACCTTGAAACAAGGCTAAAATCTTCATTATAATTGCGATCTGCAAAGGCTTCAAAATTGACTTTTATCTTCCCTCTTGCCAGCTTCGAAATCACTGAATTAAAGGGTGCATAAAGAGCATAATTCCCATTAATTTTACCCAGAGAATTCAGAACAATTTTAGCGACTTTTTCATCTTTTGCGGCATCATTGTAAAGTGCTCCATGTGGTTTTATATGGATAATTTCAGCTCCTTTTTCAGCGGCAATTCTCTGCACTAATTGCACCTGATTTATAATTGACTCCTCCAGTTCTTCTTCTGAAATCAGCATTGATTTTCTTCCGAAGTTTTCTTTATTGGGATAAGAAGGGTGAGCACCAATTTCCACATTATTCTCAATAGCGAGATCTATCGTTCTACTAATGGTCTCCAGATTTCCAGCGTGACCTCCGCAAGCTATATTGCAGGCAGATATAAATGGCATCAGCTTATCGTCATAAGCTCCCCCTTCTCCTAAATCGCAGTTAATATGTATTTTCTTCATTACTTATCTGGTTCTTATTACGCCGCGAATAGAAATCCGTCGAAAAACAACAACGAATTATAATTTCCAAAACGGAAACTTCTTCACCCCCTCAAAATAAGAAAATAGCGATTACCGGAAGAAGAATTATAGCAGCAATCTCATAAAACCCGAACTATTTATGTCGATTTTACTTCAGAAGGTCACAATAGTAACAAACCCAGAACAGACAAAGTATTCGATTAAAAAAGGTACCCGCATTTTTTGACAATTATCGTCCTTAAATGCTGGTAATTACTTGAGTCCTCTCCAGGGTTTCTTCTGTAGCTGAATATCAAGGTAAGGGAGAGCAGCAACCACATAGCCTGTCACAGCAGCTGTTTTTACGACAATCTTGCGCCGGTGCAGGTAACCGGAAAGATCCTGCATGAGGATATTTTAGAAAATTTCTCTTAAAACTATTCTCTAGAGGCGGCTTGTAAAGCATATAAAGCAAAACTTCCCAACCAATGACCACCCTCATAACTATCCCCTACCAAATTTGGAAAGGAATAAGAAACATGCTCATTGGCCAAAGTTCTTAAATGACCATAATCTTCAGGATACGTATTTGCTAAATGGTAAAAAACCCATCCCCTGCTAAAGTTCAGGCCATCCAGATGTACCAGTTTACCGTCAGATCGATCTGATACTTCCCCAACTTCCATTGTGAAATCTTCGTTTTTCAGGTCTGGCATAAAATCTTCAATCCAAAGATTAAACGCATTTCTTGGCAGGATACGCAACATAATATCCACCTCCTGCAGGCATGGAGAAAGAAAATCATACCCTCCCGGCTCCCAGCTAACGGGACAATCATCATCATTTAAGTAGAAATCCCGGGCACGCTTAGAAATTGCATCCATCAGTTCCTGGTTAGCCGTACTATTGGCAAAATCATACGCGAAACTCATTCCAAAGGCAGTATTGGAATGTTCCCCTACCCTAACCGGATAATTTAATTTAGGCAGAAAATCAACATAGCGCTGAACTATCAAATCTGTAAGAGGCTGCAAATTAGCATCAAGTTCTTTAGCCAGGGGATCCTCCCAGGTTTTAAGTTCTTCTGCAAGTTTTAGCAACCATGCCCAGCCATAGGTACGTTCGTAAGAATCACTCTGCGCCCTTTGAAAGTACTCTACTTCACCCATAATATTTTCCGCAGAAAGAGATTTTTTCAATTTTTCCCGGATTTCTTCTTCCTTTTCCAAATCCGGAAATTGCTTAAGAAGACTAACCATGGACCAATGTGCATGAACAGAAGAGTGCCAGTCAAAACATCCATAAAAAGCCGGATGAAGTTCCTGTGGCGTTCCCAAGGCTTCCTTGTTTTCTAAGGTCTGACCCAATTTATTCGGATATTCTATTTCTATGCAACCAAGTGGCAAGTCTGCAAGTCTATTCGCTTTTTCAAGATTAAATTCTACTGCTTCTTCACCTAAAATAGATTCGGAAATGAAATTCTCATCAGATAAACTGTCCTTTTCTGAAGCAGAAACTTCCTCCATCTCCCTGGTTTTATCTCCTTTACAACCAATAAATAAAATAATAAATATCAAGCTTATAATTTTTTTCATTTCCCCCATAGTATTTTCAAAAAGAAATTTTCTGTTTAAAGTTATCTGATATCTGTAAATCATCTTTTTATTACCCCAGCCATCCTTCCCTGTCCAGGCTCCTGTACTGAATAGCTTCACTTATGTGATGATCTTTAATGTTTTCTGAAGCCTCTATGTCTGCAATAGTACGTGATACTTTTAGAATTCTATCATACGCTCTTGCCGAAAGATTAAGGCGTTCCATGGCAGTTTTCAGCAGTGTTTTTGAAGAATCAGAAAGTTCACAGAATTGCCTTATGTGTTTTACGCTCATTTGAGCGTTATAGTGGGTGTTTTCAAAACTTTCAAATCTTTTAGTCTGCAGTTGCCTCGCTTTAGTTACCCGCTCTCTAATTTCCATACTGCTTTCCCCTTTTCTCTCTTCGCTAAGCTTATCGAAAGGTACAGGAGTAACTTCTATATGAATATCTATACGATCCAGAAGAGGTCCACTAATTTTACTTAGATAACGCTGCATCTCACCAGGAGAAGACGAAGCCGGCCCACCAGGATCATTAAAAAATCCACTGGGGCTGGGATTCATACTTGCCACCAACATAAAACTTGATGGATAGGTCACTGTAAATTTTGCTCTGGAAATTGTCACTTCACGATCCTCCAATGGTTGCCGCATTACTTCCAGCACACCTCTTTTAAATTCCGGAAGTTCATCCAGGAATAAAACACCATTGTGGGAAAGGGAAATCTCTCCCGGTTGCGGATAGGCTCCTCCTCCCACTAATGCCACATCTGAAATGGTGTGGTGCGGACTTCTAAACGGACGTTGGGACATTAATCCAACATGATCTTTTATTCGTCCAACCACACTGTGAATTTTGGTGGTTTCAAGAGCCTCATGCAATGTCATGGGAGGTAAGATACTGGGCAAACGCTTGGCAAGCATTGTTTTCCCTGCTCCCGGTGGGCCTATAAGAATAATATTATGACCGCCGGCTGCAGCAATTTCCATACAACGCTTAATCGATTCCTGCCCTTTTACATCGGCAAAATCGTGCTCCAGGTGATCAAGATTTTTATAAAACTCCTCCCTTGTATCGATAATTGTCTTTTCCAGTGCTGCACCTTCATTAAAGAAGTTAATTACCTGAACGATATTATCTACGCCATATACGTCAAGTCCTTTAACAATTGCGGCTTCTTTAGCATTCTGCACAGGCAGGATAAAGCCTTTAAAACCTTCCTCTTTAGCCTTAATAGCAATTGGAAGTGCTCCTCTTATAGGCTGTAAACTTCCATCAAGTGAAAGCTCTCCCATTATTAAATAATCTGAAATATTTTCAGCCTTAATTTGATCTGAAGCTGCTAAAATACCGAGTGCAAAGGTGAGATCGTAAGCAGAACCTTCTTTCCGAAGATCAGCCGGCGCCATGTTTACGATAATTTTTTTTCCGGGAAATTTATAGCCGTTGTTCTGAAGGGCAGCCGCTATTCTAAAACTACTTTCTTTAACAGCATTGTCCGGCAATCCAACAAGATGATAACCTATTCCGGTTGCCACGTTAACCTCTACAGTAATTGTGGTTGCCTCTACTCCAAATACAGCACTACCGTAAACCTTAACAAGCATCTAAAACATTTAATTTTTTAAATGTACTGATTTTTTTTAAAGAATGTTCGTCCGGGATTTGATCCTTGAAAAAAATTATCTTATTTATTTTTTTGAGGAGCAGTGTAATATTTTTTTGAAAATTTATCTCTCTTGTTTGCGATAAAAAAAGAAAAAGGCCGGATCCTTGAGTGAATCGGCCTTACTTTTCTAAAGTTTCCAATGCGAAAAAGACACAGGAACATTATCTTAATGCTTTATAGAAAAAGAAATTATTTATTAAAAAAATTCTTTTGATAATGCGCAATTAATCCGTCTATAGGTCGGCGCACGATATTACCAATTTCAAGCCCGTAAGGCTGTAAAACAGCGCGTATTATATCTTCACTAAAATAGGCGATACTTCCAATAAAGTGAATTGGCACACTCTGCGCCTGCTTATAGCACAACACCCTGCTTTGAACAAAATCGTGAATACCTTCATATACCAATTTATAGAAGTAGCCATTTCTCTCATTGGTAAAAATAAACTCAGCGAAAGACGCGAGATACGTATTTGGATTTTCTCTCCTGTAAAGATTTTTCTTTATTTCGTCTGAATCCAGATTGAACTTTTCTTCAAATTTTATTACTAATTCCGGCGGCATTCTTTTATAATAATAATCCCGGATTAGCCTTTTCCCAAAATAATTTCCGCTGGCTTCGTCCATAAGAATATATCCCAGTGAAGCTATGGTTTGGTGAATTTCTTCGCCATCATAATAACTACTATTTGAACCTGTTCCAAGAATACAAACAATTCCAGGTTCTGTACCTGTCGCATAAACCGCTGCAACAGTGTCTTCCCTCACAATCACCTCCTCAGCATTCGTGAAAAAATTACTTATGATATCCTCCAGAAGCTTTTTAGGCGTTTCTGTACCACATCCCGCTCCAAAAAAGTGGACTTTCTCTATCTTATCCCTTACTTCCCTAAGTTCCGGATTTTCCTCTATGCGTTGCTCCAGAACAAGTTCTGGAAATACTGCAGGGTTTAGTCCTTTTGTACGGGTTTTAAAAACCTGCTCTCCCTGATGATCCAACAGGATCCAGTCGCACTTGGTAGATCCCCCATCTGTTATTAAAATCATGAGTAGTTATTTGATTAGTAGATACAAAAAACCTGAAAATACAGCCTCTGATCTCTTAAGCTGCTGCATTTTCAGGTTGTATAAATATTAAAGAGAAGCAACGTGTGCAGCCAGATCAACAAGTTTTGCGGAATAACCGTACTCGTTGTCATACCATGCGATCAACTTAAAGAAGTTGTCGTTTAGTGCGATACCTGCTTCAGCATCAAAGTTACATGTGTGAGGATCTGAAACGTAGTCCTGAGAAACTACCATTTCTTCAGTATAAGAAATAACTCCTTTAAAGTCACCTTCAGCAGCTTTTTTGAAAGCAGCTTTAATATCGTCGTAAGAAACAGACTTCTCAGTTCTTACAGTAAGATCCACTACAGAAACATCTGTGGTAGGAACCCTAAATGCCATTCCTGTAAGCTTTCCTTTTAATGCCGGGATAACTTTAGTTACCGCAACCGCTGCACCAGTGGAACTAGGAATAATATTCGCCATAGCGCTTCTTCCTAATCTAAAATTCTTTTTTGAAGGAGAATCAACGGTAAATTGAGTAGAAGTAGTTGCATGTACAGTCGTCATTAGACCTTCAACAATACCAAATTCGTCTTCTATAACTTTAGCAAGAGGAGCAAGACAGTTTGTAGTACATGAAGCACCAGAAACAACTTTATCTTCTGCTTTAACCTCCTTATGATTAACTCCCATTACAAACATTGGAGCGTCTTTTGAAGGTGCAGAAATTACCACTTTTTTAGCACCTGCTTTTAGGTGAGCTTCAGCTTTATCTTTTAAAGTAAAGATACCTGTACATTCCAGAATGACTTCAGCTCCTGCCTCGTCCCATTTCAAGTCTTCGGGATTACGCTCTGCTGTTACTCTAATAGTTTTTCCATTTACTACCAGATTACCACCTTCTACTGATACGTCACCTTTGAATTTCCCATGTACTGAATCGTGAGCCAGCAAATATGCCAAATGATCTACTTCCAGTAAATCATTAATTGCTACTACTTCAACATTGTCGTTTTCAGCCGCGATCCTGAAAGCTATTCTTCCGATACGGCCAAAACCGTTAATTCCAATTTTTGTACTCATTTCTCTATTTTTAAAATTAAACCGAAGTGATGTCTGCCACCCTTCTTAACTCTTTATCTACTTTTGCTTCTCCTTTAATTGCAGTCTCTAATGGAACAGTTACTACATTTTGATGATGGATACCTATCATCACCTTAGTTTTACCATCTATAACAGCTTCTACTGCCCCAACACCTAATTTGCTGGCCAAAACGCGATCAAAACAACTTGGAGATCCTCCTCGCTGGATGTGACCAAGAACTGACACTCTTATATCGTAGCTCTCATCCTGTTCATGAATAAAGTCAGCAAGCTGAAATATATTCTTTCCGCTTCTTTCCCCTTCTGCCACAACGATAATACTGGATGTTTTGCCAGATGCCTTGCTCTTCTTTAAAGATTCCAGCATCCTCTCTACGCCCGCACTTTCTTCGGGAATAAGGATCTCTTCAGCTCCCGCACCTATTCCGCTGTTTAAAGCGATATCCCCGGCGTCACGCCCCATTACTTCAACAAGGAAAAGCCTGTTATGAGAACTTGCGGTGTCCCGAATTTTATCTATAGCCTCTACAACAGTGTTCAATGCTGTATCATAACCCAGTGTATAATCCGTACCATGAATATCATTATCAATGGTTGCCGGAATTCCAACAATGGGAAAATTAAACTCATCACTAAAAAAAACACCTCCTGTAAAAGTTCCGTCCCCGCCAATTACAACCAGTGCATCCACACCGGCTTCTGATAATTGATCATGTGCCTTTTTACGACCTTCTTTGGTTTTAAATTCCAGAGAACGCGTAGATTTAAGAAAAGTCCCACCCCTGTTGATCACATTTCTGACCGACCTGGCGTCCAGTTTTTCAAAATCACCTTCTATAAGCCCCTGATAACCTCTGTAAACTCCTACACATTCCAGATGGTAGTAGGAACAGGCGCGTACTACGGCCCTAATTGCGGCGTTCATTCCAGGTGCATCTCCACCGGAAGTTAACACTCCTATTTTTGTTATTTTCTTTGACATTACGTCAAATCTATTTTATTTGAACAATATAACCTAATTTAGCAAGAAACTAAATCGTTTTCGGTTAATAACTCATAAAATGCCCCCCATTATAGGTGGCTTTTTTAAAGTTTTATGATTTAAAATCACAAAATCTCAACATTTTCTATTGCCATGCCTGCTTTCTCTTTCCAGGTTCAGCAAAAACGAAAAATCTAACCCCTGAAGTAATTATCACAATTTCGTAATGTTTTCCCCCAGCGTCCAGGGATTAAAATTTTAAATTTTTAAGCTCCTCTTAAAAATTTCCTTATCTTAGTTCATTATATAAATCAACTTATTTAAAAAATATTCCCTACCTCCGATGAAAATATGGGGCGTTGATCTAAAAATTGGTCATCAACAGAATAAAGGTTTTATTTTGGATTTTCATAGGTGTTAATTCAAGGAAGGCTGATTGAGTTTTCAATCAGCCTCTTTTTTTGCCAATTTTCATTCTTTATTTACGGCTTTCTTTCTTCTTTAAATCTTTAATCCCACTGAAACCTCACGCTTTCAGTACTTTCCTTTCTCAAAAATAAAGTTATAAAATTTGTCAACTTTTTTATGTTGATAAATCATTAATTAATTGAAAATCAACTTACTAACATATATATCTTGATAACTTTACAAAAATAATTTTCGAAATATCTCTTTTTCTTAACTACATTTACATTCGCTTTGATCGCAAATTACTAATCCCAAAAATCTCAATTGTATGCCAGTACAAGCAAAACCAACAGCTCCTAAAACTTACACTCAGGAAGAAGCATTTCAGGCTTCTTTAAAATATTTTAAAGGTGATGACCTAGCTGCCCGTGTTTGGGTAAATAAATATGCTCTAAAAGATTCTTATGGCCATATTTATGAACTTACTCCTGATGATATGCACAGGAGAATTTCCAAAGAAATTTCCCGGGTAGAGCAGCGGTATCCAAACCCGATGAGCGAAGATGAAGTTTTTAACCTTATCAAAGACTTTAAGTATATAGTGCCGCAGGGAAGCCCAATGGCCGGAATTGGCAATCCTTACCAGATTGCGTCCCTTTCCAACTGTTTTGTAATTGGCAACGATGGAGATTCAGATTCCTACGGGGGGATTATGAAAATAGATCAGGAGCAAGTGCAGCTTATGAAACGTCGTGGTGGTGTTGGACATGATCTTTCCCACATCCGCCCAAAAGGCTCACCGGTAAAAAATTCAGCGTTAACTTCAACAGGAATTGTTCCTTTTATGGAGAGGTATTCCAATTCTACTCGTGAGGTTGCGCAGGATGGAAGAAGGGGAGCGCTAATGCTTTCGGTTTCTATTAACCATCCCGATGCAGAGGATTTTATTGATGCCAAGATGCAGCAGGGAAAAGTGACCGGGGCAAATGTATCGGTTAGAATAGACGATGCTTTTATGAAAGCTGTAAAAGATAACACTTCTTATGTTCAGAAGTATCCCATCCACAGCGACGAGCCAAAAAATACTAAAGAAATTGAAGCAGAAAAGTTATGGAAGAAAATTGTCCATAACGCGTGGAAATCTGCAGAGCCGGGAATATTGTTCTGGGACACCGTAATAAATGAATCTGTCCCTGATGCTTATGCCGATCTTGGATATAAAACTGTTTCTACAAATCCTTGTGGTGAAATTCCTCTCTGTCCTTACGATTCCTGCCGACTGCTGGCAATTAATTTATTTTCTTACGTTGAAGATCCGTTTACTGAAAAGGCATCTTTTAACTACGAACTTTTCAGCAAACATATTGCGGCTGCACAGCGAATAATGGACGACATTATTGACTTGGAACTGGAGAAAATCGATGGCATTCTTGGAAAAATTGATGCCGATCCCGAAAATCAGGACATCAAAGGGGTGGAGAGAAATCTCTGGCTAAATATCAAGAAAAAGGCACAGGAAGGTAGAAGAACCGGAATTGGGATTACTGCAGAAGGCGATATGCTCGCAGGTTTAGGTATAAAATATGGAAGCAAGGAAGGCGTGGACTTTTCTGTAGATATCCATAAAAGAATTGCCATTGAAGCTTATAAAGCCTCTGTTACTGCAGCAAAAGAGCGCGGTGCTTTTGCCATTTTTGATTCCGACAGGGAAAAAGATAATCCGTTTATTCAAAGATTGCGTGAAGCTGATGAGAAGCTTTATTACGACATGCTGGAGTATGGACGAAGAAATATTGCTTTGCTTACCATTGCCCCTACAGGAACAACCAGTTTGATGACGCAAACTTCTTCTGGAATTGAGCCCGTTTTTCTTCCGGTTTACAAAAGAAGGAGAAAAGTTAACCCTAATGATAAAGATTCCCGCGTAGATTTTGTAGATGAAGTTGGAGATTCCTGGGAGGAATACGTGGTTTTTCACCACCGCTTCAAGCAGTGGATGCAGGTTAACGGCCATGACACCACTAAAAACTACAGTCAGGAAGAACTGGATAAACTTGTAAAAACTTCACCTTATTACCAGGCCACTTCTAACGATGTGGATTGGCTAAGTAAGGTAAAAATGCAGGGAGCGGTTCAAAAATGGGTAGACCATTCTATTAGTGTAACCATAAACTTACCTAATGATGCTACAGAAGAGCTTGTAGGACAACTTTATCTGGAAGCATGGCAGGCCGGTTGTAAAGGCGTAACAGTTTATAGAGATGGTTCCCGCTCGGGAGTACTAATTTCGAATGAGGGGAAAAAGGATAAAAGCAAGGAAGAAGGATATTCTACGTTTCCAACGAAACGCCCACAGGTTCTACAGGCAGACGTTGTAAGATTTCAGAATAGTAAGGATAAATGGATTGCATTTATCGGCCTTATAGATGGTCGTCCTTATGAAATTTTCACAGGTTTTGCTGATGATGAGGACGGAATTCTTATTCCGCGTTGGGTAAATGAGGGGCTTATCATCAAAAACAGAAATGAGGATGGCACTTCAAGATATGATTTCCAATACGAGAATAAAAGAGGTTACAAAACCACTATTGAAGGTCTTTCGCATAAATTTAATCCTGAATTCTGGAACTATGCGAAACTTATCTCCAGTACGCTTCGCCACGGAATGTCTATAGAAAAAGTTGTAGACCTTATTGCCAGTCTTCAATTAGATACAGAATCTATAAACACCTGGAAAAACGGAGTGGCACGTGCCTTAAAACGTTATATTGCTGATGGCACAGTGGCCAGAAAAGAAAAATGTAATAATTGTAATTCCACAAGCCTCATCTATCAGGAAGGATGTCTTACCTGCAAAGACTGCGGCTCTTCAAAATGTGGATAATGTTTGTTTAATTTTAAGTTGAATAAAAATGGCCTTCAAAATTGAAGGCCATTTTTTAATGTTATGTTTTTCTTACAGAAATTAAACATCACAGATTAGAACACCCTCTTTTAAAGCCGCCATTTTATCCTCATAAGTAGGAACAAATTCCTGGGCTAGGTATCCGTCAAAACCTGTTTCTAGAATGGTTCTTACTATAGCTGGATAATATAATTCCTGAGTTTCATTAATTTCGTTCCTACCAGGATTCCCCGCTGTATGATAGTGATTGATATACTGATGATTATCTTTAATGGTTCTCATAATGTCTCCTTCCATAATTTGCATGTGATAAATGTCGTAAAGTAGTTTAAAATTAGATAATCCTATCTTTTCACATAACGCAGCACCCCAGCTGGTATGGTCGCATTGATAATCTGGATGGTTCACTTTGCTGTTTAAAAGTTCCATCACAAGGTTAACTTCCCGTTCTTCAGCATATTTTAGTAATGGAGTTAACCCCACAGCACAATTTTCCAGACCTTTTTCATCGCCGAGGCCGTCACGATTTCCAGAAAAACAAATCACATTTTTAATTCCTTGGTCTGAGGCTTTATCAATTAGTGGTTTATATAAGGTTTGCAACTTCTCGTGATTGGCAGGATCGTTAAAACCTTCTCCAATATTAGCAAAATCATCTGTAGCCATGGAGCAGGTTAGTCCGTATTTTTCTACAGTGTCCCATTCTGAAGGTTTTAAAAGATCTATAGCTTTTAAACCCATCTCAGCCGATTCCCGGGCAAATTTATCCAAAGGAATATCACCATAACACCACCGGCAGACGGAATGGTTAATATTTCCTTTTAACCTTGAAGTGTTCAAATCCTCTTTAGCAAGTGATTCTGGAATATTGAAGGCACTACTGACACCACCAAGGCTAAGAGCTCCCGTTCCCAGGGCCAGATTTTTTATTACTTCTCTTCTATTGAACTTATTTTTCATCCTGACCTTTTAAATGTAGTTACTAAAGTTTTTTCAACAATACAATTTCTGAAAGTAATTTATTTATAATTAAACCTAAAAATACTTTAACTAAGAAATTTCAAAATTATAGCCAATTTTCTCAAGTTCGTGATAGGTCTTATAATCAAATTTATAAAGAAAGGCTCCTCTTCTGGAATTGGTTTTATCCTTTTCATCAAGTTTTATCAGCACTTTTAGGGAAAGCAATTTTTTCCGAAAATTTCTGGAGTCCAGCTCCTTCTGGTAGATTACTTCATATAATTGCTGCAATTGGGGAATGGTAAATTTTTCGGGTAAAAGGTTGAGCCCTATTGGCTGATATCTTGCCTTTTGCCTTAGCCGCTCCAGGGCGTCCTGTACCATTTTATTATGGTCCAATACCAAACCTGGCACAGCATCAATATTGTACCAGTGAGCTCCATGTTTCTCTACAAGCTCTTCATCATATTCATCTATTCTTATTAAAGCATACTGCGCAATAGACAAACATCTAAACCCGGGGTCTCTGTCTGCTTTGCCATAAGTTTTAAGCTGTTCCATAAAAACGTTTTCCAAACCGGTAATTTCTTTTAAAACCCGTTTTGCCGCTTCTGTTACATCTTCTTCCAGCCGCACGAAACTTCCTATTAGTGACCACTCCCCTTTTAAAGGTTCTACTCTTCTTCTAAAAATGAGTAGCTTTAATTTTCCCGAATCAAAACCAAAGATTATACAATCTGCCGCTGCATACATTTTGTCCTTTACACTGTAAAGATCCGTTTCTAAATTTGCCATTGGTTTTAATTTCCATTTGGAATAAAGATATAGAAATAATTAATAAATATAATTAACGTACATTTTACATTTATTATCTTTACAAGATAATTCACTAAAAAGAAGAATCTTTGGAAAATTCAACCAACAAAAAATTGTATCCGGAAAAGTTCTCAGACTTCAATTCTGAAGTAAAGGTGGCTTCCCCGGGAAGGATCAACCTTATTGGGGAACATACAGATTATAACAATGGGTTGGTAATGCCCACTGCAATTGATAAGAAGATATTTTTTGACTTCAGAAAAAATGAGTCGGACGATAATTGCCATATTTACAGTCTCACCTTCGACAGTTATTTTGAATTTAATCTGAACGATTTTTCTAAAGCTGAAGATTCCTGGAAAAACTATTTGCTGGGAGTAATTGATGAAATTCAGAAACTTGGAAAAAACCTGAAGGGATTCGACTGTATTATTAAAAGCGAACTCCCCATAGGTGCCGGAATAAGTTCTTCAGCGGCGCTGGAATGCGGATTTGCAGGCGGTTTAAACCAGCTTTTTAATCTGAATTTGTCCAAACAAGACATTGTGGAACTTTCGCAACGTGCAGAGAACAACTTTGTAGGCTCCAACTGCGGAATTATGGACCAGTTTGCTTCAGTAATGAGCAAAAAAGATCATATTATTCTTTTAGACTGCAAAACTCTTGAAACCGAATATATTCCTGCCGATTTTAAAAATTGTAAATTATTACTGCTGAATACCAACGTGTCCCACAGCATTGCAGATAGTGAATATAACACCAGGCGTGCTGAATGTGAAGAAGCAGTAAGAAAAATTCAGCAAAAATACCCTGAAGCAACTTCTTTAAGGGAAGTAAATTTTAACATGCTGGAAGAATTTAAATCTGAATTACCAAAAAAGACCTATCAGCGTTGCATTTATGTCCTAAAGGAGAATGCAAGGGTTGAAAAAGCTTCGGAAGCCATGAAAAGTGGAGAATTGAAGGAATTTGGAGAGCTGATGTACCAATCCCACGAAGGTCTTCAGCATAATTACGAAGTGAGCTGCCCCGAACTGGATTTTATGGTCGAATTTTCCAGAAATAAGGATTTTATCTACGGTTCCAGAATGATGGGCGGTGGTTTTGGCGGCTGCACGATCAATTTAATCGAAGCTGATAAAATTGAGGAATATTCTGAAGAAATTTCTGAAGCATATTTTAAAAAATTCAACAGAAAAATGGATGTAATTTCAGTATCAGCCGGGGAAGGGACGATAATTGACGAATTTAAGGCATAGCTAAAAATCCAAATTATGAGCAACGAATTAAACAACAATCCACATAGACGCTATAATATTTTAACCGGAGAATGGATCCTGGTTTCCCCACATCGTACAAAAAGGCCATGGCAGGGAAAGACCGAGAAACATAATTCTGAAAAAGGACCAGATTATGATCCTTCCTGTTATTTATGCCCCGGAAATACCCGTACCAGTGGAGAAACCAATCCCGATTATACCGAACCATTTGCTTTTACAAACGATTTTTCAGCATTATTACCTGATACTCCGGAAAAAAAGCTGAACGACGGCCTGTTAAAAGCCGAAGCAGAAAAGGGAATCTGTAAAGTAGTCTGTTTTTCTCCAGATCACTCACTTACACTTCCTTTGATGAAGACCGGCGACATTAAAAAGGTGGTGAAAATGTGGAAAAGAGAATATGCAGATTTGGGAAGCAGAGAAAACATCAATTACGTACAGATTTTTGAAAATAAAGGTGCTGTTATGGGATGTAGCAATCCGCACCCGCATGGGCAAATCTGGTCGCAATCTTCAATCCCAACAGAAATTCAGAAGAAATCGAAACACTTTAAAGAGTATTGGCAGGAAAATAAGCGCAGCCTGCTGGCAGATTACTTAAAGCAGGAACTTGAACTGGATGAACGCATCCTGGTCCAAAATGAGCATTTTGTAGCACTCATTCCCTACTGGGCGGTTTGGCCTTATGAAGCGATGATAATTCCGCGGGAACATCATCAACATATTGGTCAGCTAAACGAGGAAGAAGAACAGTCTTTTGCTGAGATCATTAAGAAATTGACGATCATGTATGACAATCTTTTTGAGACTTCTTTTCCATATTCTTCAGGAATCCATCAAATTCCTACAAATGGAAAAGAATATCCGGAGTGGCATTTCCACATGTCTTTCTACCCGCCGCTCCTAAGGTCTGCAACAGTAAAAAAGTTTATGGTGGGTTATGAAATGTTTGCGGGGCCACAGCGTGATATTACAGCAGAAATGGCTGCGAATACTCTTAAACAACTTCCTGAAAAACATTATACGAAGGAAGTCTAATTAACTTTCCTTCTTCTATAAAAAAGGCTGCGGAAAATATTCCGCAGCCTTTTTTATGCTTCAGTTTATCTTATTTTTTCTACCAGAATAAAGCATATAGCATTGCAACAATTAATAAAATTGCAAAACCACATATATTAAAAACAGGACCTGTTTTAAATAACTTTTTAGAAATAATAATGGCTCTTTCATGGTCTCTTCCTTTTGTTTCAGCATAACTTATCCCAACCATAATGAGCATCGTTAATATCCAGGTGATGAACATTTGGTGCATGAAAGGCAACTCCACAAAAAGTGGACTATCTACCCATCCATTTGGACCAACTTTAAAATAAAGCGCTATTGGAATAGATAACAAAACTCCCCAAATTGCTGCTTTGTTAGTAGTCTTTTTGTAAAATAAACCAAGCATAAATACCGCCAGGATACCCGGACTCACAATACCCGTATATTCCTGGATATACTGGAATACCTGACCCAGGTTTGCCAGTTGCGGAGCAAGAATTACAGCTATAATAAGAGCAATTGTAGCAGAAAGCCTTCCTACCGTAACCAGGTTTTTATCAGAACGTCCTTTACTAAAATATGGTTTATAGATATCCATGGTAAAAATGGTTGCTGTAGAGTTCAGCATTGATGCAATGGAAGACACGATAGCCGCGGCCAGAGCAGCCAATACAAGGCCCTTAAGACCCACAGGAATAAATTCTTTTATAAGCCATGGAAAGGCGTTGTCATTGATAATGGTTCCGCTTTCACCAATAAAAGAAGGATCTGTAAATGCTGAAGATATCTCTCCGTTAGGCCCGGTGTTCATCACATAAGCTATGATTCCGGGAATAACCACTATTAACGGAATAAGTAGTTTAAGAAATCCGGCCAGGATAATTCCCTTCTGCGATTCACGAAGACTTTTTGCAGCCAGTGTCCTTTGGATAATGTATTGATTGAATCCCCAGTAGTAGAGATTCGCAACCCACATTCCTCCAAGTAACACGGCTAATCCCGGTAAATCCCACCAGGCATCTTTTCCATTAGGTGTCATTATCTCTCCCTTCTCCAGGATCATAGAAAACTTCTCTGGTACCTGTTCGTAGATAGAAACCATACCCGATATCACTCCTCCATCTTCTGCCACATGAGTAAGGCCAATGTAAGTGGTGATCAAACCACCAGCGATAAGAAGAACCACCTGCACAACATCTGTCCATGCCACAGCAGCAAGTCCGCCATAAAGCGAGTACGCAGCCGCAAAGAGCGCAAGACCTACTATAGAATACATAAATATGGAACCATCTCCAACACCAATAATAGTATCGAGAGCTGTGGCACCCAGATAAAGAACCGAAGTAAGGTTAACGAAAATAAAAAGTGCAATCCAGAAAATGGCCAATATCGTCTTAAGGTTCGTCCCATAACGTACTTCCACAAATTCCGGAATCGTATAAAGTTTCTTTTCAATAAATATGGGTAAAAAGAATTTTCCCACTACCAGCAATGTAATTGCTGCCATCCACTCATAAGATGCTATGGCGAGACCTATTGCAAAACCAGAACCAGACATCCCTATAAACTGCTCTGCGGAAATATTTGCTGCGATCAGGGAAGTACCTATCGCCCACCACGGTAAAGATTTACTGGCAAGAAAATAATCTTCTGAAGATTCTCCCTTTCCTCTGGAAACCCATAAACCTATCCCAATGATTAATAATGCATATGCTGCGAAAACAATTTGATCCAGTAATTCAAATTCCATAGGTCAATTTAAAATTTTGTTAAATATATAATTTTAAATTTTAAACGTAAAAATTACATTTAAAATTAATTAATATTATTTCTTTACTGAAAAACTTAACGAGATCTCATTAATGTACTTTTCTCCAGGCGCCAGCTGGCTGGAAGGAAAATTCCGGAAGTGTGGAGCATCAGGAAAATTCTGTGCCTCAAGACAGATGGAAGGATATTCCTTTGAAATGGAGGTCTGGTAACTTAGAGAGGACGGCAATTCTTCAGGAGCATAAGCTATAATCGCACTTTGATTAGTGCGCATTTCCATTTTTATTCCCGTCATTGGGGAGAACAATCTCGCAGAAACCTCCTGGTCGTCAGAATTTAGTACATAAGCATCATTTAAAACCCGGTTCCCTATTAATTTATTGCTACCAAAGTTCTTGGGATTTTTCGGTAAATTCACGAGGTCGCCCGTGGGAAGATTTTTCTCATCGATCTTCAGAATTTTATCGGCATTAATAAAAAGGAAATGATCACTCACACTACCTTCTCCATTTAAATTAAAATAAGCATGATTGGTGAGGTTAACGATGGTGTTCCTGTCAGTTTCTGCTGTATAGGTTATACTAAGTTTATCATCTTCAGAAAGCGTATAGTTAACCTGAACTTTTAAATTTCCCGGATATCCTTCTTCTCCGTCGTTACTAAGGTAAGACAAAGTAACCGATGGATTTTTTCCTGAAGTTTCTTCTTCTACATGCCATAATTTATACTGGAATCCCTCAGCTCCCCCATGCAAATGCTCTCCATTTTGTTGTGGAAGCTCATACTTTTCATTTCCAATACTAAATTCTCCTTTACTAATTCTACCCGCAAAACGGCCTATAGAAGCCCCGAATAATTTATTATGATCCTTATAGCTGGCGGTGAGAAAATCTTCAGGTCGTTTTGGAGAAACTATCACATTTACCCTTTTACCAGATGAATCATCCATTTTAATACTAAAAAGTGTAGCTCCCAAATTAAGAATTCCCACTTCAGTCTGATTGTTGTTCCTAAGCTTTATCAACTTAAGATCCTTTTGCTCTATTTGCTCCAATTGTTAGTGTTTAACTTTTATTCTCTGCGATCCAATCATTAACCTTTTGTTCCAGGATGTTTAAAGGTATCGCTCCGTTGAGCAAAACTACATCATGAAATTCACGTATATCAAAATTTTCTCCTAATTGTGACCTGGCTCTTTCCCGCAGCTCAAGAATCTTATTCATTCCAATTTTGTAAGCTGTTGCCTGACCTGGCATTACAATATGCCTCTCCACCATTTTAATGGCATCACTTTCTGCATTGGGTGTGTTTTGTTTATAATAGTCGATTCCCTCTTCACGAGTCCATTTTTTAGCATGAATTCCAGTATCTACCACTAACCTGCAGGCTCTCCATAGCTCCATGGCCAATCGGCCAAAATCTGAATAAGGATCTTCATAAAAACCTATTTCTTTCGGAAGCAACTCACTATACAATCCCCAGCCTTCAACATAAGCTGTATAAAAACCGAATTTTCTGAAATCGGGAACCTCTTCCAGTTCCTGAGCGATTGCTATTTGCATATGATGTCCCGGAATACCCTCGTGATAAGCCAGCGCGTCCAGCTGGTAAGTGGGCATAGCACGTATATCATAAAGATTGGCATAAAATGTTCCTGGACGTGAACCGTCTATAGCTGGCTGTTGATAAAATGCTTTTCCTGCACTTTTTTCCCTGAAAGGTTCCACAGCTTTCACCACGATTTTGGCTTCAGGAAGTGTAAGAAATAAATCAGGAAGCTTTTCCCGCATCTGGTCTATAATCTCTTTAGCATCAGCAAGGTATTTTGCCCGTCCTTCTTCGCTATCTTCATAAAAAAATTGTTCATCTGTCCTCATGAAGTTAAAGAAATCCTGAAGCGAACCTTCAAATTCCACTTCCTTCATAATCTCTTCCATTTCCCTGTGGATGCGCGCAACTTCATTTAACCCGATTTCATGAATTTCATCTGCAGTTAAATCTGTAGTGGTTGTCCTTTTTAAAGCATTGTTAAAATACTCCTCACCTTTAGGAAATTTCCATACCCCGGCTTCAGACGTTGCCCGCTTCTGTTGATTTTCCAGAAAAGCAATTAGCTCCGTATAAGCCGGTTTCACCTGCTCTACAAGTGCAGTTTCGGCTTCTGAAATTAATTGCTGCTCTTCTTCTTCAGAAATATCCAGGGCCTCTACTTTGGATTTAAAATCTGCGAGTAATGTACTTGCGTCAGTAGATTTCTCAAATGGTCTTCCGGTAATAACGTTCCGGGAGTCATCCAATACTTTATTAAAAACAAACCGCGGTGGCATAATCTGGTTCTGCTCCCTTATTCTTAATCCTTCAATAATTTCTTTAAAAGCTTCAGGAAATCCCTTAAGCCTCGAAATATAGGCTTTAGCATCGCTTATAGAATCTATGCTGTGCATGTTTATAAGAAAAGCAGGCAACTGAGAGTGGTAGCCAAACATCTGGTTTACCGGGTAATCATAGAATCTATAATTATAATCCTCAATTTCATTTTCCAGTCCATGCCTGTACAACGCATAACTAAGCCGTACGTCTTCATTCAGATTTGCAGGATCTATATCGTCTATATAATCCAGTCTGGTTTTTGCCTGATTAAGGTCTTCAGCATATTTCTCTGTAGAAAAGTTGTCCCATTTACCGTAATCCTCCTTTATTCCCAAGCGTGTTTGAAGCATTGGTGATTCCGCTACTTCCTTTTGAAACTGCTCGTCAAAATACTCGTTTAACGCTGCGGAATTTTGTTCAATATCAACTTCTGAAACAGCCTTTCCCTCCTGTTTACAGGAAGCAACAGCTAGAATTAACAATAACGGAAGTAGCTTTTTATAACTGAAATTCATAAATTCTCTATTCATTTAAAACTGAAAATATCACAGCCGAATCTCCGTAAACGGTATGTGTTTGCTTCTGAAAATTTTCTTCTTCGGCTTCAAAAATATTAGGAATATAAGTCTGCGGATTAAGATCTATTAGTGGAAACCAGGTACTTTGAACCTGAATTTGCAACTTATGCCCTTTTTTAAAAGTATGATTAATATCCTGTAAATTGATGTTAACAGCAGTTTTTTTATTTGGCTCAAAAGGCTCCGGATTTTCAAATCCGTTTCTAAACCTTCCGCGCATGACTTCACTGCGCACCATCATATGATAATTGCTCATTTTAAGATGTGCCGGAGTCTCTTCATAATCTTCGGCATCGGGAGGATAAACATCGATTACTTTCACCACCCAATCTGCTGAAGTTCCGGTGGTAGCAACTTGTAGACGCGCTTCTATAGGTCCGGCCATTTTCAGGTCTTCCTCTAAAACTTCGGTTTCGAAAACTAGTACATCTGGTCTCCTGGCCGCAAATCGTTGGTCGCCGGTCATATATTCCCGCGGAGTAAAAACCATTTTAATTTCATTATTATAGGAAACAGGTTTTTTTGGATCGCTGATAAATTCTTCCTTAGAATCTGAAGGATTATCTATTAAGTTCTCATTTTCGCCAAGGTAGAATGATCTTTTTTCTACTGCTTTTGGTGGCCAGGCTTCATAGTTATCCCATTTCCTTTCGCCGGTGTCGTACATATGAGCTTCTGCAAGTCCGGTATTTCCATCTGCTTCTCCTTTTAGAAAATGATTAAAGAATACGGTCTCATAGTTCTGCTGAAAATCTTCAGAAATATTATCTCCAAAATAAACATTTCCTACTGCCTGTCTTTCTTCATTCCTGGCCCAATCTCCGTGGCTCCAGGGACCAAAAACTATTGAATTATAATTATCGCTGTGCTTTTCGATACTTTTATAAATATTGAACGGTCCGTAAAGATCTTCAGCATCAAAAAGTCCGCCCACGATCATCACCGCCGGCTTAATGTCTTTCATATGCTGCACGATTCCGCGGGATTGCCAGAATTCGTCATAGTTTGGATGCTCCTTTAATTGCTGCCAGAAAATATTATCCTCTCCATAGTATTTATCGAGATTGCTCAACGGACCTGCATCCAGAAAAAACTGGTATTGATCCTGAGTTCCAAGTTCCGGAAGGTTGTACCAGGCCTCATCTGTAGGGCCATCTTTCTGGTAACCGAAAAGCGCAGTTGCCCGCCAGTAACTTAGAAGATAAGCTCCATTATGATGGAAATCGTCAAAAAAGAAATCGCCTATACTGGCCTGCGGGGAAGCCGCCTTTAACGCCGGGTGATCACTTAAAAGTGAATATGTAGCATAAAAACCGGGATAGGAAATCCCCCAGGTGCCAACCCTGCCATTATTATTTTCCACATTATTTATCAGCCACTCAATGGTATCGTAAGTATCGCTGGCCTCATCAAACTGTTCTCCTGTTTTATTTGGAATAAAAGCTCGCATATTGTCGTACTCCCCTTCACTCATCCATCTGCCACGAACGTCCTGGTACACGATGATATTTCCTTGCTGCATTAAATATTCGTTTGGACCAATTTTGGAACGGAACTGGTCTTCTCCATAAGGCCGTGAGCTGTAAGGCGTACGTTGCATTAAAATTGGGTATTCTGTAGAGGTATCAATAGGTGAATAAATAGTGGTATGGAGATTTGTACCGTCCCTCATCGGGATATCCACTTCCATCTTTGTATAATTTTCTTCTACGTTGTAATCCTCCTGTAACTGGGCAAAAGACTGAGCTCCAATAAAGAAGAATAGGTTTAAAAGTAAAGTAATTCTGAATAATTTCATTCCGTGGGTTTTAAAAGTGCCTAAAGATAGAAATTACCGAATAAACCGTATAAATTTTATTGTTTTAGCTTTAGCTGAAGGATTGAAGGCAGCACGAAATTTTTAGTATTTCCTGCTTTTCTGAAGTTACTGCAAAACGATCGTCTGCCCTGTGGTTTATTACCCACACAATGTCTTCTCCGGAACATAACAACCAGGTATTTTCCTTTTCCGGAATGGACATTTTTTGGTCCTTAAAAAAGTCACTGAGTTTCTTTCTGCCTTTCATCCCGAAAGGATAGAAATAATCACCTTTTTTCCACTTCCTGATTTTCAGCGGAAACTGAAGTTTTTCCCTCGCAACAAAAATTCTTGTGTTATCCCTGTTTTTGTCAATTTCCTCTACGTTTCGAAAAGCAATCCTGCCCAGCGGCAACATTACCAAATCTTCCTCTTCAGCAATAGTATAAACTTTATCTTCAGAATGATTTATTTCGGTTAAAATTAAGGTATCACGATCTTTTATAAGCCGGTAATCCTCAGAATAAACGATCTTCCCGGGCTGTGCATCCAGGAGATTGTAAACATCATTCCATTCTCTGAAACCAAAAGATTTCAGCAGCTGATAAATTATTGCTTTTGTATTTGGCAATTTCTTAAGATATTCAACATCCAGCGTATAGCCAAATTTGCCAAATTTCACCACTTTAGGATAAATCAGGCTTATATAATCGTCAATTAACGCTTCACTTTCTTTTAAATGCGCCTGAGTTTGAGAAAAACTTTGCAATAACTGCGGATTCAATTCTTCCAGCATAGGAACTACATCGTGCCGAATTTTATTCCGAAGATATTTTGTAGAAGCATTACTACTGTCTTCCCTCCACTTGATGCTGTTATCGCGGGCATAAGTTTCTATTTCTTTCCGGGAAAAATCCAGCATTGGCCGAATAATTCTATCGTTTTCAATTAAAATTCCGCTTAAACCTTCCAGTCCGGTGCCACGCACCAGGTTGATAAGGAAAGTTTCCAGATTGTCGTTGGCGTGGTGAGCCGTGAGAATATATTCAAATTTTAAAGTATCTGATAATTCCTGAAACCAGTTATAGCGCAATTCACGCGCTGCCATTTGTATAGAAATTTTTGCTTCTTCAGCAAAAGCTTCGGTATCAAAATTCTGAACAAAAACTTCAACTTCCAGCTCATCTGCCAGATCAATCACAAAATCTTCGTCCCCGTCGCTTTCTTCGCCCCTAAGATTAAAATTGCAATGTGCTATGGAAAATTCTAATTTCGCAGCTTTACAAAGATACGCCAGAGCTACACTGTCCAGTCCCCCGCTGACTGCCAGCAGAAGATTTTTTCCGCATAAGAAGGGAAACCTGGATTTGAGGGTATTTTTAAAAGATTTCTCCATAGATACTCAAATATACAAAAAGACGCCTCTTCTAACACCTGCGAAAATGTCAATTTTCCAGTGCCTGAATAAAACTTTAATTAGACAGGGCATCATGCATCGCCTTTGCTTTGAGCAGGCATTCTTCATATTCCTTTTCAGGATTAGATTGTGCGGTAATAGCGCCACCAACAGAAAATGACAAATATCGATCTTCAGCATTATAAAGAATACTGCGGATTACCACATTAAAATCAAAATCACCGTTTGGCGTAAAGTAACCCACGGCGCCGCTATAAAGTCCGCGTTTGGTTTCTTCCAGTTCCTCAATAATTTTCATTGCCGAAATTTTTGGAGCTCCGGTCATGCTTCCCATCGGGAATGTGGCGCGCAGGGTTTCTACAGCAGGAATTCCATCTTCAAGTTGTGCCGAAATTGTTGAAATTAACTGGTGCACCTGTTTAAAGGTATAGACTTTGCAAAGCTCATCCACATTTACACTGCCTTTTTTGGCAATTTTCGACAAATCGTTCCTTACCAGGTCGACAATCATCACATTTTCGGAAATTTCCTTCGGGTCATTTGCTAATGCCTGGCTAATTTCGAGGTCTTCTTCCTTATTTTCTGCCCTTCTGGCCGTTCCTTTAATTGGTTGGGACAAAATTTTGCTTCCGGTTTTCTTTAAATAACGCTCCGGAGAGGCGCAGAGCAGATAGTGCTGCTCCAATTTTAAAAAAGTGGCAAACGGAGAACCCGAAATTTCATTCAGCCTGGAAAAAACAGCCGATGGCTGAATTTGGCAATTTTCGGCATAGAATTCCTGACAAAAGTTAGCTTCATAAATATCTCCCCGCTGAATGTGCTCCAGCATGTTGTGAACTTTTTGAAGGTATTCTTTTTTTGAAATGCGTGGTGAAATTTTTTCATTTCTTAGTCCTTCCTCTTTACTCTCTCCTCTCTCTTCCAAATCAAGTACTTCTGCAAAATCCCCATCCATTTCATCATCTACCATCCGCAAATAATGGAATTCTGCAGTGTTTCCTTTAACCTGAATAATTTTTTGAGGCTGAAAAAAGTAAAGATCCGGAAAACGGAGTCCGTCGAAATTCTTTGAAGTCAGCCGCTCCACATCATTTTTGAGCTCGTAGGAAAGGTAGCCGAAAATCCAGTCTTTAGTGGTTTCCTGGTACTCCTGAAGTTGATCAAAAGCCTGGTGATAATCTGTTTTTAAAGCTGTAAATGCCTGCACCGCCAGGAGAGCGTCAAAACTGCTGTTTTCCTGCTGATAATTATTACTGTCCAGCCAGGTAATTTCATCAAACTGCCGGCTCCAGGCGAATAACTGTTTTTTAAATTGTTCCGGATTATCTAAAGGATAGGATTTGGTGGTACGCACTTAAAATTTCAATTTGAGGTGCAAAGGTAAGGAAAGAAAATTTTGAATAAAGATGAAAGATCGCTCCGCTGCAAGAAGCAAGAAGCAAGAAAAAGATTATTGATTTTTTAACTTTTTCCGGACATTCATTTTGATTCCTCCACCTCATGAGAAAATGTGGTCAAAACATCTTCAATTCCCATATCCAGAACTTCATTATGTACTTTGTTATCCTGAAAATTATCTGCATACGAAGGAAAACTGAAACTTTCGATAACCTGCCCGCCAAACCTGGGTAGGACACTTTTTGTAAATTCCAAGGCACTTGCAGCACCACGTGCACCGTTGGAAGTACTTATAAGCAGGATCTTTTTATCCTTCAGAAAATTTCTATCAGCACGGGAAAGCCAGTCGATGCAATTCTTGAAATAAGAAGAAACTGTGCCATTATGCTCATTAACGGCAATAATAAGAGCATCATGTTCGGCAATTATATTTTTTACAATCTTTACATCCATGGGAATTCCTCTTTCCTTTTCGAGATCTGCACTATACATAGGGAAGTCATATTCGGTAAGTTTGATCAACTTCATTTCGTGCCCCTGGATCCTTTCGGAAATATGTTTAAGCAAACGGTGGTTAATAGAAGTACTGCTGTTAGAACCGGCAAAAGCGAGAATTTTCTTCATTTTTAGATTTTATCTGAATTCAAAAGTAACTAAAACATCTTGTCCTCCGAATAAAAGAGAAATAATGATTGTAACTTTAATTCCGGAACATAAAACCTTCAGTTTTGAAAAAATTTACTATTCAGAATGAGCACCTCAGCATTTCAGTGCTTGAAAAAGGAGCTGAACTTTGCAGCATCAAAAATCTTAAAACCGAAAAAGAACATATCTGGCAGGCCAATCCTGAAATCTGGAGCAGCCATGCGCCTAACTTATTCCCGATAATTGGCATTTTAAAGGGTGGACAATATTTTTATAAAGGTAAAACTTATGAAATGCCTAAGCACGGAATGCTGCGGCACAATGAAGACATCAGGGTAAAAGAAAAAGCAGAAAATAAACTCGTTTTTGAGCTGATTTATTCTGAAGAAAGTCTAAAAACGTATCCCTTTAAGTTCAATTTCCAGATTATTTTTAAGCTGAAGGGCAAAAAACTTAAAGTCAGTCACAAAATTACTAATCTGGATAGCAAAATTATGTTTTTCTCTCTTGGAGGTCATCCCGCTTTTAATACTCCTATTAATAATGATGAAAAATATAAAGATTATTACCTGGAATTTGACCAAAATATGGATTTGAGCACGCACATCCTGAATAATGAAGGTTTAGTAAGTCTAAACACGAAGAAAATTCTTCAAAATGAGAAAAAAATTCAGCTTCATGAGCATCTTTTTGATGATGATGCGCTGATTTTTAAAAATATCCCTTCTAAAGAGGTGGCTCTAAAAAGCCAATTATCGGGTACTATATTGACTCTTGAGTATTCCGATTTTAAAAATCTTGGTGTTTGGGCAAAACCCGGCGCACCTTATGTTTGTATCGAGCCGTGGCTGGGAATTGCAGATTTGGAAGGGACAGATCAAAATCTGGAAACCAAGGAAGATATTTTGAAACTGGAAGCAGGGAAAAAATTTGAGGCTGCTTATACAATTAAAATTGAGTAAGTTAATAAATAACAGTATATTAGGTGTAGCTAAATCATCAAATATAAGCTCGAAAAATAAGGAATAAGTCCTCCCGAACTACTAAGAAACTTACCTTCTGAAATAGTATTGAAAATGGTATAGAAGTAATAAAGAAACCATGGAACATCGTAAACTAGTAAAATTCGGTATTGGAATTTTTCTCATTGAATTCTTACTGATGGGACTTTGGTATTACTGGACAAAGCCCGAATTAAACTCTGCGCTTGAAACTTTAAAAATTGTTTTATTCTTATTCGGAATAAATTTGATTCTCGGACTTATACTCTACTTTGTAAAGAAATCATTTGCATTACTATTATTAGCCAACTCTATTCTTTGTCCATTCGTTTTTTATGCTACATGGATAATGTGGTTTACCTACTGGGTTAAATATTAGGATTTCAGGAGGGAAAAAACACGTGATACTACATCTTATTTTCCATCAGACTTTTATCTTTTAATTTGGCTATCATAGCTTACCTTTGCCGCAAATTAAAATTTATACTTTGACTTTTCAGGATCTAAATCTAAATACACCCTTACGCAATGCACT
Source organism: Autumnicola psychrophila (assembly GCF_031846645.1). NCBI lineage: Bacteria > Pseudomonadati > Bacteroidota > Flavobacteriia > Flavobacteriales > Flavobacteriaceae > Autumnicola > Autumnicola psychrophila. The sequence continues at coordinate 214,542 of NZ_JAVRHN010000006.1, forward strand.
GGAAGATTTAAACTTCCAAACGCCCACTCCAATCCAGGAACAGGCATTTTCTTCAATCATGTCTGGAAGAGATGTAGTGGGGATAGCGCAAACGGGAACCGGAAAAACTTTTGCTTACCTCCTCCCGCTGCTGAAAATGCTGAAATATTCTGAACAAAAGAATCCGAGGATACTTATAATGGTGCCTACCAGAGAATTGGTAGTACAGGTGGTGGAAGAGATTGAGAAGTTGGCAAAATATATTAATGTTCGGGTTTCGGGTGTTTATGGCGGAGTAAATATTAACACTCAGCACGAGAGTTTGCTGCAAGGACAGGATATCCTGGTGGCAACTCCGCGTAGATTGTACGATCTGGTTCTAAGAAGAGCGGTGCTGTTAAAATCTATTCAGAAGCTGGTGATAGATGAAGTTGACGTAATGTTGGATCTTGGATTCAAATTTCAAATCAACAATATCCTGGAATTACTGCCGCAGAACCGACAGAGCATTATGTTTTCTGCAACCATGACGGAAACTGTGGAAGAACTCATCGATGTTAATTTTAAAGCTCCGGAAAAAATTTCGGTTGCCGTTAGCGGGACTCCGTTAGAGAATATTGAGCAACGGGGATTTAAGATTCCAAATTTTAACACAAAAGCAAATTTGCTGAAGCACTTACTGCAAGACAGGGAAAATTTCAGCAAAGTATTGATTTTTTTAGGCAACAAACGTATCGCCGACAGGTTGTTTGAAATTATCGATAAAGAATTTCCGGAAGAAGCTACTATTGTCCATACCGGAAAAGGCCAGAACTACAGATTGAGAAGTGTACGCCAATTTGGTGACGGATTCTGCAGAATTCTAATCGCTACAGATGTAATGGCCCGCGGACTCGATATTGAAAATGTTTCCCATGTTGTGAATTTTGACACTCCTGCATATCCCGAAAATTATATGCACAGGATTGGAAGAACAGGCCGTGCAGAAAAACAGGGTATTTCCTTTTTGTTTACTACAGATAAGGAACAGGAAAGCCTGGAAAGTATCGAGCAACTTATGAAGCTGCAGGTGCCACAATACGATTTGCCCAAAGAAGTAGAGGTTTCTACGGAATTAATTCCGGAAGAACGCCCTCGTGCCATAGAAATAAACAATCCGGGTACAGCTGCAGACGAAGCAGGTCCCGCTTTTCACGAGAAAAAGGAGAAGAATCGTAAAGAGAATCTTGGTGGTTCTTATCGAAGGGAAATTGCAAAAAAGTATAAAAAACCTAAGACCCGTGGCGATAAACACGCCAATCGGAAAAAGAAAAAATAAAAAAGGAGGCGAAATGCCTCCATTTATTTACAAGATATCAGATAAAGATTATGTTCTGTTCTTTTTCTTAGCTGCTTTCGCTGCACGCTTTTCCTTTAGGTTAAGCACGGGCTCCTTCTTAGCCGAATTTTTTGAAGGTGATTTTTCTTTTGCCATGGTTTCTAAAAATTTTAGAATTATTGGGTAAATGTATGAAATTCAGCGATTCAAAATTTGGAAATTTTCAGTATTCCTACAAATTTTTATAGTTAGCTCCCACCATAACAAAAAAGCCCGGAATCATATGCTTCCGGGCTGTAAATTTTAATTTCTAACAGTCTTAAATATGCAATGGACGATTATCTGTTGCTGCAAGAGCTGCTTCTTTTACTGCTTCAGCAAAAGTTGGATGCGCATGGCTCATCCTTGAAATATCCTCTGCAGAAGCACGATATTCCATTGCCGTAACCGCTTCAGCAATAAGATCTGCAGTACGGGCACCAATCATATGTACTCCAAGCACCTCATCGGTCTTTTCATCAGCAAGGATTTTTACGAATCCGTCAATATCTCCGCTGGCCCTGGAACGTCCCAAAGCACGCATAGGAAACTTACCTTCTTTATACTTTACTCCTGCTTCCTTCAGTTCTTCTTCGGTTTTTCCAACAGCAGCAACTTCAGGCCAGGTATAAACCACACCCGGGATTAAGTTATAATTGATATGCGGTTTTTGACCGGCAATGGTTTCAGCAACAAAAGTTCCCTCCTCCTCTGCTTTATGAGCCAGCATGGCACCTCGCACCACATCACCAATCGCGTAAATATTTGCTGTATTGGTTTGTAAATGATCATTCACTTTTACCCGGCCTTTATCATCAAGTTCTACTCCGGCAGCTTCAGCATTAAGCCCATCAGTAAAAGGACGACGACCAACAGAAACGAGACAGTAATCACCTTTTAGTTCCACTTCCTGATCCTTTTTATCGTCAGCTTTTACAATAACTTCATCACCATTTCGCTCCACTGCTTTTACTTTATGCTTTACATAAAACTTAACGCCTTGTTTCTTAAGAACCTTCGTAAGTTCTCTGGCAAGGGCGCTGTCCATTGTAGGAATAATACTGTCCATAAATTCCACGACGGAAACTTCAGCACCAAGTCGCTTATAAACCTGGCCTAGTTCCAGACCAATCACTCCGCCACCAATAACAATCATGTGCTTCGGAATTTCCTTCAGCTTAAGCGCTTCAGTAGAAGTGATCACCCGCTCTTTATCAAGCTCGATAAATGGCAAATTTGAAGGTTTGGAACCTGTGGCTATAATTATATTCTTAGCTTCAATAGTCTGAGTTTCGCCTTCAGAATTCTCAATTTTGATATGCGTTTTATCTTTAAAAGACCCTACTCCCTGGATGACATCAATTTTATTTTTATCCATCAGGAATTTCACTCCGTCGCAAGTCTGGCTCACTACAGAAGATTTCCGTTTCATCATTTGCTCCAGGTTCACTTTTATGTCGCCTGGAATATCAATCCCGTGTTCTTCAAAGTGCTCTACAGCATCATGATAATAGTGCGAAGAATCCAATAAAGCTTTACTTGGAATACAACCTACATTTAGACATGTACCTCCCAAAGTTGGATATTTTTCTATGATTGCAGTTTTCATTCCCAATTGTGCGCAGCGTATGGCCGCCACATAACCTCCGGGACCTGAACCTATTACCGCAACATCATATTTACTCATAATTCTATGTTTTTTTATGTTGATTTCTTAACGAATAGTAACAAAAGTACGACTATTCTCTTCAATGACCAATGCTGAAAAGAGGCTTTGTAAAAATTTAAGTACTACAAAGTTGACGAACAATACGTAATTATATAATTAAGAATAAATACGTATATAAATAAGTATATGATAAAAAATATTTATCATTACTGCTTTTTTATAAATAGAACCTGAAACGACTGAATAAAAAAATAAAGCGAATTGAAATTGTAAATGTTTTACTTCTGTTATTCGGCAGAAATAGATTAAAACTTGTCAAATTTTGTTTAAAATCGTAACATTACAGGCTAAACAGGCAAAGGGAAAGAATATTGGCTAAACGGAACATTCTCCTGAATTTGAGAAAATAATTTAATACTGACTTCTTCCCTGCCTATTCCTTAAGAAACCACAAACGCTGAATGGAAAACGAAAACACCTCCTTTAAAAATGAAAAAATTGAAGAAAACAGGGAGCTGAGTATTGGGGAAGCATTAATTCCCGTCTTTGCCTTAATTGCTATGCTGGCTTTTAATGTTTTTGTTTTTAAAGATGCAGCACTTGATGGTTCAAATCAATTCATTCTCCTTCTTGGTGGAGCTGTTGCAGCTATCGTGGGCTACTTTAATAAAGTAGACTACGATAAAATGATAGATGAAGTAGCAGGGAATATACAAAGTACCACAGGAGCAATTTTAATTTTATTAATGGTAGGAGCTCTTGCCGGGACCTGGATGGTGAGCGGGATTATTCCTACCATGATTTACTACGGACTCCAGATTCTTAATCCAACAATTTTCCTGGCGGCCTGCGTCATTATTTGTGCTGTTATCTCTGTGGCTACGGGAAGTAGCTGGACGACTTCGGCTACAGTAGGGATCGCTTTAATAGGAATTGCCGAAGCTTTGGGAATATCGGTAGGAATGACTGCCGGGGCAATACTTTCGGGAGCCTATTTTGGAGACAAACTTTCTCCGTTGAGTGATACTACCAATTTAGCACCAGCCATGGCCGGAACAGATTTGTTTACACATATACGGTATATGACCCTCACCACAGTGCCAACAATTATTATTACGCTTATTGTTTTTGTGATTATAGGGTTTAATATTGATACTTCAGGAACTACCGATACTTCTGCTATTTTAGATTCCATAGAACAATCTTTCAGGATTTCTCCCTGGCTCTTTTTAGTTCCGGTATTAGTTATTGCTCTTATTGTAAAAAAGACCTCCCCTTTAATTGCACTTTTAATAGGAACATTACTTGGAGCTATTGCCGCGCTTTTCTTTCAGCCGGATATCATAGCGCAAATTGCGGGTACGGAAAGTCTTGATCTTATTAGTGGTTATAGAGGTATTATGCAAGCTATTACTGTGGACACTGCGGTTGAAACCAGCAATGAAAATTTAAATGATCTTTTCTCTTCCGGTGGTATGGCCGGTATGTTGGGAACAATATGGCTGATAATCTGTGCTATGGTTTTTGGTGGAATAATGGAAGCCATTGGAGCACTGGCAAGAATAAGTAAAGCACTTTTAAACATGTTCAACACAGTATTTGGATTGTTTGCCAGTACCGTTTTCAGTTGTCTTGCGTTGAACTTAACTGCTTCAGATCAATATTTGGCTATTGTTGTGCCGGGAAAAATGTTTGCTAAGGCTTATAAGGATAAAGGTCTTGCTCCTGAAAATTTAAGCCGCTCTCTGGAAGATTCGGGAACAGTTACCTCTGTACTTGTTCCCTGGAATACTTGCGGTGCATATCACAGCGGTGTTTTAGGAGTTCCTGTGATGTCATATTTTGGTTATGCTTTCTTCAATTATTTGAGTCCCTTCATGACGCTCATTTTTGCTGCTTTTAACATTAAAATCAAGCAATTAAGGGATAAATCTACTACTTAAAAGATCGGAAAGCTCCTTATTTTATTGTTGATTCCGACATAAATAGAATTTTTCTATATTTTCTTTTCATAATTATAAATAAATACTATTTACACATAAGGATTTAAAATTTAAAACTTTAGATTTCCTGCCTTCATTCCCTAAATTTGCACCAGAATTAGAAACGAAAATCAAACTTTAAAATTAATTATAATATGTCATTAGTAGGAAGAAAATTTCCAAATTTAAGTGTAAACGCAATGAATGATATGGGCGATACTTTCAAGCTTAATATTCTTGAAGAAGCTCAAAAGAATAACAAAAAAGTTCTTCTTTTTTGGTATCCTAAGGATTTCACCTTCGTTTGCCCTACAGAATTGCATGCTTTTCAAGAAGCGTTAGAAGAATTTGAGAAAAGGAATGTAATAGTAATTGGTGCGTCCTGTGATACTCCTGAAGTTCACTTTGCATGGTTAAACACTCCTAAAGATAATGGTGGAATTGAAGGTGTTACTTATCCTATTCTTGCAGATTCCAATAGAAATCTAAGCTCGAGGTTAGGTATCCTGGACATTACTAACGAATCGTACGATGACGAAACAGGAGATTTAACTGTTGAAGGTGATAACGTAACTTACCGTGCGACTTACCTTATAGACGAAGAAGGAACAATCTTCCATGAAGGTGTTAACCACATGCCACTTGGTAGAAATGTAAAAGAATTTCTTCGTTTAATAGATGCTTATACTCACGTACAGGAAAAAGGAGAAGTCTGCCCTGCAAACTGGGAAGAAGGAAAAGAAGGAATGAACGCAGACAGAGAAGGCGTTGCATCTTACTTAAGTGTAAACTAAAGAATCAAAGACTGCTATGGTAAATGAAATAGATCAAGATAATTTAAACGAGTTGGTTGCTGAAAACGAGACGGTTGTTGTGCAATACATGGCCGGCTGGTGTGGTAACTGCCGATTGATGAAGCCTAAGTTTAAAAAACTGGCTTCAGAAAATGAGAATGTCAGGTTCTTAATGGTAGATGCCGAAAAATTTCCAGAATCCAGAAAAATGGCAAATGTGAATAACCTTCCAACTTTTGCAACTTTTAAGAACGGAACTTTTGTGAATCAGGTTCAGACCAATAAATTTGAACCGTTAAAAGAATTAGTAAATGAAGTTACCAGTAATTAAACACCTTCAACGGAACAACGATGTTGAAAAACTCGAAAATACCATTGAAGTATTGGAAAACTTCACCGAGCACAGATCTGTTTCTGATGAGGAAATGGATGTAATCGGAGAATTACTTACCAATCTTTGTGGAGCTGTTGAGGTTCATAAAATGATAGAAAATGGTGATTCTGAAATGGACGCCGCAAATAATTTTGTGAAAAAAGTTTTAGGTTCTATAGATAAATAACTGCTTTTATTACAAAAATATAAAAATGCAAAAGGCTGCTTTTAATTAAAAGCAGCCTTTTCTGTTTTATGATAATTTTAGTATTACTCAAGCAGTTAAATCCTAAATTTATCTTTCAAAAAAAAATTACTTATGTCACAGATAACTTTCAGGGGAAATAGAGTCACCACTTATGGTGACCTTCCTGCAAAAGATGAAAGAGCACCGCATTTTGAACTCGTTAAAACAGATCTTTCCACAGCTACTTTAAATGATTTTAGAGGAAAACGCGTGGTGATGAATATCTTTCCAAGTATAGATACAGGAGTTTGCGCAACTTCAGTCCGGAATTTTAATCAAAGAGCTTCAGATTTAAAAAACACAGTTGTACTCTGTATTTCCAGAGATTTGCCTTTTGCTCAAAAACGATTTGTAAATGATGAAGGACTGGAAAACGTTGTCAATTTATCAGATTTTAGGGAGAGAAATTTCGGGAAAGATTATGGCCTTGAGATGTTAGATGGTCCTCTGGAAGGATTATTGTCCCGGGTTGTAATTGTTCTGGATGAAAATGGTAATGTTATCCACAGCCAACAGGTAGCAGATATTGCTGAAGAACCAGATTATCTCGCAGCGCTAAAAACGCTTTTATAATGAGAGACAGTTTCCTCGGAAAACGTATTAGAGGAGGAGGCTATGCAATGAAGGGTGCCTGGTTGTTATTAAGACATGAACCAAGTATCCAGGTGCAGTTTGTAATAGCTATTGCTGTAACTATTGCCGGACTCGTTTTTGATATTACCAGAACCGAATGGCTTTTTCAGATAACTGCTATTGGTCTTGTAATGGGTGCTGAAGGCCTAAATACCGCTGTAGAAGCTATGGCTGATTTTGTGCATCCAGATTTCCATAGTAAAATTGGACATATTAAAGATGTTGCTGCAGGAGGAGTATTTTTCGCAGCTGTTGTTGCTGTCATTATAGCAGGATTTATTTATTTTCCTTACATCTTCCCGTAGTTTTTTGTGACTAAAATGACTTGTTATGCTGAACAAATGTTACATTATCCTCTTTGCAGTTATTACTTTTTTCCCGGTGATTTCCCAGGAAACAGAAGATCTTCAGGAACTGGATTTGCGGCTTACAAGTTACGAATATCCTTATTCAGTAGATTATTTTGAGGTAAACGCACAGCAGGAAATAAATGAAATGGCTTATATGTTTATTGAAGCCGAAAATCCTAATGGAGAAACTATAATGTTGCTCCACGGAAAGAACTTTAATGGCGCTTATTGGGAAACGACTATAGAAGCACTTTCTGCTGAAGGATTTGACGTTTTGGTTCCAGACCAAATTGGTTTTGGAAAATCCAGTAAACCAAATTACTTCCAGTATACTTTTCAGCAACTGGCCTTAAACACGAAGAAGCTTGCCGAATCATTAGATATAGAAAAAATGAATGTGCTTGGGCATTCCATGGGCGGCATGCTTGCTACTCGCTTTGCCTTAATGTATCCTGAAAACACCAAAAATTTGATCCTCGTCAATCCTATAGGCCTGGAAGACTGGAAACTGAAGATACCTTACCAGAGCGTAAATGACTGGTATCAGCAGGAACTTAAGAAGGACTACGAAGCAATAAAGAGTTATCAGAAGGAAAATTATTATGCCGGAGACTGGAACGAAGATTATGCGGAATGGGCGAAACTATTAGCAGGATGGACACTCAGTGAAAATTATCCTATTATTGCATGGAATGCCGCGCTTACTTACGACATGATCCTTACCCAACCCGTGTTCTATGAATTTAGTGAATTAAAGGTTCCCACCCTTTTAATCATTGGTACCCGTGACCGCACCGCACTTGGAAAAAACTTGGTTTCAGAAGAGGTAAAAGCCACTATGGGTCTTTATGACCAGCTTGGGGAAGAAACCAGGAACAAAATTCCTAACGCAAAACTTGTGGAAATCAAAGATGTGGGTCACCTTCCACATATTGAAGCTTTTGACCGGTTCATTAATCCGCTTTTGGAGTATCTTCAGAAGAATTAGAGTACTGAAAATTGCCATTTAGAGGCCCTTCCTAGTTTTTGACAGCGCAGCCCTATTATTCCTGTTTACTTTCGATTTAAAAATTACCACTAATTTACGAAAATCAAAAAGTGAGTTATTTCCAAATCATAATAAAAGGAAAGGCCGATAATTGGCATTTTTAAACACCCGTTTTGCATAACAGCAAAGAGACCGTTTTATCATCTTAATCCGCTTTTGGATTATCTAAAAAATAAAATTCCGCCAACATCTTACACTCCTCCCTCCCCTTGCGGAGATAAAAGTGGGATAGATAATACAGGAACCGAGGATCTGGAAGCCATCATCCGGGTTTTACTTCTGTGAACCAGAGACTCCCAGAAGTTATATTTCTGCGGAATCATTACCAACATATCTGCCGGTAATTTGTTGATCTCGCTTTCAATTTCTTTAATAATTTCTTCTGACTTTATTTCTTTGAACTCATACTCCGTTCCCTGGAATTCATTTTCAATATCCCTCGAACATTTCTCCTCCGTCTTAGACAGCACATGAAAAACCTCAATTTTCGCACTAAAGAAATCTGCTATCTCTTTCACTTTATCCGAAATTTCCTTTTTTCCTTCTTTAAGTTCGTCATAGGCGAAAAGAATGTTCTTTATCACATCAAATTTCGCTTTTTGAGGAATTGCCAGCACAGGATAGCTGTGTTTCATAATCGCTGAAGTTGTCGTATTGCCAAAGATATCCTGAGCCACAGACTGTCCTGCCATTCCCATCACAATAAGATCTGCATCATATTTTTCATAAAGCCGTTCCAGTTCTTCAGAAACCTCGACCATTAATTCAGATTCAAATCTTATATCAATAGAGAACTTTTTGCCTATAGCCTCACATTTGGACTTCAGCAAATGCTTGTTTTCCTTGATTAGATGGTCCAAAGCCGACGCTGGTAGCATTGTATTTGCAACATGAAGAGGAATTGTGAACGAATTGAAAAGGATAATCCTCGCTCCTGTTTTTTGAGCAAAACCGGCTGCATAAGCCAAAGCGTTTTCTGACTCCGGCGAAAAATCTGTAGCAACAATTATAGTTTTCATAACTAGAAGTTTAATAAGGCAATAGAAACTGATCATCTCACGTTCCTAAACCTATAACAAATTTACAATTTCACTGAAGCTATGAACTGACAATTATCATACTCCGCCCAATTTCAGAACAAAAAATGTTAATTTTAAATACCTAAAGCTTTTCCTTATTTTAGATGAGGCTAATTTGTATTTTTGCCGAAATACTCCAAATCATATATGGCTAAAAAGAAAGCTAAAACCAGAAAAAATCCTGCAAATAAAACCTCCAAATTCACTTTTAAGCTGAACAGGCAACAGAAAGTGGTTCTTGGAAGTTTTTTAATGTTGTTTGGATTGGCTTTACTTGTAGCTTTCATCTCTTTTTTGTTCAATTGGCAGGCAGACCAGTCTTCTTTGGATCACCTGGCAAACCGGCAAATCGAATCAAAAAACTGGCTTAGTAAATTTGGAGCCGTTATTAGTGACTTCTTTATTTACCAGGGCTTTGGCATTGCCGCCTTTGTTATTTCCTTTCTTATAGGTCTTACCGGTGTTTACCTCTTCTTTAATTTTAAAAGAAGTAACCTTCAAAAATTCTGGTTCTGGGGAGTCCTCGTAATGATTTGGTTGTCTTTATTCTTTGGATTCTTTGCGGAAGAAAATCCTTTGCTGGGAGGAAGAATTGGTTATGAAATAAACGATTACCTTCAGGATTATTTGGGGTTCTTTGGAACTGTTTTGCTCATGACATTCCTGTTTATGGTCTATCTCACCCTTCGATTAAAAGTTACTCCAGAGCTTATTGGAAGTTACGTCAAGAAGTCTAAAAAGGATTTTCAATCTGAATTTGACAAGAAATCTGGCGGAGATATTTCAGAAACAGAAGAAGAGAAAGACTGGAAGGAAGAAGTAATTCTTAAAAAGCAGAAAGCTGAAGAAGAATCTGCTTCAGAAATAAAACTGGAAACAGTAACACCGGAAGAAAAGAAAGCTACGCCAACAGTTACTCCTGCTCCAAAGAAAGAGCAAAACGACGAGGTAGAAATGGAGGTCGAAACACCTCCTGAAGAAGATGAAGTAGAAGATAATTTAAGCAAAAAGCTGGTAAGTGATTTTGGTGAATTTGATCCTACTCTGGAGCTAAGCAATTATAAATTCCCGACGCTGGATTTGCTAAAAGATTATGGAGGAGGCATTACTGTAAACCAGCAGGAACTTGAAGAAAATAAAAATCGTATTGTAGAAACTTTGCGCAATTACAAGATAGAAATTGCCCAAATAAAAGCTACGGTAGGTCCTACAGTGACCTTATACGAAATTGTTCCCGAAGCAGGAATCAGGATTTCAAAAATTAAAAACCTGGAAGATGATATTGCATTGTCTCTTTCAGCACTTGGCATAAGGATTATTGCTCCTATTCCGGGTAAAGGAACGATTGGTATTGAAGTACCTAATAAAAATTCCACAATTGTATCTATGCGTTCGGTTATTGCCTCTCCTAAATTTCAGAATGCCGAGATGGAACTTCCCATGGCTTTAGGAAAAACAATTTCGAATGAAACTTTTGTAGTAGACCTTGCAAAAATGCCTCACATGCTAATGGCAGGTGCAACGGGGCAGGGTAAATCTGTTGGTCTAAATGCTATTTTAACTTCGCTTTTATACAGCAAACATCCTGCAGAAGTCAAGTTTGTACTGGTAGACCCAAAGAAAGTAGAACTTACGCTGTTTAATAAAATCGAGAGACATTATCTGGCCAAGTTACCCGATACTGAAGAAGCTATTATTACTGACAATACTAAAGTTATCCATACTTTAAATTCTCTTTGTACCGAAATGGATAATCGTTACGAAATGCTGAAAAACGCAATGGTTCGTAACCTTAAAGAGTACAATGTAAAATTTAAAAACAGAAAACTTAATCCTGAAGACGGGCATCACTTTTTGCCATATATCGTACTCGTGGTAGATGAGTTTGCAGATTTGATTATGACCGCGGGAAAAGAGGTGGAAACTCCAATTGCCCGACTGGCACAACTTGCCCGTGCGGTGGGAATCCATCTTATAATTGCCACACAACGACCTTCGGTGAATGTAATAACGGGTATCATTAAAGCGAATTTTCCAGCAAGAATAGCGTTTCGCGTAACTTCAAAAATCGATTCACGTACAATTCTGGACAGTCAGGGAGCAGATCAATTAATTGGCCGGGGGGATATGCTTTTCACGCAGGGTAGCGAAATGAAGCGTTTGCAATGCGCTTTTGTAGATACTCCCGAAGTTGATAAAATCACAGAATTTATTGGTTCACAGAAAGCATATCCAGATGCTCACCTTCTGCCAGCTTACGAAGGGGAGGATAATGGCACAGGAGTTGATATAGATGTGAGCGAGAGAGACAAACTCTTTCGGGAAGCTGCCGAGGTTATCGTTACGGCGCAACAAGGTTCTGCTTCTTTGCTGCAGCGAAAATTGAAACTTGGCTACAACCGTGCAGGAAGAATTATTGATCAACTGGAAGCAGCAGGAATTGTTGGCCCCTTTGAAGGAAGCAAAGCACGGCAGGTATTGATTACAGATCTTGCGGCACTTGACCAATTGTTAAACGAATAAAGCCTTTTTAGGCATGTTAAAAGGACAGAATATAAATTTTGTCCGAAAAAATGTAAGTGTAATGAAAAAATTAATCTTTTTATTTTCTATTTTAATCAGTGTAGGCTTAAATGCTCAAAATTCTGACAAAGCAAAAGCTTTATTAAACGAGGTATCTTCTAAAGTGAAAGGTTACGATAATATGGTAATCGATTTTAAATACGCACTGGAAAATACTGCTGAGAATGTAAGTCAGGAAACCCGCGGAGACGTCAGCATTAAAGGTGATAAATATGTTCTAAATTTAATGGGAACTACCCAAATGTTTGACGGTAAGAAAATCTACACGATAATTCCTGAGGATGAAGAAATCAATATTTCAACTTATGTAGAAGAAGATAGTAATAACATTACGCCTTCAAAAATGTTTTCTTTTTATGAAGAAGGTTATAACTACAAATGGGATATTACCCAGGACGTAAAAGGCAGAAAAATCCAATATATAAAACTTATTCCGCAGGACAGCAATGCCGAAGTAAAAGATATACTTTTAGGAATAGACTCTCAAACAAAACATATTTATAACCTTATCCAGACACAGGATAACGGCACCAAAATAACAATTACTGTAAAAACTTTTAAAACAGACCAGCCGCTTGCGCAAAGCTTGTTTACGTTTGATGAAGATAGATATTCCAGCTATTATATTAATCGGTTAGATTAAATTGAAGATACTTGACAGGTACATATTATTAAGTTTTCTAAAAACCTTCTTTACTGTTTTTATAATTCTTATGTTCATTTTTGTATTGCAGACGATCTGGCTCTACATAGGTGAACTTGCAGGAAAGGACCTGGACGTAGAAATAATTTTCAAGTTTCTACTCTACTTTTCTCCTAAACTTGTGCCTCTGGTCCTGCCGCTCACTATCCTTCTTACTTCCATTATGACATTTGGAAGTTTTGCTGAAAATTACGAATTCGCAGCAATGAAATCTTCTGGTATTTCACTGCAAAGAGCAATGAGCGGACTTACAATCTTTATATTTTTTGTGAGTCTTACGGCTTTCTTTTTTTCAAACAATGTAATTCCCGCAGCAGAATTTAAATCTATTAATCTTAGAAGGAATATCGCTAAACTAAAGCCGGCTATGGCTATTAGTGAAGATATCTTTAATGAGGTTGGCGATATAAATATTAAAGTTGATGAAAAAAGCGGGGATAACGATCAATATCTTACCGATATCATTATCCATAAAAAAGGCCCCCGAAGTGGAAATTATACTGTTATGAAAGCTACGGAAGGTGAACTCGTGGGCAGCTCAGATTCAAATGTTCTTTCCCTCGTCCTCAAAGATGGAAATTACTATGATGAAGTACAACCTAACGACGCTGCAAAAAGGAAAAGCAAACCTTATGCGAAAAGCTATTTCGAAGAATATGCGATAAATATCGACCTTTCAGAATTTAATAATGTAGACCTGGAAGATGAGAATTACCACAGCACGCAAGGTATGCTAAACACTTCTGAATTAAGAGAGAGTATAGACTCTTTTTCTACAGATTATAACAAGGAGGTAAAAGTTTTTAAGGAAAGCATGTTTACCCGTTCTGGTGCTGCTACCATGGCGCTTAATTACAGACCTGCAGACACAACAATAGCTATTGGAGAATCACTGTTAGATCTTTATAATACGCAACAAGCTGCTCAAATCGCCGGTTTTGCTACAAGTTCGGCAGAAGCTGCATTATCTCATCTAAAATTGAAAAAGGAGGAATTTAAGGTAAGTTTCCGGCAGATCAATAAATTCGAAATAGCCTTGCATGAGAAGTATGCTTTGGCTGCAGCTTGTTTTGTCCTCTTCTTTGTGGGTGCACCGTTGGGTGCCATTATTAGAAAGGGAGGAATGGGATTACCCATGGTTGTTGCAATATTATTATTTCTCACTTATCATTTCATAGGAATATTTGCCAAAAATTCTGCTGAAGATGGCAGTATCAGCCCTTTCATCGCCACCTGGCTTCCCACCTTTATTATGCTTCCGCTGGGAATGTTTCTTACTTACCGTGCTACCACAGATCAGGGCCTTTTTGCTTTTGATAATCTTTTTGAACCCATTAAGAAGGTCCTCAAAAAAGCTGGAATTATAAGGAGCAAAGACAAAATAGATTAAATATCTTTGAAGCTGAAAATATATTATAATGCAAGAAACTAACGCCAATCTGAATCCAATAAAGTTAGATAACATAAAGGATGCTATTGAAGATATCCGCAACGGAAAAGTAATTATTGTTGTTGATGATATCGATAGGGAAAATGAAGGAGATTTTGCAGCCGCTGCAGAAAAAGTGACCCCTGAGATGATCAATTTTATGGCGACACACGGGAGAGGACTTATCTGTGCTCCTATTACTGAACGCCGATGCAAGGAATTGCAACTCGACATGATGGTTGGGACTAATTCAGATCCTATGGAAACTGCTTTTACCATTTCTGTAGATCTAAAAGGCCGAGGTGTAACTACAGGAATATCGGCATCAGACAGAGCTAAAACCATCCAGGCCTTAATTGATCCTGAAGTAAAACCTTATAATTTAAGTCGCCCCGGACATATTTTTCCGCTGAAAGCAAAGGAAGGTGGCGTTTTAAGAAGAACCGGGCATACTGAAGCTGCCATAGATTTTGCCAGACTGGCGGGATATGCACCGGCTGGTGTAATTGTAGAAATTATGAACGAGGATGGGAGCATGGCCCGCTTACCTCAGCTTATGGAAGTTGCACGTAAATTTGATCTTAAAATAGTTTCTATAGAAGATCTTGTTGCTTACAGAATGCAACATGATTCCTTAATTGAGAAAAAAGAAGATTTTGATATTGAAACGAGGTTTGGAACTTTTAGGTTAAGGGCTTACAAGCAAACTACCAATAATCAGGTACACATTGCGCTTACCAAAGGCACCTGGAGTGCCAACGAAGAAATTCTGGTGCGCATGAATTCTACTTTGGTTAATAACGACATATTGGGAACGCTCACCAATGATGCTGATAAAAAACTGGATACAATGTTTCGTGCTGTTAATGAAGAAGGACGCGGAGCAATTGTTTTTATTAACCCTGCCAATCAATCGCTGAACCTGCTTAATAGGTTGGGAGAATTAAAGGATATACAGAAGAAAGGTGAAATGAAAGCTCCTCCTGTTAATATGGACAATAAAGATTTTGGTATTGGGGCACAAATTCTACACGATCTGGCAATACATAAAATGAAATTATTATCTAATTCCCAACAGAAAAAACGTGTGGGAATGGTAGGTTATGGACTTGAAATAACCGATTATGTAAGTTATTAGCCAATCTCAATGATTACGTCCTCTAAAGGCCGTCTTACCTTCTTAAAGCTGGAGAATTGATCGTCCTCTGCACGGTATCCTACAGGAAGCACGAGTACAGATTTTAAATTGTGTTCTCCCAGATTAAGATATTCATCATATTTTTCCGGTTCAAAACCTTCCATGGGGCACGCATCAATTTCTTCAGTTGCGCAAACGGTGAGTAATGTTCCCAAAGCGAGATATGCCTGATTAACCGACCACAGCGCAATTTCATTGTATGGTTTTGAATTAAAATCGTTTACCAGGAACTCTTTAAAAGGAGTTAATACCTCATCCGGAGTCTTCCTGATGCTTTTAACCCTCGTAAAATAATCCTCAATAAATTCGGAACCCACTTCCTTTTCTATACAAATAATCAGGATATGGGAAGCTGTGCTTACTTGCTGCTGATTCATACTATAACTCTTCAGCTTCTCCTGAATTTCCTTATTTTCTACAACTACCATTTTTATTGGCTGCAGACCGTAAGATGTCGCTGTAAGATTAAAAGCTTTTTTTAAAATATCAACTTTTTCAGAAGGAAGAATTTTTTCAGAATTAAACTTTTTTGTAGCGTAACGCCACTCCAGCGCTTTAATATTTCCCATAGTCAGCAGGTTTATTATCAGATTGCTAATTTAGCGAATGAAAAAAGGATGACCCTACAATAAGAATAAATTAAACCTATACATCAAATTTTATTAACTATATTCGAATCAGTTTTTAATTTTCATGATTAAATGAGGCTGATAAAAAAATCCATCCTTACTTTAGTAATTCTTGTTGTAGTCGCCAGTTTAATTGTTCTTGGTCTTGATGCATTCCTCAGGCAAAATACGGCTTCACGTATCTACAGTGATATAGGGAAAGTACCTCCTGCAACTACAGTTATTGTTTTGGGGGCCAGCGTGCATTCTGATGGGAAACTCTCTCCTGTGCTCCAGGATCGAATGGAAACTGCAATAGAACTTTTTCAAAAAAATAAAGTAGAACAATTTCTTGTTTCAGGAGATCATAAAACCGACGATTACAACGAAGTAAGTGCAATGAAAAATTATTTGCTTAGTCACGGAATTCCTGAAAACAGAATTTTGCAGGATCATGCAGGTTTTGATACATACGATAGTATGTACAGGGCAAACAAGCTTTTTAACATTACAAGTGCGATTGTGGTGACGCAAGAATTCCATCTTCCAAGAACTATTTTTATTGCGAAGAATTTAGGTTTGACCTATAAAGGATTTGTTGCAGATAAACGTTCTTATGAAACCTCTACAAGATCTATACGACGTGAAAAATTGGCAAATTTTAAAGCACTTTGGGAAGTACTCACAGATGGTAAACCTGCGACTCTAAAACAAAGGCTTGATTAGTGTAGATTTTTACCTTTAAAACCTAACAATAAATTCTAAAAAAAGAGATATGATACAATGGTTACTGCATATTGTAATAGATGCCGGAATACTTTTACTGGCGGCAAAAATGATGTCCAAAGTTGAGCTTAAGGGCTTTAAATCTGCTTTAATTGTCGCACTAATGATTGGAGTACTTAGTTTCCTGCTAAGTTGGCTGCTTACTGCTGTTTTAAATATTGCCACTTTGGGAATATTCTACTTCCTTGGATTAGGATTTATAATTAGAGTAATTGTTAATGCTATAATTATTGAATTAGCAGATCGTCTTAGTAAAGACTTTAAAACAGTAGGTTTTCTGCCTTCACTTTGGCTGGCAATTATTCTGGCCGTAGTTGGTGGGATTGTCGATGCTATTTTATTTTAAACCTGTTACTGAAAAAAAGGTAGAGGTCGAAAATTGGCATTTTGAGCAGATTAATTTCGGAAAAGGATTTTCAGAATTAAAACCTAAAGCCAAATGCAAAGGAGAACCGTGCCCCTTCTCCGCCTGAGAACAAGCTGAAAGTTCCATTTATAGCTTCGGCACTGTTAATCCATATTCCACCTCCATAACTGTCGTGCCAAAGGGAACTCTCTTCAAAATCAGCCCATACCCGTCCCAAATCATACCCGCCAAAAACACCTATCTGAAAAGGAAGGAAATTGGTTTTCACCGTATTAAAGCTATACCGGAGATCTGCTCCTGTAGCAAAAGCACTTTTACCTATAAACCGCTCCTGCCGGTAACCTCTTAGCCCAGTGTCACCACCAAGCTCTGCTGCCTGGTAAAATTCATAGCCATCCCCCATATTAAGATGCGCCTGAACTTTAGTTTTTAAAACAAATTTCCTGCTTCTGGAGACAGCATTATAGAAACTCCAATAGGGCTTGAAATATCCAAAATGCTGGTCGGTCTCTGCTGTGTTTAATTTTCCCCCAAGGTTAAGCTCAAAGCGCATTCCTCTTGTTGGATTTAATGTGTTGTCATAACTTTCATATCTGTAAATGGCATCAAGTCCTGCGAAATATTTCCGGTCAAAAAAGTTTGTTTCCTCATTTGGATTAAAACCATCAGAAATAAATCGTTCTTCTGTGTCTTCCACTTTTACAGCTTCAAAATTAGCTTTATATTCAAAATAGCTTCCGAAGGGAGTTGCATTAACAAAACCAGCCTCGGTACCTATCCTGCTAATTCTTGTCCTGTTATAATCCATTCCAAATTCATCATCCAAATTTCGGGTTTCGTTACCATAACCAAAAAAGTTTCTTGCGTAGTTAGGACTTGAAAAATAAGCACCTACCTGTAAGTTGTAATTTCCGAGAATATGCGCAAATTCTCCCTTATAATTAAGATCAAAACCGCTTGTTGCGAAATAAAATCCTCCACCCAAGGTATGTTTTGCAGTAAAGGGATTTCTCTTGAAGCCATATTTGGCAAAGCCGGCTTTTATACCAATCTTAAAACCTTCATCAGGATTATATCCAATTCCCGGAGTAATATTTCCGGATTTATAATTTTTCTTGTCTTTGTCATACGTATTCGTTTCGTACCTGTCAGAAAACCTGAATTTTGCGTTTGCTCCTTCTTTTATAGTATTAGGTTTTGATTTGTGGTCATAAATCTTCAACTTTTCCTTATTCCTTATGGTATATACATCGTTATTCTGTCCGCCGATAATCCTTAAAAAAATATAATTATCCCCCTCGCCCTCTACGGTAATCTGGTCATCATCATCCAGAGCATAGATCCAGATATCTTTAGTATCCTTTTTATTATAAATTTTATCGCTGACAATTTCTGCCCGTTCGCCTTCCTTATTCCTGGATATGGTAACTCGGGTGCGGCCCTCTGGCATGCGAATCACATCCACGAAATCATCTTTATCTGTACCGGTGACAATGGCAAGCTTAGAAAAGTGTTCATAATACCGCTCTGCAATTTCAACTATATTATCACGACGTGCCTTTACATTTTCTACAAGTTGCTCTGTAGTCTCTCCAAGCGTTTCCGGAGGTAACTTTGAAAAAGCCTCTTCAATGACCGCATCTGTTACATTTTCCTGAATATATTGTGCTTCTTCCAGCCATGATTCTCTTCCCACGTTTTGAAGCAGTGATCTGTCCAGCCCGGCAGCGGCAATATTAAACCATTGTACATCTGTAATATCTGCTCCGTAAACTGCAAATTGATTGGCAAATCCAGACAAAGCCCGCAGTGTACCAAAAAATGCGCCATCAAAATTAGAAAAAACCTGATCCCGGTCCCGTGGGATAGGCCGGAAAATCCGGTTCCCGTCTTCTGTCTCTATTTCTGCCCATCTCCATTGATCCTGATGCCGGTCCCAGTCGCCTATCAGCATGTCAAAAACCCGTGCTCTTACATATGCCGACTCGTCCAACATGTACCTTTCATCTCGTCTTAAACGCTCAAACATTCCTGAGGTACTGACGATATCATGATCTGGGCTTCCAAAACTTTTATAATCAAGCCAGTTTTCCTCAGGACGCTCTACAAGCATATAAACATCGTCTCCGTGATTTTCATTGTATTTCCCCAATTCCTCCTGCCTGGGTAAATAGTATACTTCCGGATTGGTATGAAAGACATTTGCAGCCTGAGAAAGATCTGGAATCGCCAGGAAAGCATAGGGATGTGCCGAAGTATAAAAATCTTCTACAAAACGTTCTGCAACAGTATTTTCCAATTGATCTTCTACTGGTTTACTCTTATATGCCACGGTCTGAAGAAACTGAACTGCTTCTTTCCTTATTCTACGGAAGTTGTATTCCCTCCCCAGAGTGTCTTTTACCCGAAGGGAAACCGTCTGGTGTCCTCCTCCTTCTCTCATTACCTCCAGGCCTCCGCGGAGCGTATCAAGATCTGCCACCTTAAATTCTATTTTTTTGCCATACAGTTCCCTGTAACGTTCTCCCCAAAGGGTTTTGAACGCCACCCCTTTCTCGGTTTCCTCTTCGGGATAAATGGAAGCTGTTATTTTTTCCGGAAAATCATCAGGTAATTCCGAAGTATCATATTCTACTGGAGCAGAAAAAACTTCCCGCTGATATAACAATTTTGGTTTATTATTTTCATTGCCGTAAAAACTCACCCAGGAAGAGCCATCGGTAAATACATCATAAACAGTAAATCCCTCCCCTTCATAAGCGAAGAGACCATTGATGCTTAGCCTTACATAGGACGACTTGGAACCTGATCCTGAAACTATCTGATTCACATTTTCGTTTACAATATATTGTAAGGAATGCTCATGTCCTGATATAAAAATTAAACGGTCGCCCTGTTGAGCAAGCGTGGTTAACCGCTGCACCAAGGATTTGTAACGTTCATTTTGAGCATCCTGGATGGAAACTCCTCCCGTGGTTCTCACAAGACTCACCAGAGAACCTAAAACAGGTACGGGAATCTTTTTTTGTGAAGGATATAAGTGCTGGTCAAAATCATACTGACCTCCATGTGTTCCATTGGTAAGCAATGGGTGATGTATGGCAATAATTACTGTTTTATCCTGATTTTTTTTAATTTCAGATTCCACCTCCAGAAACATTGCTTCCCGGGTTTTAATACCATCACAATTATCATTTATCGTGGGATGCCTATCCCAATCTTCAAGATACCATTGGGAATCAATAACAATCATCTGGATATTCTCTGTGATTTCAAGAACCTCCAGTCCGCAGCCTGTATCTGGAATCCAGGTAATTTTATTTTCAGAATTCTCTTTCAGGTATTCCTTCTGTCTTTCAAGACCTGCAATACCATTGCTGTACCAGTCGTGATTTCCTGGTATAAATAAAGCATTTCCGTCGAAATTCCCAAGGGCATCAAGCTGGACATCTAACCGGTATTCAGCTTTTTCCCGATTAGGATTATCTTTAGCAGGCATTCCTACAGGATAAATGTTGTCACCAAGAAAAACAGCATATTGATCGGGACGCTGAATAGAATCCATAAAACTCTTAAAAGCAATAATACCTAAAGAACTTCCGCCAATAGGCGAATAACCACCATCCCCTAAAATATAAAACGATTTCTCTATCTCACTATCCACGGGATAACCAAAATTCTCCTTTGGTTCACCCTCTCGATACTTCGCAATTGTAGAAGAACACGCCTGGAGAATGATAACTGCCAAAATGGCGATGATCACGTATTTAAATTTCATAAACGTTTTGGTGATTTTTTTTGTAATTTGGCAAGAAAATTTAAGCCTCCGGCATATGAACAACCTTATTGAGAAAGCAGATAAATTTGTACAAGATCTTTTTAAAGAAAAGCTTCCGAACACCTTTATCTACCACAATTACAAGCATACCGAGCGTGTAGTTAAAAGTACTAAAGAAATAGTGGATAATTCTCAAATTAATGTTAAAGAAGAAGAGGCGCTCATACTGGCAGCCTGGCTTCACGACACTGGCTATACTAAAACCTATCACGGACATGAAGAAGAAAGCGTGAAGATTGCCACTGGTTTTCTAAAGGAAAATAATGCTACCGATGATCTTATTGATGAAGTGGTCAGATTAATAAAAGCTACGAAATTTGAAAACACCCCTCAAACTGAAGCTGAGAAGATAATACGAGATGCAGATTCTTCTCACTTCGCAAAAGATTATTTTGAAGATGCCAGTGAATTTTTAAGACAGGAACTCCAGCTTCATAATATTAAAAATTTTACCGGGGAAGAATGGATTCAGGAAAATATCCATCTTTTTACAGAAAAGCATCAGTATTATACAGAATATGCACTGGAAAACTGGAAGCCTGTAAAGGAAGAAAACCTGCTGAAACTAATTGAAGACCAGAAAAAAAGGCAGAAAAAACTTCAGAAAGAAGAAAATAAGGCCAGGCTTAAGGCTCAGTATAAAAATGATAATCCAGAGCGTAGTATCCAAACAATGTTCCGGGTTACTCTTAGAAACCATATTAAATTAAGTGACATTGCCGATACTAAAGCTAACATCCTTCTATCTGTTAATGCCATTATCATTTCCCTGGCTCTTGCCAACCTTATCCCAAAACTGGACGCAGCCTCTAATAAACACCTCCTTATCCCGAGTCTGATCCTGATTCTCTTTAGCGTAGCATCTATTATCCTTTCGATAATGTCTACGAGACCAAATGTAACCAGTGGAGAGTTCACTAAAGAACAGGTTGAAAACAAGGAAGTAAACCTACTGTTTTTTGGCAATTTTCATAAAATGCCTTTTGAACAATTCCGATGGGGAATGCAGGAAATGATTAAAGACAAAGATTTTGTATACGAATCCCTGATGCTGGATTTACACCTCCTGGGAAAGGTTCTGCATCGCAAATATTTTCTACTGAGACTTACCTATACCGTTTTTATGGTAGGTATTATTGTTTCGGTAATAAGTTTTGTTGTAGGTTTCTACTTAATGTAATTCCTGCATCAGGTTTTCATAAGTAATGTTCTCCTCTTCCGGGTTATCGCCGGTAGAGTATAAAACATTTACCCTAATCGCCTTCAAGCCAACCACACCCTGCACATCCTGTAACTCGAGCAATTCCACTTCTTCCCCTACATAATTTTTCGCCTGGAGATATTTAATATATCTCAGGTATTCTCTTTCGTCGCTTCTTTGCGAATAAATTATTGCAATCTTACCTTTTTGAGTAATTCTGTCTTCAGTATCCTTGATGTAAGCTTTGTCGATTCTTTTTTTAATTATCTCATAACGAGCATTGTAGGTGCCGTCTACATCAAATTTCTTTTCATCCATTCGATATCTTATAGACATGGTACTGTTATAAACCAAAATTAAGGAAGCGGCATCCAGTTTTACCGGCGTAGTTTCCTGTAACTTGTAAAAGCGATTTTCCATTTCGCACATTGTGCTCAGTTGCCATAACCTCAAATTGTAAAGATAAATTTTATTGAAGGGCTTATTATTAGCCATTGAAGCTCCAATGTAAATGTTATGGTCTACGCCATCGGTCTTATAACGTTCAAAGTAATGAGGGTATATTTTTTGAGCCTGGACCTGCTTTCTATCAATGTAACGGGACATCGTCCTGTTTACATGTTGGACGGTAGTGTCGTATTTTTTCCTTTCGTCATAAACAAGACCAGTTTCAGGGTTGAGCATAGATTCATACTCCTCCACCTTCTGTTTTAGCTCATTGGATTGCTTCCTCAAATGAGTCATTATTGGGTTAACCTCCTTCTCAAGCAAATTAAAAACTTTCTGCTCACTGGAAGCATTTAAGCTTTCTTCAAGCTCCTGCTTAAATTCTGAAATGCGGAATCCCACCTGTTCATAAATAGAAAGTTCTTCTATTTCAGAACCCATTTTTATAATTTCCAGAATAAAATCTAACTGAGTTAAAAGATCTTTCTGAATTGCAGTATTTCTTGCTTCCGAAGAAGCTACGATATCAATTTGACCATACAATGGATAAACATTTTTAAAGCTGATGTCTTTAAATGAAGCCAAACCATCATCATCCAGGTCCCTGATAAATTTTCTTGCTTCCCTCTCAAAAACCCAGAGAACACTAGGGTGAATAGAAGTACATTCACTCTGGATAATCGCTTTTACTCTATTTTCAAAATCTGAACGGTTTCGTTCTACCGCCGTGACTATATACGGTAAAATTTCGTCCAGCTTTAGAGCATTTATACTGTGCAGCTCATTCTTCCTTTCGGAAACCAATTCGAGAATACCCAAGAGTCGGCTCTTTTTTGCTATTGGTGCAAGAATACAACTCTTTACATTGTTCGTTTTCAGGTTTTGAGCAAGTGAATTGTTATTAGTCTTTCTGGCATAGGCATCTACATTTGAAATGGAAAAATAGCTATGTCCCTCGACCAGCTTCTTATAAGCTTCATCACACAAGCCTTCGTCACTGTCCAGTGAAGTCTTGCCGTTTAGAAGAAAGCTATTGGTGTCATCACTCTCCAAAGGTTCAAAACTCTTTTCGGAAGTATCAAAGACTGTAAAACCAACTTTTAAATCGGGGATTTTATAAATTGAACGAAAGATTCCCTCCAGGCTTTTTAGTTCATCCTTCTGTGATGATTCATTATACAAAAGCGTGGTTTTTAGCTTAGAGATTGCATCGTCTACCGTAACATCTGTAAGATTAACAATCGTGAAACCTTTAAAAACATAACTTCTAGGAGGAAATTTCTTTTTCCAGAGATCAATATCATCAATATTCTGGATAAGAAGATCTACATCTTCCTGAGTGATTTCCGGTGCATTTTCTTTTGGAAATATTTCTACAAAATCACCATTTATCGCTATTCTGTAATGTCTTGAAACACCATTTTCATCAGGAATATCATAGTATAAAGGGCGCGAAAAATCAATATCATATCCATACTCTTCCTTCAGGATATTTATACAGGCATTGATATAATGTGCATCTTCATCAATATCCCTGGTCTCCAGCACAAAATCATCACCGGCCATTTCCAGGATATTTTTTAATCTACTGGAAGCATTGAAAAGGATATTATGATAAGGTATAGATGCCGCTTTAATCTCATTATTTGTAAGGACCGTAGGAAAGAGATCGTTAAGTAAAACCTTTATGGGTTCTTCATACTTTTCGAGGTCACCAGCATCCTCAATCCCTTCAGTAAGCTCAGGATATTGAGAAATATACTCCATTACGCTCTCAATGTATTTATTGGCAATTTTATTATGCTCCTTTTTTATTTCAGCTTCATATTGCTCAAATACCTTGTGAAAACTTATCTTAATTTCTAAGGGAAAATCTTCCAGTTGTTCCTTCATAATGCTTTAATATACCGTAAAATTACCTGTTCTATATTTTGTTGAATATTCGGATGCCCTAAATTAACAATTATTAACAATATTTTATTAGAAATGCTAATTAGTGCCGTGGTAGTTCCTTATTTTTGCTCAAAATAAATATGATTTTTTATGCGGAATTTAATAATATTATTTGCTTGTGTCCTTCTTATGGCTTCTTGTGGAGAAG
The DNA here is from genome assembly GCF_031846645.1 of Autumnicola psychrophila. Classification (NCBI taxonomy): domain Bacteria; kingdom Pseudomonadati; phylum Bacteroidota; class Flavobacteriia; order Flavobacteriales; family Flavobacteriaceae; genus Autumnicola; species Autumnicola psychrophila. Next base: position 239,314 of record NZ_JAVRHN010000006.1, read on the forward strand.
AAGAAAAAGGATATGTTATAAGTGGAACAATTGAAGGTGTTGAAGATGGTACTTACGTTTATATTTCTGAAATTAGTGAGGAAACCGAAAGACCTGCAATAATAGACACAGTACAGGTCCAAAACGGCCAATTTCATGCTGATCTTGAGGATAATGAATCTCCAAATATGGCTTTTATCTCCTTTGAGGGAATAGGAGGCAATATTATCTATATTTCTGAAAATGAAGAAATTAATATTGAAGCCTATAAGGACAGCTTAAGGAGTTCAAGGATTTCAGGAGGTAAAGAGAATCGTGCTTTAAACCAATATATGGATCATTTAAAGGAAGTGAACCGAAAGATACAAGCTGGTCGATCTGAAATGCAAAAAGCGTATAATGCCAAAGATTCTTCTGCATTAATGACTTTACAGGCCACAGAACAGGAAATAAAAGATAATGACCAGGTTTCCAAGAAAAAAATCTTTGAGGAGAATAAAGATTCTTACGTATCGCTTATGATCCTGATGGATATGCTCAGCATGAAAATTTACCCTGTAAAAAAAATCCAGGAAATGTACAACGGCCTTTCTGAAGACTTAAAAAACACAACCCTTGGAAAAAGCCTTCAGGAAACACTGGAACAACAGGCTACTGTTGCTATAGGAAGTAAAGCACCTGAATTTACAGCTCCTACTCCCGATGGCTCTGAACTTTCCCTTTCAGACGCTATGGGAAAAGTGACAATTATCGACTTTTGGGCTGCGTGGTGCAAACCCTGTCGTGTAGAAAACCCTAACGTGGTAAAAATATACAATAAGTATCATGATGACGGTCTAAATATTATTGGTGTTTCTCTTGATCGCCCCGGCCAAAAGGATAAATGGCTAGAGGCTATTGAAGAGGATGGACTGGAATGGAATCATGTTTCTCACCTGGAATTCTGGCAGGATCCTGTAGCACAACTTTACAATATAAAAGCAATACCGGCAACTTTTATACTTGATGAAAATGGTGTAATTGTAGATCGCGATCTACGTGGCGATGACCTTGAAGAAAGAGTTCAGGAATTACTGAATTAAATAAATGTAGAGCGAAAATTGTCAATTTTCGACTGCTGTCACAGGATTGGCTTTTTTAAAATACGAATTGTACAAACTTTACAGGTTTAGCATCAGACCTCACAGATTTGAAAAGCTGTGAGGTCTTTTTCTTTGTACATATGAGCAAAAACCTCAAAGTGATACTTTGTGGATTGAAAAGAATGTCCAGATTTGCCAATTTTCGACCTGTTAATGCATAAAACGACTGCGAAAGAAATTGAATAGAACAGAAAATGACTTTCAGGAGTTTCTGAAAGTCATTATTATTTAAGCAATGGGCTGAGTAATATAGAGGAGGACGAAAATTGCCATTTTCAAGCCTGCTCTTTATAACGCCTCGTTTATTAATTTACTCTAGTAAAAAACCAACATTTACCCTTACAGTAATTTCCATTTCTCCCGGCGCTATAGATTCCCGGCTACTTTCAACACTATCGCCCATCATAGCCATCCTGTACATTGGCTGCGGATTGTTAACGGTACCTTCCGATATAAAAACTGCCTTTCCAATTTGCTGACCTAAGGGAGCGACAAGTTCTTCAGCTATCCTCTTAGCATCCAGAATCGCTTCTTTTCGAGCTTCGGACTCAAATTTTTCAGCTTCCGAAGATTTAAATTCTACACCATCAATCCTATTAAGTCCTACTTCCAACAATCCCGACATGATCATCTCATAATCCTCAATATCTTCAAGAGTAATAGAAATGGCCTGGTTTGCTGAAAAAGAGGATGTCTTTTCATTATAATTATAAGACTTGTTTAATCTGATATAATCAGTATTAATATGTTTTTCAGGAATACCGCTTTCCTTCAGAAACTTTATTATCGCATTTACAGCCACGTCGTTCTGTTTTTTAACAGCAGCGGCACTTTCCCCTTCGTGTTCTACACGGGATTTAATAATCACCTTATCTGGCACCACATTTACTGTACCCTCGCCGGAGACATTAACCAGGTTAGAATTGCTTTCCTGAGCCATAGATCCTGAAGCAATAAGAATTGCTATGAGGTAAAAAACTTTCTTAATCATTTTTTTAGTCTTTAAATTGTTAGGATTAAATTTTGCCCATTTTCTGCAATACAAATAAAATCACCAATGGTACGGCCAACAGGATAACCATAAGCAAGTGACTTTGAAAAACCCATGGAGCCAGAACTAATGTGAGAAGATAGCCCCCGGCTGCACCACCAAAATGTGCATCATGTCCAATATTTCCAAATTGCTTTTTCATCCCCCAGATAGTGTAAAGCAAATATCCAATCCCAAAGATGTAAGCAGGTATAGGTATAACAAAAAACAGTCCAAGCATCATATCCGGCCGTAATAATATGGCAGAATATAGTATACCCATAACAGCGCCACTGGCTCCAACCGCCCTGTAATGCGGTTCGTGTTTGTGAAAAATGTAAGAGAGTAAATTACCCAATATCAGGCTGGCGATATACACCAGTATAAAACCTATATTACCCAGACCATAGATCACAACGTTTGCAAAAAAATAGAGGGTAAGCATATTTACAAAAAGGTGGGTAGTGTTTACATGCAGGAAGCCTGATGTCAATAATTGATATTTAGCGCCCCTCTGTATATCTCCAATATTAAATTTATATTTTTCAAAGAAAGCATCATCATTAAAACCTTTAAATGAAATAATCACATTTGCTGCAATTACTATAATAGTCACCAGACTCAAATCTCCCATATCTACTTAAGTTTAGTGTCAAATATACCATATATTTGCTGAAAACTTTTTTATGCATGCCCTGGTTTTTTGGTTGATTTATCCCCTTTTATGGATTATCTCGATACTACCGTTTAAGTTATTCTATGCGGTATCTGATGCTGTTTTCTTTTTAGTGTACCACATTATTGGCTACCGGAAAAAAGTAGTTGCTGAAAATCTGAAACTGGTTTTTCCGGAAAAAACTGAAGAAGAACGCTTTAGAATAAGAAAGAAGTTTTATTCCCACATGTGTGACATGTTTCTTGAAATGATCAAAACCCTCACCATTTCTGAAAAAGAACTTAAGAAGCGCTTTAAATTCACCAATCCTGAAGAAATTCTTCGACTCCAGGATAAGGAGAAAAGTATTATGATGATGTGCGGGCACTATGCCAGTTATGAATGGATGATCGCTCTACAGCTTTACGGGCTTAAAATCACCGCTTACGGTATTTACAAAAGAATTACAAATCCTTACTTCGACAAATTGGTAAGGGATATTCGCGGAAGGTTTCATGGGGAATTGATTCCCACCTCAAAAGCGACGATGACTATTACTAAGCACGAAAGTGAAAACAAACGTGCAATTTATGCCATGGTTGCAGACCAATCCCCGAAGTTGTTAAAATCTAAATATTGGGCTGATTTTATGAATATAAAAGCTCCTGTTTTTATAGGATCTGAAAAACTGGCGAGAGAATTTGATATGGCCGTAGTTTACCTGAATGTCGAAAAGGTTTCCAGAGGCCATTATGTTGCCAACCTTATCAATATTACAGATTCTGCAGCACAAGAACCTGCGCATCAAATTACCCGCACATATCTGGACCTATTGGAAAAACAAATACGAAAGAAACCGGAGTATTATCTTTGGACGCACAAGCGCTGGAAACACAGTCACAACCCTATTCCCGAAAATTCAAAAATAATTGATTGATCACGCAATTATATCCTGTATTTCCTTAATCATTTTTTGTGCAAGTTCGTCTGCCTCTTTCTGGCTTTTTGCCTCGGTATATATTCTGATTATTGGTTCTGTATTAGATTTTCTCAGATGAACCCAATTTTCAGGAAAATCAATTTTTACACCATCAACGGTAGATATCTCTTCATCTTTATGCCGCTTTTCCACAGACTTTAGGATCCCATCTACATCAAGGTCTGGAGTAAGTTCAATTTTATTTTTGCTCATAAAGTACGCCGGGTACTCCTTCCTGAGTGCTGAAACACTTTTTTGTTTCTCTGCAAGATGTGTAAGAAATAAAGCTACTCCAACAAGACTATCTCTTCCGTAATGTGATTCAGGATAGATAATTCCGCCGTTTCCTTCACCGCCAATAATTGCAGAGGAATCTTTCATTAACTGGACAACGTTTACTTCTCCAACAGCACTCGCATTATACTCACCATTGTGCTTATTTGTTACGTCCCTTAGAGCTCTTGAAGAAGACAGATTACTTACGGTATTACCCGTTGTCTTACCCAAAACATAATCTGCACAGGCAACGAGGGTATATTCCTCACCAAACATCTCCCCTTTTTCATCAATAAAAGCGAGACGGTCTACATCTGGATCTACCACGATACCAAAATCAGCGTTCTCCTTTTTTACCAATGCGCAGATATCGCCAAGATGTTCTTTTAATGGTTCAGGATTATGTGGAAAATGGCCATTAGGTTCACAATAAAGTTCTGTCACTTTAACACCAAGTTTCTTCAGCAGTTTGGGTATTGCGATTCCTCCGGTAGAATTTACGCCATCTACTACCACTTTAAATCCTGCTCCTTTAATCTTCTCCACATCTACAAGTTTAAGTTTTAAAACTTCTTCTATATGGATATCTATATAATCCTCTTTTTTAGTAATAGTTCCCAGATCATCTACTTCAGCAAAATCAAAAGATTCATTTTCTGCCAGATCCAATATTTTAGCTCCTTCTTTCCCATCGAGAAATTCTCCTTTACTATTCAGCAATTTAAGTGCATTCCATTGCTTTGGATTATGGCTTGCTGTGAGAATAATTCCGCCGTCGGCTCCTTCCATTGGAACAGCAACTTCTACAGTTGGGGTGGTGGAAAGCCCAACATCAATAACATCTATACCTAATCCTGTAAGCGTGTTCATGGTTAATTCCTGAATCATTCTTCCAGATATCCTGGCGTCTCTTCCAATAACCACCTTGAGTTTTTCTTTTGGGCTCTCACTTTTAAGCCAGGTACCATAAGCTGCGGCAAATTTTACAGTATCTATAGGGGTTAGATTTTCAGAAGTTTTTCCTCCTATTGTACCTCTTATTCCCGAAATTGATTTGATTAAGCTCATGGATTTACTTTTATAATTAAATTTTACAGCTCAAATATACAAGGCTCTTGCCCACACCTCCAAAACTTAACAAAATTTAAACAGTACAAGCTAAAATTTGTACCTTCAAAAAATGAATTATCTGGCACATGTTTATTTATCGGGAGATGATGACAATCTAAAAATCGGAAATTTTATAGCAGATTCTGTTAAAGGCAAAAAGTTCCTGAATTTTCCTGAGCCTATACAGAAGGGAATCGTGCTACACCGGGCTATAGATCATTATACGGATACGCATCCCATCGTCACAAAAAGTGTGACCAGATTGTTTAGCCGGTATAGCCACTACAGCCGGGTTATTGTAGATATCCTTTACGATCATTTTCTGGCTAAAAACTGGAATCACTATTCCCAGCAACATCTGGAAGAATATACTGAAGAATTTTACGACCTCCTCAGGGAGAACAAAGATGTTCTGCCAAAAAGTGTCCAAAGGTTTATGCCATATATGTTTCGCGATAATTGGCTTTTAAGCTATGCAAGTATTGACGGAATATCAAAAATCCTTTATCAGATGAACCATCGCACAAAGGGAAAATCACAGATGAACCTTGCAGTGGAAGAGTTGGAAATATTTTACACTGAATTTCAGGAGGAATTTACCGAATTTTTTGCCGATCTCATTAGTTTTAGCAGTGAGAAAATTAAGGAGCTAAACCAGACTCAATAAAAATCCTGAAATTTTGTTAAAAAATACTTTAGACGAAATGCATTTGAAGCAGAAAGAGAAAGTGGGGAATTTCTTCACAACAGGTGAGGATTTTATACCTATAAAAAAATAAAAAGCCCCGCTAAGATGCGAGGCCTTTATTAGATATTAAAAGTTTTTTCCTGTTAAACCCAATACCAGTTACTATCTACTAATTTAACTTTTCTCCAGCCAAATCTGGATCCATAATACCATGAATCATTGTACCGCAGTACAGTTAATCCGCTTACAGTATAGTATTCACCATTAAGGTAAGTCTCTTCAGTAGGTTTCTCTGTTCCTGCTGAGCTTGAAGGATACATACTTTCTATTCCTTTCACATCTCCAGATGACAACTTGTTTCTTTGTACAGAATATGCACTACCGTTGTTCCTTACGATCGTAGGTTGACCATTTTTAGAAAAGGAATAGGAACTATACATCATAATGGAGTTAAAATCAAGATCAGTTGTAAACTCCTCGCCATCGTAGCCCATTTCTTCGTAAGTTTCGAAGTTATGTTCCCGTCCACTCTCTATGTTCTCATATAAAATATTAACGTGCCTGTCACGATCTACCCTACTCTGTTCGTGCCACAAGCCAACAGCGTGACCTATTTCATGAATAGTATTTCCAGTGCTACAACCACTTGCCAGCGTTATCTCCTGTCTTCCTCCTATTTTACCAATATAAGAAGCACATCCTGCTCCAGAAGTGAAATAGATATAATCGGATTCGCCGGAGCGTTCGACAAAATCCAGAGAGGTGTTGCTTTCCCAATGCTTTATTGCGTCATATACACGCTCTTGATTAGAAAGATCAGAATCCACCTGAAAATAAATTGTATTGTCAGTCCATAGTCCTGAGGTTCGACCAGTACTTTTTTGCGGGGTCTCCCCTTCCTGGTACACAAGCTTCTTAGGTTGTATATTCGTCATGTCTTTAGGAAGAATTATATCTCCCTGATAAACATAAGATCCTTTAATCTCTTCTACAGGCAATTTTTGTCCTGCAAAGTAGACTTGTGAGGTAGTACCCAACTGTTTCGGGTAGGCTTTTTCTGTTAAATTTTGGTTAAAAACTTCGGTGGTGGAATTCGGGGTGGTAACGTCAATTTCACTAATTGGGTCTTCACTACAAGCTAACATTCCAAGCACTGGTAGCAAAAATAAAGCTTTTAATTTTCTCATAAGGAGGTTTAGACTTTTGGGGATTTTTTCTATTCCCGATTAATAATTTGTTTTTGTATTTGGCAAAGTCCATACCATAAATAAGCTCCAAACTAGCACCAGTACTTTAACAGCTAGATTCCTACAAGATCAATGTAAGAATATTATTTCCATTAGGACGGACTAATTTTCGGAACTAAATCTCTTTTTCTTCTGTAAAAAAATTTGTTGTTTGCGGTACACCTGGTGCGATATTAAAAAATGAACGACCTCTACCCTAAATGTATTTTATATGAACATAAAGATTTTTAGAACTAAAAAAATTATGTGAATTTTAATAAAAAGAAAGCCATTCAGCAAAATCTGAATGGCCTTCTCCATTGCTACTCCAGTTAACTGGAGCAGTCAATTAATCTTCTAAATAATTAGTCACCCCCCGGTTAAAAAATTACAGAAGACTATTATTCCAGGATGATGCAAAGATTGGCTCTCACCTCTACTTCCAGATCTGTATAACTGAAATCCCCTTCTACTGTTATTTGAAAGAAGGTGTTAGCTAAATCCGTATCAGCACATTGGATCACTTCGCCATTCACCAGAATCTCAATATCATCCATGCCATAACCTTCTTGTACAAAGAAGGTAGCTCCAACTACTAAATCTCCATCTTCTTCTACAGTGAATCTCAAGGTGCCAATGGCCGTATCATTATAAATCCAGTCAATCGGAAAATCGTTTGAAACTGTACCCTCAAAGGTAGATGTTATACAGCCAGTATCAGCCGTAGGAAGACATGGTTCAGGCTCCTCTGTTACCTCTTCACCACAATTGGGATCAGAATCATTAACACATCCGTCATTCTCGTCCATATTGTCAATGCCATCATTATCGCAATCAAACTCTCCATACCCGACCGCATTCTCATCACATCTATTCTCCACACCATCATCATCACAGTCTGCATTAGGATCTGTATTTTCACAATCTTCTCCTCCACCGTTTCCGCCGCCAGTTTGACCGTCATCCTGTCCGCAACCTAAGAACACGTGCCAGTAATCAACTGTGGAATCATTTTCATCAGCATCAAGTAGGCCCTCTATTTCATTCCAGCTCAAGTATCCGGACTTAGTTATAGATCCATCTTCTATGTCTGAGTAATTACCTTCCCAATCCAGAAGAGTTACTTCATAATAGAGATATCCATTTTCTCCATCCTCACCAAGCATAGGTGCAGGAATAGTCATACAAACAGGTTCTGCATAGTAATCTCCATATTGATTGATGTCCGTCACAGGCATAGAATCTTCAATTAACAGTTCATCATCTGCACCTTCTATAACATACCAAAGATCAACACTGTAATTTGCAGTATAGTGCCTTCCATTTTCTGTACAATAGTTTGTAAAGAAGCATAATTCATAGAGTTCCCGTGGAATTATATCAAAAAACAAATAGCCATATTGATTTACTTCACGGTCATCGTAACAAAGCACTTCAACATCTACATACTTCTTCACCCCTGCTCCAAGATTAATGGTTATTGGAAGTGCATCGGTTACATAGCCATTGTAAACTCCGCTATCATCCTCATCTATTGGTGCGATCCAGATCATGTTACCCGCTTCATCATAAACTATAAATTCCTCAAGCTGGTAAGTTCCCGGAGTTAATTCCAGATCTGCCGAATAATCGGTAAAATAATCCATCACACCATCATCATTTAGATCGTCTGAAAGAACATTTAAAGTAACAGCATCCATTTCCTCTCCGTCCATAGAAAGTACGACCATTACACTGGCTGGTGCAGCATCGGAACATTCCGGTACATCAGCAAAGTGGTTTTTCGTCTGGGAACGGTTATTTAAAAGATCATTTAAGGTGGCACCGAAGGATAAAGTGGCTTTATCTGTATTGCCTTCTATAGCGGACTCTGATTCCTCTTTACTACAGGAAGTGAGAAGCAGAGCTATTGCCCCTAATAAGGTAAATATCAATTTAAAATTTCTCATAATAAAACGTTTTGGTTAATTAATAGAATAAATAGAAGATTTTTATTCAGGGAAAGAGCACCTATGAGAGTGCTCTTCCTCGAATAAAAAACCCGGGAGAAAAAGATATATCGTAATCTCCTCCTATTGCATTTACTGCAAAATAAACTCTCCACAGGCTACTGGAAGTGAACCCTCGTAGTCGTCATCATCAGCTGTTCCAGCTCCATCAAGATCTACACTGAGACCATGTAAAACCGTAACTTTTTTGTCTAATGGCGTTACAAGCTCCAAATCAGCATTAGTTAAAGTGAAAGTTCTTTCATAGAAGTACATGCCCATACCAGGATTTGCTAATGGAAAATTTCCATCTTCCTGAACTAATGACAGTTGTACGGGACCATAATATGGCGCTCCTTCTCCTATTTCTACAAAACCATTTCCGTTAGTATCATTGCCCATATCAGGACAGGTTGCATTATCTTCATTTGCATCAGTTCCTACTGTGAACCCATGAATATGCTGAGGATGTCTTTGACCTACCTCCATATTGTAAGCTAAGACTGAAGTGTATAATGTGTTTCCTTCAAGTCTAGCATAGGAAAAAGCTACTGCTCCAGAATCATTTAGATCCTTTAAACAAGCTTTGTAATTCTTCGCTTCGTCCTGAGGGTCGGTAAAAATAGGTGGAGTGTCTGTTTGTCCACATCCGTAGAAAAAGTGCAGGTAATCTAAATTATCATCTCCATCAAAGAAAGACCTTACTTCCATATCGGTTATTACACCACTACGAATTATTCTCTCTGTAGTCTCATACTGATCTGTTTCCATAATTGTAATCTCGAAGTAATACTCATCATCACCTGCTCCATCAGGCAGTGCAAAGCATAAAGGTGCTGCAGAATATTCTCCGTTTTCCATTTCTACCTCTGCTGAAAGTCCATCATAAAGTTGGTCGGTATTTTCACCATCTTCACGAAGCCACACGTCAACACTGTAAGAAGCCACATAATGTCTTCCGTTAGGTGGGCAGAAGTTTCCAAATAAGCAGAATTCAATTACTTCCTTACCTTCAAAATCGAAAAACAGATAACCATACTGATTTACCTCACGATCGTCAAAACAAAGTACCTCTACATCTACATATTTCTTCACTCCTGCTCCAAGGTTAATGGTGATTGGCAGTGCATCTGTTACGTAGCCGTTGAACTCTCCACTATCGTCATCATCTATTGGTGCAATCCAGATCATATTATCAGCAGCATCATAAACAATAAATTCTTCGAGTTGATAAATTCCCGGAGTTAATTCCAGATCTGCCGAATAATCGGTAAAGTAATCCATCACACCATCGTTATCTAGATCGTCGGAAAGAACGTTTAAGGTAACAGCATCCATGTCCACTCCGCCCATAGAAAGGACAATCATTACACTGGCTGGTGCAGCATCGGAACATTCCGGTACATCAGCAAAGTGGTTTTTCGTCTGGGACCTGTTGTTTAAAAGGTCATTTAGAGTTGCGCCAAAAGACAGGGTAGCTTTTTCAGTGCTTCCTTCTATGGCGGGTTCGGATTCCTCTTTACTACAAGAGGTTAAAAAAAGCGTCAATGCTAAAATTGACATCATTGTAATTTTGAACTTTTTCATACTTAAAAAATTTAGGTTAAAATATTTAGAATGGTTAATAAAATTTATTTTAAGCTCAGGAGCTCAACGTGCTCCGGAGGTGTTTTTATATCTCTTAATATTGAGGAGCGTCAAAAAGAGCAGGATTATCTGTTTCATCATCACAGCCCTGAAAGAAATGGAAGTAATCCATATCATCTTCTCCATCAAATAATCTTCTAACGTCATTATCTGTTATCACTCCGCTACGAATAACTTCTTCTATGGCTCCATATTCATCTGTACCACGAATGGTTATCTCCATATAATATTCATCTGTACCGTCATTATTAGGTAAGACCATACATAAAGGATCTGCCGAGTATTCTCCGTTTTCCATTGTGACCTCAGCGAAAAGATCATCGTAAAGCTGTTCCGTAACCTCCCCTTCATTATAATTCCAGACATCGACACTGTAGGAAGCAACATAGTGTCTTCCGTTAGGAGTGCAGAAATTTCCGAAGAGACAAAATTCAAGCAGTTCTTTTTCTTGTAAGTCAAAGAAAAGATATCCTAACTGTTGTACGTTATCAGGTATACAATTCCCATCGGAATCTGATGGTGTTGGAACACAATCCCCTCCTTCCGGACCGCAATTCAGGAAGAATTGCAAAAATCTCAGATCAGAATCTTCTGTTGTTTCATCATCATCAGTGTTCCTCAAAGTCTCTATCATATCCCAGGTTAAATAACCACCCTGTACAACTTCACCATCCTCTATATCTCCATAATTATCAGGCCAATCCAACAGAGTTAATTGAAAGTATAAGTATTCTTCATCATCTGCTTCTCCATACTGTGGCGACGGTATAAATACGCATACCGGTTCTGCATAAAATTCATTGTCTTCATTCTGTCCTAATTCGGGGGTGACGGGGGTTTCCTGTGGATATAAGAGAATATCTTCCCCGGCATTTCTTACATAGAACAACTCCAGACTATAATTAGCCATATGGACTTCCCCATTCAGGCATAAATTGGCTGCTAAACAAAATTCATATAGTCTGTTTGGAATCAAATCAAAAAACTGATATCCATATGTATTGGCCACTCGATCATCAAAGCATAATACTTCTACTTCAACATATTTTTTAACACCTGCAGTAAGATCAATAGTTATAGGAAGCAGATTATTAACGTATCCATAATAGTTTCCATCACCCTCCTCGTTTTTGGGAGCAATCCATAGTATTTCGTTATTCGTATCAAAGATTACAAATTCCTCTAGCTGGTAATTATCTGGAAGCAATTCCAATTCTTCTGAATAATCGGTGTAAAACTCCGTATTTCCATCATTGTCTACGTCCGATAAAACATCAAGAATTATAACAGGAAAATCCGCACCATCTAACGAAAGCCTGATATGAACCTTTGCTGGATCATTGTCTGAACATTTAGGAAAATCAGAGAAATTGTTTTCACCTGGGGAGCCAGCATTAAGTAAATCTTGTAACGCTATTCCGAAGGTAAGATTAGACCTGTCAGAAGGTGTTGATTCAGCTTTAATTTCTTCCCCGTTACAAGAACACAGGATAATTAACAGAGCAGGAACACATAATAGAGATAAGTTAAAGTTCTTCATAATTATTTCTTCTAAATGAGTATAGCTGTACATATCATATTTTATGTTGTTCTTGTAAAATCTGAGGCGATTTATTGATTAAAGAATAAGATTTAGAAGTTAGGGGTGACTTTTCTTATCCTGTTATAAATGTAGTCCTATTCGGACCTTGAAACAATGGGGGAAAACCCTCATATTCCGTTTTTCGTTTAATTAATTTCTTTCCCTGTAGTTTCATATAATCAAACCATGACCAAACAATATCTCTTGCTAAACCTATTTTCAGGCCCCACTTACTTCTATAAGATTATGATTTATTGCATAAATTATGCTCTCCAGCATAGTATCTGACTTTGTCTTTTTTATAATATTTGAACGGTGCTTTTCTATGGTTTTAGGAGAAATGAATAATGTGCTGGAAATCTCTTTTGTTTTGTATCCTTTACATAAGAGTTCTATAATTTCCTTTTCGCGTTTCGTAAAATTAAAATCACATAAGTTATTTGCCTCTACAGTGCAGTTTTCTACATTAGCGGATTTGATATTTACATCCTGATCAACAGAACCATCAGAGCCTGAAAAATCTATCATAAGAATAAATTGATCATCCATTCCCTTTTTCAGCTTTGAGAAATTAACAAAAGCATTCCTGACTTTATTGTTACTCAATAAAAGTGAAGTACGAACTGTTTCTCGCATATATTTACCTCTTGAAAAGTTTCTAAGACTTATCTCGAGTTTTGCTCTGTTCTCAATATCAACAAAATCTGTAAGTCTATGACTCTTGGATTTTAAAGGCCTAAAAATTTGCTTAAACTCATCGTTCATAGCCAGGATGTTATTCTGCTCCAAAAGCAGTACCGGCTTTGGCATGAAGTTGAACATTCCCATAAAACAATCCTTCCAATAATTGGAAAGAGAATTTTTCGAGTATACATTGCTAATTATCCTTTTATATATAGTCTCAAATGGTGTGCTCTTTAAAAAAATTCCATCTGCAATCTTATCAAATTCTTTTATTATCTCTTTATCTGGTTTGTCAGGTGCTAATAAAAAAATCCAGCTCTTAACTAGAAAATGAGTGGATCTGAAACTTGAAATATTCTTGATATCACCAGGTAGATTAAAATCAGAAATATCTATAAAAATGAGATCAGGTAAAAGTTCTAATGCTATGCTGTATCCTACATGTACTGATTCAACATTTACCACATTAAAATAAGGACTTAATGATTCCTTCATCTCCAGTACCATTTCGTTATTTACTGAAATAAGAAGCAGTTGTTTTTTCTCACTCATACACGTTATTATTACTGACCTCTATTTAAAAACTATGATATTTTTAATCATCCTAGATATTATGAGGTATCATTTAAGAAGATATTAATAATAGGGGAGAATTATTATTAAAATGATAATAGTCAAATATAGATTAAAATTAAAGTGATTTGTAAAAGAAGCAAGTAATATGATACTGACACCTAATTAGTTAAGAAGCAGGTCAAGCTTCCCATTTTAACAGCTCCAATACCCCATTTCACAGAAATTAGAGTTTCGTTCACAAATTTTTAACCCTTGTAGTTTCAGTTTTTAGAGGGTTTTTAGAAAAAATTTAGTCAATAATTTATTTCAGAGGAAATATCCTCAATTTTACACCTAAATTAACACTGCATGAATTGAGCTCCCTTTTTAATTAGCAACACTTTAAGTACCTTTGCCACCTTGAATAAATTTATGACGGAAAGCGAAAATAATATTGAGGTTTTAGGGGCAAGAGTTCATAATTTAAAAAATATCGATGTTAGCATTCCCCGGGAAAAATTGGTGGTAATAACAGGATTGTCAGGTTCTGGTAAATCTTCCCTGGCTTTTGATACAATTTATGCTGAAGGACAAAGACGATATATAGAAACCTTTTCTGCTTATGCAAGGCAATTTCTTGGCGGACTTGAAAGACCGGATGTAGATAAAATAGAAGGTCTTTCTCCCGTTATTGCCATTGAACAGAAGACTACCAGCAAAAACCCCAGAAGTACCGTAGGTACAATTACAGAAATTTATGATTTCCTGAGATTGCTTTTTGCCCGTGCCGCAGACGCCTACAGCTTCAACACGGGTGAAAAGATGGTAAGTTATACCGACTCCCAGATTAAGGATCTTATTATTGAAAAATTTAACGGAAGAAGAGTTAATATTCTTGCACCTGTAATCAGGTCTAGAAAAGGTCATTACCGGGAACACTTTGAGCAAATCTCCAAACAGGGATTTGTAAAAGTAAGAGTTGATGGAGAGGTACGGGATATCGTGAAGGGAATGAAACTTGATAGGTATAAGACTCATGACATAGAAATTGTTATTGACCGCCTGCAAATAGATGATAAGACGGAGGACCAAAAACGTTTGAGTGAAAGCATTAAAACTGCTATGTATCATGGTGATGATACTTTAATGATTCTCGATCATGAAACAAATGAAGTGAGGTATTTTAGTAGAAACCTTATGTGTCCAACAACTGGTATTTCATATCCTAATCCTGAGCCTAATACATTTAGTTTTAATTCTCCCAAAGGAGCTTGTCCTGATTGTAATGGGATTGGAACTCTTTACAAAGTCAATACCAGTAAAATTATTCCTGACGAAAAAAAATCTATAAAGAATGGAGCTCTCGCGCCCCATGGTCCTCAGAAAAAGAACTGGGTTTTCTCGCAGCTGGAACTTATCGCCGAAAGATTTGATTTTAAGTTAACTGATCCTGTCAGCAATATTCCTAAGGAAGCTTTGGAAATGGTTCTTTATGGAGGAAAAGAAAAGTTTTCTAAAGAATCGAAGACACTTGGGATTACCAGGGAATTTAAAATTGATTTTGAAGGAGTCGCGACTTTTATTGAGGCTACGTACAAAAATAATGACTCTACTTCCCTGAGACGATGGGCCAAAGAGTATATGGATAAAATAGAATGTCCTACCTGTCATGGTAGCCGTTTAAGAAGAGAATCTCTCTATTTTAAAGTCAATGATCAAAACATTGCTGAACTGGCTCAAAAAGATATTACAGATCTTGCAGAATGGTTTTCGGGACTCGAAGGCAAATTGACCGACAAGCAACAATTAATTGCAACCGAGGTTATTAAGGAGATAAAAACCAGACTTCAGTTTTTAACAGATGTGGGGTTAACATACCTTTCCCTAAACAGAGGATCAAAATCTCTTTCTGGTGGAGAAGCACAGAGGATAAGACTGGCGACACAAATTGGTTCGCAACTGGTGGGGGTTCTCTATATTTTGGATGAGCCAAGTATAGGTCTTCATCAACGGGATAATGAAAAACTGATCAATTCCCTTGTTTCCCTTCGAGATCTGGGAAATACTATTATTGTTGTAGAGCATGATAAGGATATGATTGAAAGGGCAGATCATGTTATTGATATTGGCCCTTTGGCAGGAAAGCACGGTGGTGAAATAATTAGTGAGGGAACTCCTTCAGAAATTAAGAATCATAGTACTTTAACAGCTTCTTATTTAAATGGCACAAAACAAATTGAAGTACCAACAGAAAGGAGAAAGGGAAATGGAAAAACTGTTTCTTTAAAAGGAGCAACCGGGAATAATCTTAAAAATGTTTCTATTAATATTCCTTTAGGTAAAATGATTGCCGTTACCGGCGTTTCAGGTAGCGGGAAATCTACTCTTATCAACGAGACTTTGTACCCCATAATGAACGCGCATTATTTTAATGGAGTTAAGGTTCCAAAGCCATACAAAAGTATAAAGGGGCTTGAACATATCGATAAGGTAATAGATATTAACCAATCTCCGATCGGTAGAACCCCTCGCTCCAATCCCGCAACTTATACAGGTGTCTTTTCGGAAATCAGAAGTCTCTTTACAAAAACTCCTGAAGCTCAAATAAGAGGATATAAACCGGGGCGTTTCAGCTTTAATGTAAAAGGCGGCAGGTGCGAAACCTGCAAAGGCGGCGGATTAAGGGTAATCGAAATGAATTTTCTTCCCGATGTTTATGTAGAATGTGAAACCTGCCAGGGCAAACGCTTTAATCGGGAAACGCTTGAAATCAGGTACAAAGGAAAATCTATTGCAGATGTTCTCGAGATGACAATAAACGATGCAACCCCATTTTTTGAACTTATTCCAAAGATCTACCGGAAACTAAAAACTATTCAGGATGTAGGGCTCGGTTATATTACATTGGGTCAGCAAAGCACCACCTTATCTGGAGGTGAAGCACAACGCATAAAATTAGCTACAGAACTTTCCAAGAGAGATACAGGAAATACGTTTTACATTCTTGATGAACCCACAACAGGACTACACTTTGAAGATATTCGTGTATTAATGGATGTACTTAACAGGCTGGCGAATAAGGGAAATACAGTCTTGATCATAGAACATAATATGGACGTGATAAAAATGACGGACTACATTATTGATATAGGTTATGAAGGTGGTAAAAATGGAGGAAAAGTAATTGCCACCGGAACTCCGGAGGAAGTAGCTAAACATAAAACAAGCTATACGGCTAAATTCCTTAAAAAAGAATTGCAATAAAACAGAATTATATATGAGAGCAAAGCAAGGCAATAAAGCCTGGAATGAAATTAAAACGAACGACTCCTGGGCAATTTTTAAGATAATGGGAGAGTTCGTAAATGGATATGAAAAATTAAGTCAGATTGGTCCCTGCGTCTCTATTTTTGGATCGGCACGAACAAAACCCGATCAGAAATATTATAAACTGGCTGAAAGTATTGCTACCAGAATTGTAGATCACGGTTACGGCGTTATTACCGGTGGCGGACCCGGAATAATGGAAGCAGGAAATAAAGGTGCTCATCTCGGTGGGGGAACTTCTGTTGGATTAAACATTGATCTTCCTTTCGAGCAACATGATAATCCTTATATAGACAATGACAAGAGTCTGGATTTCGATTATTTTTTTGTGAGAAAAGTGATGTTCGTAAAATACTCCCAGGGTTTTGTAGTAATGCCGGGGGGATTTGGAACGCTGGATGAGCTCTTCGAAGCAGTTACACTTATTCAAACCCATAAAATTGATAAATTTCCAATTATTCTTGTTGGAAGAGATTTCTGGGGGGGACTTGTAGACTGGATTCAGACTACATTATGTGATAGCTTTCAAAATATAAGCGCCGCTGATATCGATCTTGTACAGGTCGTAGATACAGAAGATGAAGTAATTGAAGCTTTGGACAAATTTTACGATGAATACAATTTAAGTCCAAATTTCTAGTTACTAATATGCACTCATGTAAAACAAACTTTAATTACATTAGTTCAAATATCCTTACCTAAATTTTTTATAATCCTTTGAAGCACTTTTTCTTCTTAATTCTCCTTCTTGCCCTAACTTCAGTAAGCTTTGGACAACATTCTATTTCAATTGAAGCTAAACTGGATGAAAAGGTAGATTCCATATATATTCAACAGGTAATTGAATATGAAAATCAAAGCGATGAGCCTCTTGCTCAAATCTACCTGAATGACTGGATAAATGCCTTCAGCAGTAAAAGCAGTTACCTGGGAAAAAGATTTTCAGAAGAATTTGTAAGGAGATTTCATTTTGCCGGGGAAGAAGAACGTGGCGGAACAGAAATTTATTCCCTTACCAATAACGGTACTCCTTTAAATTGGGAGAGACTTGCAGGACGTGTGGATATTATTAAAATCTTCCTTTCCAAACCTCTTCCCCCAGGAGAAAAACAGACAATTAATCTAGATTACTCGATTAAAGTCCCTCAGGACAAGTTTACCCGTTATGGCAAAGACAGTGAAGGAAATTATAAACTCAGATACTGGTACATTACACCTGCTGTCCATGATGGCAGCTGGAAAATTTATAGTCATCAAAATCTGGATCTGGAGTATACTCCACCAGTAGATATTGAATTATTGCTGAATATTCCCACAAATTATTATGCCGCCTCAGCACTCAATATGCTCGAGATCCATAATAAAGATGAAAGGAAGACAGTGAGATTTATAGGCGAGGACAGGATTGAGTCTAAGCTTTATCTAACCCAAACTTATATCTTTGAGAATATATATGCCCATTCACATGAAATAATTACAAATCTTAAGGATGACAATCTTCAGACTGAAATAAAGGAAATTATTCTTGACCGAATTTTAAAATTCCTAGATGAACGATTGGGAGAATATCCTCACAACCACATTTTTGTAACTCAGGAAGATTACCTTAATAGCCCAATATACGGGTTAAACCAATTACCTGGTTTCATTAGACCTTTTCCTGATGGTTTTCAATACGATATTAAGCAATTCAAGACTATAACCAATAATTATTTAAAAAACACACTTTTATTTGATCCACGTAAAGACCAATGGATTAATGATGCCATCCTCGTTTCACTTATGATGGATTATGTCGATAACTACTATCCAAAAATGAAGCTTATCGGTAATTTAAGTGATATTATTGGAATACGTTGGTTTCATGCTGCCGATTTAGAATTTAATGATCAGTATCAATTAATGTACATGAATGCGGCCAGATTAAATTTTGACCAGCCACTGGCTACACGCCAGGACTCGTTAGTCAAATTCAATAAAAATATAGCTAATGCCTATAAGGCTGGAGTTGGTCTGCGGTACCTGGAAGATTATCTGAGTTCAAATGCTGTAAAAGAATCTATTTCCCAATTCTATAACAATTATAAACTTCAGCCTACCTCGCAGGAAAAGTTCAGGCAAATTTTAAAAACCAATGCTTCAAAAGATATTTCCTGGTTTTTTGAAGATTATGTTCAGACCAACGGAAAAATAGATTTCTCAATTAAAAAGGTTAAAAAACAGGATGACTCTCTGGTCGTTACCGTCAGGAACCGGCGGGAGAACAACATGCCTGTTTCTGTATATGGAATAAACGACGGTAAAGTAGTCTCCAAAACGTGGGTTGAGGAAATTGATAAATTAAAGGAAGTGACAATACCCCGAAAGGATGTTGAGCGTGTGGCTGTAAATTATGAGCAGAAAATTCCAGAGATCAATCAGCGTAATAACTACAAAGCGGTTACTACAATTTTCGATAAGCCTCTACAGTTCCGATTGCTTCAGGATGTAGAAGACCCAAAGTATAGTCAGTTGTTTTTCATGCCGGAGTTCGATTACAATCTCTATGACGGAATTTCTATTGGCCCTAAGCTTTATAATGAAACATTTTTAAATAAAAATTTCAATTTTAAGATATCACCAAAATATGGTTTTAACAGTGAGACAATTGTGGGATCTGCTTCATTTTCTTATACGCACCAGTATGAAAATGCAGAACTTTTTGCTGTAAGATATGGTTTTAGCGGCACACGCTTTTCATATGGATATGATCTTTTTTACGAGAAGTTTTCTCCTTTCCTCACCTTTTCCTATCGTAATAAATATCTCCGTAGCAACGAGAGACAATTTCTTATGATTAGAAATATCAATGTAAAAAGAGACGTTGACCTGGATAACCCCGTTGAGCAGCCTGACTACAATGTGTTCAATGTAAATTACACCTATAGCAACCCTAATGTTGTAAATTATTACAGGGGGTCTTTTGACTACCAGCTCGCCGAAAAATTCAGTAAAATCTCTCTTAGTCTTGAGTACCGTAAGCTGTTTAAAAACAACCGACAAGTTAATCTCAGGCTTTTTGCAGGAACATTTCTTTATAATGATAGCCGCGATCACGACTATTTTAGTTTTGCTTTAGATCGCCCTACAGATTATCTCTTTGACTATAATTACTATGGAAGAAGCCAGGGGACGGGTCTTTTTAGCCAGCAAATTATTCCAGCTGAAGGTGGTTTTAAATCCCAGTTACAGCCGGAATTCGCAAATCAGTGGATCACAACTTTTAATGCAAGTACCAATATCTGGAAATGGGTTTACGTGTATGGAGACCTCGGAATGATAAAAAACCAATACGAAACTCCGGCATTTCTTTATGATACAGGAGTAAGAGTAAGTCTGGTAGCTGATTATTTTGAATTGTTTTTTCCTGTATATTCCAATTTAGGCTGGGAAATAGCACAACCTTCCTACGATCAAAAGATCCGATTTATTGTTTCCCTGGATATCAATACACTTCTAGGCTTATTTACGAGAAGATGGTATTAGATCCATTTTAACCTTTACCCCATTTCATAATTCTCAGGCTCAGGGCTCTTAATTTCGTGTTAATTTATCTAAATGTAAAATTTAGTTACTTTGAAT
Source organism: Autumnicola psychrophila (assembly GCF_031846645.1). Lineage (NCBI taxonomy): Bacteria > Pseudomonadati > Bacteroidota > Flavobacteriia > Flavobacteriales > Flavobacteriaceae > Autumnicola > Autumnicola psychrophila. The sequence continues at coordinate 259,803 of NZ_JAVRHN010000006.1, forward strand.
AAGAAATACTCAATAGAATTGAAAATTAATGAATTGTTTACAGTCATACTTTTCATTATATTTGTGAGGATCCAAAAATAAGTTCATGCATAGCGAAATTAAAACAAAAGATTCCATTTCATTCGAAGATTTTAAGGCTCAGGTTCTGGAAGATTATAAAATTGCTGCTACCAGTCGGGAATGTAGTATCCTGGGCAGACGGGAAGTGCTCACGGGAAAAGCAAAATTTGGAATTTTTGGAGATGGAAAAGAATTACCACAGTTGGCTATGGCCAAAGCTTTTAAAAATGGTGATTTTAGATCGGGATATTACCGCGATCAAACTTTCATGATGGCTATAAATGAACTTTCAATTCAGGAGTTCTTTGCCGGTTTATACGCCGATACCGATATCGAAAACGAACCGATGTCTGCTGGCCGGCAAATGGGAGGACATTTTACCACACACAGCTTAAACAAAGATGGTAGCTGGAAAAATTTAATTCAGCAAAAAAATTCCAGTGCAGATATTTCCCCTACGGCGGGACAAATGCCAAGATTATTGGGTCTTGCTCAGGCCTCTAAAATCTATAGAAATGTTGAAGGTATCCCATCTGAAAAGTTTTCAGATAATGGAAATGAAGTAGCCTGGGGAACAATAGGTAACGCCAGCACCAGTGAAGGCCATTTCTGGGAAACGATAAATGCTGCCGGGGTTTTACAGGTGCCCATGGTAATGAGTGTATGGGATGATGAGTACGGAATTTCTGTTCATGCCCGCCACCAGACAACAAAGGAAAGTATTTCTGCAATTTTAAAAGGTTTCCAGCGGGATGAGGAAAACGACGGTTATGAAATAATGGTTGTAAAAGGCTGGGACTATGTTGCTTTGGTTGAAGCATATGAAAAAGCTTCGAAGATTGCCAGAACTGAACATTGCCCGGTTTTAATTCATGTAATAGAACTTACACAGCCCCAGGGCCATTCCACTTCGGGTTCTCACGAACGTTATAAAAATGAAGACCGACTTAATTGGGAAAAGGAATATGATTGTAATACAAAGTTTAGGGAGTGGATTATAGACAATCAGTTTTCTACCAAAGAAGAACTGGATGAAATTGACAAAAGAATTAAACGGAAAGTTAGAGAAGGAAAGAGAGAAGCCTGGGTGAATGCACTCGCTCCCGTTCGTAAAGATCATAAAGAACTTGTAAAGCTTCTGTCAAAAGTCGCACAAAATAGTCCTAATAAAAAGGTTATATCAGAAATTAAAGATAAACTGGCGGCTAACAGAGAGTCTATTAAAAAGGATATTATGTCTGCTGCCAGGAGGGTACTTCGATCTGTTATTGGAGAAGAAACACCCGAAAAGCAGGAATTAATAGATTGGATCCAGAAATTTGCGCTGCAAAGTGAAGAAGAATACAATAGTTATCTTTATGAAGAAAATGATTCCAGGAACCAACTCATTGAACCAGAGTACGAGCCAGGTGCGGTAGAAGTTGACGCCAGGGTAATCTTAAGAGATAATTTTGATGCTATCTTTGGTTCCCGTCCCGAGACTTTAATTTTTGGGGAAGATGCAGGAGAAATAGGAGATGTCAACCAGGGGCTGGAAGGCCTGCAGGCAAAATACGGAAAAATGCGTGTTGCAGATGTTGGAATACGTGAAGCAACTATTTTAGGACAGGGTATTGGAATGGCCTTAAGGGGTCTGCGACCAATTGCTGAAATTCAATATTTGGATTACGTAATGTATGCACTTCAGACAATGAGTGATGACCTCTCTACGCTTCTTTACAGAACAAAAGGAAAACAAAGAGCTCCACTTATTGTAAGAACAAGAGGCCACCGGTTGGAAGGCATATGGCATAGTGGCTCACAATTGGGTGGTTTAGTACATTTGCTTCGCGGGATGTACATCCTGGTGCCGCGCAACATGACAAAAGCAGCTGGTTTTTATAATACTTTATTAGATATAGACACACCGGCACTGGTCATAGAGTGCCTTAATGGCTATCGTCTTAAAGAAAAATTACCAAGCAATCTGGGAAAATTAAAAACACCTATTGGTGTAACCGAAACGGTTAGAAAAGGGAAAGATCTCACCGTTGTCTCTTATGGGTCCACACTTAGGATAGTTGAACAAACTGCCCAGGAACTGGAAGAAATAGGGATTGATATAGAAATAATAGACGCCCAGTCACTTCTTCCTTTTGATCTAGATCATGATATTGTAAAAAGTATAGAAAAAACAAATAGATTGTTAGTTATAGATGAAGATGTACCAGGCGGCGCTTCAGCATATATTTTACAGAAAGTTTTGGAAGAGCAGGATGCTTACCGTTACCTGGACAGCAAACCGCAAACACTTACAGCTAAGGAACATCGTCCCGCTTATGCCACAGATGGTGATTATTTTTCTAAACCATCTTCTGATGATATTTTCGAAAAAGTTTATGGAATAATGCATGAAGCAAATCCTGATCAATTTCCGAAATTGAGATAACTATTAAAATATCCAATTTTCAAAAGCCACGAACACTCATAAAATTAGATGTTCGTGGCTTTTTCAATTTTAATAACGTAATGGTCTATTTTGCACTCCGTCTGAAGGAACCTAGTTGCAAAGTTTACTGTTTTACATTCCATACAATTTCAGGAGATCGAAAATTGCCATTTTTTAATAGCCCCCATTTTCATATTGAACATCTATACCTATAGGTTTAAAAAATTGTCCTTTTCTCCTAAGTAATAATGTAAAAATCAAATTTTAAAGGGCTGGAGAAGAGAATTCGCGTAAATTAATCTCGCCGATTACTTCTTCAGGTTTTATAAGGCATTTACATAATCTTTTAGAAGAAAAATAGTTAACTTGAAGTATCTAAGCCGTTGAGACCCTTTTCTACTTCTGAAACTCTTCTTAACCTTATTATCAAATTATAAAGAGATATGATCCTGAAATCCTGAAGAAGATTTCTATAGAGATCTGGAAGCGGGGAAAAATAAAAAGACAAAAAGCCCAGCAATGATAAAGTTAATTTTTATATATCTGCTTTTATTCATTCCAGTAGCAGGGTTCTCGCAGATCAACGACAGCAGGGCTCAACCTATTATTCCTCTGGAAAAGGCAGAACTTCTAAAAAACATTACTATCACCTTCGATATGCGCATGGAGTTCCAGGCTTACACCTATAGAGGTGGTGATCAGTATTATAATGGATTACAATTTTCAAATGGTTTTACAGCCTTGGGAATTGCGGGAAAATTACATGAAAAAGTAAATTTCCGGTTCAGAAACCGGTTTAATAAAGATAGCGATGTGCAAACCTTGGACCGGCTGGGCAGTAATATTGAATTGGCTTTTATAGATGTTGAAATCAGTCCGAACTTTGATCTAATTCTTGGAAAAACCTATGCATTTTACGGCGGTTATGAATATGAATTCAGTGCCATGAATGTTCTGGAATATAATGATATTCAAAGCAATGCCCTGGCTTTTGTTACAGGGGCAGGAATAACCTACCAGCCATTTGAAAATCACAAATTCGGATTCCAGACTCTAAACTCTCGCACCATGCATTATGAGGATCTTTATGGTGATGTAGTTGCAGAAAATATTCAGGAACCTGATTGGCCGGTAGCCGTTGTTGGGAATTGGCGTGGAAGCTTTTTTGATGGAAAAATCCAGACCATTTACAGCCTGAGTTATTCCAACCAGGTAAAAAAAAGAGGCACCTACTTTTTCACTTTAGGTCATAAGTATCAAAATTCGAATCTGACGCTGATGTACGACTTCAACTATAGTTTTGAACAAGTTGATACCAAAGGTATAATGACAAATATCCTTGGAAACGATCAGGTAGCGGAAGACGTGCTTTATATTGAGAACTGGTTGCGGGCAGAATACCGCTTCAGTCCAAAAATTAAAGGTCTGCTAACACTCATGACCAGTAATGCTTATGATGATGTGGAGAACGAAAATATTCGGATGAGAACGAGTTATGGATGGGTTCCTACGATTTACTACAGTCCCTTTAAGAACATTGATCTACGGTTTTTCCTGGCTTATATAGGTCGGTATTATGATTATACAGATTATCCAATAGAAAATTTTGGTACCTCTAATTATAATCGGAACGAAGTACGAGTCGGCTTAATTGCTCCTCTCTTGTTATTATAAGGTAAGTACACTTAGAATTATCCAGAGGATTAGATGCGGAACAGATAGCAGAGGAAATGTTTGTACAACCATACTTTACACTGTTAAAAAATCGCTGACATCTATTTTTAAAAATGAGGTTTAACATTAACCTATAATTATAATTTGCTATTTGAATTCCGCTACTAAGAATCGTAATTTTAAATGGAGGTCAAAATTTATCCACATCTTAAAGTACAAGAGTAAAAATTAAAACGCACCATGGGTGATAGCAAAAGGAATAAAATTGAAGAGGTTATCCATAAACACGAACAGTCCGGGAAATATTTTGAAGTAAACGGACACAAAACCTTTGCTCTGGATTACGGAGATGGTGAGGCGGTTTTATGCATCCACGGGGTTCCTACTTCCTCTTTTTTATACCGAAAAGTTCTGAGTTCCCTTGCTGATAAAGGTTACAGGGGGATTTCTATAGATCTTCCGGGACTCGGATTGTCTGCTCGTCCTCAAAATTTCGACTATACCTTTCCTAATTTTGCCGATTTTCTTACAAAAGCAATAAAAGCATTGGATATAAAAAAATTTCACCTGGTTGTTCACGATATAGGCGGACCTGTTGGTTTCGCCCTTGCTACCAGGCAATTGGAAAAAATACTGTCCCTTACTATCCTCAACACTTGGGTGGATGTAGTCAACTTCAAAAAACCACTTCCTATGCGCCCCTTTGAAAAGAAAATTTTAGGTGATGCTCAATTAAAGATGATGACCCGTGAAACATGGCCTGTTATGTTCTCAAAATTCGGAGTTGCAGATGCAGATAAAATACCTTCAGAAGAAATAAAGGCTTACGTAGATCTTCTAAAAAGAGAGGACAACGGAAAGGCATTTTTGAAAATAATGAGGCAATTTCCAGACTCACCTAAATTCCGTGATACCTGTTTACAGGCTGTTCAGGGAACGCCCTACCCTATCCAGGCCATCTGGGGAGAAGAAGACCCGGGACTAACTTACCAGCGATATGGTAAAGAAGTCGAAAAAATGGCAGACCTGAAAGAAATGACTCTTGTCCCCTCAAGACATTTCCTGCAGGAGGAAGCATGGGAACAAATCGCAACCAAAATAGATGAATTAGCTAAAACAGCGTATTAAAAGTCTCTATAGAAAAATATCTCATGGAGACTTTCCTGCTCACTATTTATAAAATAAACGATGCTATTAAAATGGCAATTTTCGATCTTAAGCTTTTAAAATTCTCTCCTCTTGCAGCGCAGCGGTCTTTTCTCTTTTTCTTATTTCCTTAAACTCTTCACTTCTTAATTTACATTCACATCCATGCTTTTTCAGAAGTTTGTATTCGGAATAAGCTGTAGTTTAAATAAGTAAGGATGTCCTCATCTACCGCTCTAAAGCTGATGTCGCCTCCTGCAGTGTGAAAACTGACATTTACCAGACCCCTCCTTTTATACCAAAGAGGTCTGTTAATGCTAACCGACTGTAACTTATATATTTCTGTGGTTTGTTCTACTAAATTCCAAACTCCGTAGGATTTCACAAGAAAATCTTCAGAAAAGGTCAATTTTGTGGATTTAAACATTCTGAAGTTGTAAAAAAGCATAGAAAGAATGTAAATAACAGCGAAAATAAGCCACTCCGAAATACTCACCTCTTCAAAAATTAAAGGAATTATATAGCTGATTAATAACGGAATAAGACCAAAATTAACCCTCCTTAAAAAATCAACAATATTGGGTTTAAATACTGCTTTTTCCCCTTCCGCTCGTTTACCATACAAAAAAGATTTTATTCTTTTTGTAGATTCCTCTTCAAGACCGGGAATGCTGATTTTACTCTTGGCATTTTTCTCCCTACTGCCGGCCAGGGTAATTTTTATCTCATAAATATTCAGCCATTTTTGCAGTGGATTGGTAATAATACTCACAATCTGTACCCGTCTTGGCTTCAACGAAACTTTGGTGTTTGTTCTAAGGCCCATTTCCAGGTGTAAACGTTCTGAAGTCTGTACCAATTTCAGATTATAGTATTTAATAAATACTTCGGCTACCGTGATAAAAATACTGAGAAGTAGTATCGAAATAGCCAGGATTGCAAAAATAAAAAAGGATTCTAGTGGAAATGGAATCTTATCTGCTTCTTCCAAAAGAAGTTCTTTTCTTTCAAAAAATAATCGGCTAAATTCATTATATAGTGTGCTTATAAAAGCAATTATCAATCCAAAACCACGAAGAAAATTGGAACTGACTCCTATTTTCAGCAGCCTTCCTACACCTAATTTATAGGTCCATTCCGTATTGTCAACAACGTGATTTGCTGAATCTGTAGCATCAATAGTTCTTTGCTGCTCTTCCTTTTTTGACAGGAGAATAGCCGAAAGTTCTTCTGCATTTTCCTTTTCTATTGCGTGGATCTTTATCTCTTTCTGATCACTTCCCGCCGTATCTATCACGAGGCTGTAAATTCCGATAATTCTTTCCAGAATACCTCTTTCGAAATTTACCTGCTGAATCTTATCAAAAGGAATCGCTATAAAATCTGTAGAAAACACCCCTTTGGTCAGCACCAATTCATCCTTCTCATAATCTATATGAAACTTAAAGTTTTTGTAACTAATATAGCTGTGAACAACAGCCAGGGCTACTACAATTATGGGAATTAATGCATAAAAAACTGAAAATGGAGTGGATTGCTGAATGATAAAATAAAGCACCACCGCCCAGAACATGCGGAAAATTTTATACAGCGTTCCCGCAAAAATGATTAATATCCCGGTCACCGACTGGCGTTGCGGACTACTAAATGGTTGCATCTCCATCTTCTGAAATCTTAATTACCAGCGCCTCCTTTAAAGTTTGTGCCAGTTCTGGTTCCAGGCCGGAAATTCTGATATCACTACCACTTCCCCCTGCGGTAAAAATGCTAAGTGTGGCTATTCCCAACATTTTGTCCAGCACTCCTCTGGAAATGGAAACATGCTGAATACGGTTAAATGAAATTATAGTTGTTTTCGTAATAAGAAAACCCCGCCTGTAAATAATATCCCTTTCCCTAAGTGCATAGCCATAAATCTTCTGCATTTTCCAGATATTGAAATAAAGAAGAGCGAAAAGTAGTAAAGCAACAGCAGCAATGATGTCAAACGGCAAATTTTCTTCAGCATAAAGGAAGATATAACCAAAAAAAATAGCGACTGCCACAAACCCTAAACTAATCCGAATCAGGTTCTTTACCAACAGCTTTCCCGAAATTCCGTTAAGATCTACCTCCTGATAGCGAGGTAGCGTATCTATGGCTATACGCTTGTTCTCAAAAGAATTTTCCGGCTCTATGGAAGCCATTTTTTCTCAAAATTTGGTTTGCGTTTTTCCAGAAAAGCATTTCTTCCTTCTTTAGCTTCATCTGTCATATAAGCCAGCCGTGTAGCTTCTCCGGCAAAAACCTGTTGGCCCACCATTCCGTCGTCGGTAAGGTTCATCGCGAATTTCAGCATTTTTATAGAAGTTGGTGATTTTGCCAGGATTTCCTGCGCCCATTCATAGGCTGTATCCTCCAGTTCGTGATGGGGAATAACAGCATTCACCATTCCCATTTCAAAAGCTTCCTGTGCGGAATAATTTCTTCCGAGGAAAAAGATCTCACGGGCCTTCTTTTGCCCGACCATTTTCGCCAGATATGCAGATCCATATCCGCCGTCAAAACTGGTAACATCGGCATCGGTTTGTTTGAAAATTGCATGTTCTTTACTGGCAAGTGTAAGGTCGCAAACCACGTGCAGACTATGCCCGCCACCTACTGCCCAGCCGGGAACAACAGCAATTACAGCCTTTGGCATAAACCGAATAAGACGCTGTACCTCAAGAATATTTAACCTGTGCATACCGTCTTCACCCACATAGCCCTGGTGCCCCCGGGCTTTTTGATCGCCACCGCTACAAAATGAATAAACACCATCCTTTGTTGAAGGCCCTTCAGCAGAAAGCAACACTACCCCAATAGAAGTATCTTCCTGTGCATCATAAAAAGCATCGTAAAGCTCGCTGGTTGTCTTTGGGCGGAAAGCGTTGCGCACATCTGGACGGTTAAAAGCAATTCGTGCCACGCCATCGCTTTTTTTATAGGTTATATCTTCGTATTCTTTAGCTGTTTTCCATTCAAATTTAGCCATCGTTGTCTATTTTGAAGTAAAAATAAAGTTTTAAACCCACATCAGAAAGAAGAAACCATGAAGAGGTTAAGCTTTCTCTATTAATCAAAATTACACAGAAGCTAAAGATCGATAATTGCCATTTTTCAGGCACCTCTTAAAACTACAAATCGAAGCCAAACACTAATTCGCTCAGAATTTAAATCATGCTGATCAGTGGCTGATAATTGCCATTTTTAAGCATCGGCTTAAAAACCTGAAATAACTGTTTATTTAGCATTCTTGGATTCGTGGCCAATACCTCTCAACAGGCAACCGAAGAATCAGGTTTTGCAACTTTTTATCACTATTTTAGCTAATCCTTTTAGTTTAGCATTGTTTTTGATATTTTATTAAAAAAATCAAGTAATGAAATTTCGTTTCCTGTTATTCTTCATTTTTTCCATGAGCATTTATACTTCAAATGCGCAGGAATACTGGGATCCTGAAGATTTCGAAATCGGAAACCGCGAAATTAAGTCCCCACTGCTGGAAGTAGGATTTGTCTGGGTTCAGGAAAAGCAATTTAATTTACCAAGCGGAGAATATTTAAATAAAGATCCTTACGTGAAAAAATCTGTGGATTTAAGAGCTGTACTTGCCCAACAGAAAAATCAAAAACCAAGGACGGTAGAAATTGACCTGAGATTACCTCAAAAAGAGAAAAAAGCAATAGAAATCAGCAGCGGGGAAAATGAGTTCTCCAGGAATCAGAATTTCTCACCAAATCCTTTTTATCCTTACGGGAATAGTTTTGGACGACAGGATTATCTTAGGAATGGCAGTCGTTTTAATCGCCACTACTCTAATTTCCAAAGAATTTATTTCTAATCTTTATCTTCTAATAGATAAATTCCGTCGTCTTTTATTTCTATACGTCGTTGTTTATACAAAGTTCCGGCGGCTCGTTTAAAGCTTTTCTTACTCATTTCCAGAATTCGCATTATTTCCTTTGGGTCAGACTTATCGGTAATAGGTAAATAGCCATTATTACGTTCCAGTTCATCCAGGATAAGCTGCGCATTAGGTTCTATGCTTCGGTAACCGGGGCGCTGCAGGGTGACGTCAATTTTCCCGTCCGGCCGGGTTTTCTTGATAAAACCTTTTAATCTATCCCCTACGTTTATAGGCTGAAAGATATCATCTTTATAAATTAACCCCAGGTGGATCTCATTAACAATTACGTTGTAACCCAGATCGGTTTTATTACTGATAATAAGGTCGACCTCTTCAAAAGGTTCAACCGTCAATTCTGAATTATCTAAAAATGCATGCACTTTGCTGGACGCCACTAAACGGTCAGTTTCAAGATCAAGGTAGCAAAACACCAAATATCGGCTTCCTATAGTCATAGGATAAACCTGCTCCTTAAAAGGAACAAAAAGATGTTTCTCCAGTCCCCAATCTAAAAATGCACCAAAATCAGTAACCTCAACACACTTCAACATGGCAAACTCATCGAGTTTTATAAGCGGATTTAAAGTAGTTGCCACAGGCCGCTCCTCATGATCCAGGTAAACGAATACATTTATTTCATCCTCCAGTTCAAATTGCTCCGGAATGTATTTATTCGGAAGCAAAACCTCATTTCCGTCGTCATCGCGAAGAAATAATCCCGGTTCTGTTTCCCTGTCTATCTTAAGAACGTGGTATTCGCCAATTCTAAGCATATATCTAATTTATTTTGCAAATGTAGGATATTCTTTGAGATATCGTAATTCCTTGAACATGATAAACATTAAATAAAAAATAACATTTGTATGTACAATAATTGTGTAAACATGAGATATCTTTGTGATTGGATTTACAATAGTTTTTTCAAATTCCGGTAACCCTCTTAAACGATATACAATGGCAAATTTACTCACAGGACTGCACCATGTTACTTCTTTTGCATCAAATCCACAGAAAAACGTAGATTTTTATGCGGGAATTCTGGGGCTAAGAATGGTTAAAAAAACCGTAAATTTTGATGCTCCAAATATTTACCACCTCTATTATGGCGATTGGCTTGGGCAACCGGGAACTATACTTACTTTTTTCCCATATAAAGGGATTGGCAAAGGCCGCAAGGGAAATGGCCAGGTAACAATTACCTCCTTCTCTATTCCCGAAAATTCCCTGGAATACTGGATGCGGAGGCTGGATAAATTCAATATTTCGTACCATAAACCTGTTCAGCATTTTAATGCAGAAACTTCAATTTATTTTGAAGATAACGACGGAATGGGAATTGAGCTTGTGGCCAACGACAACGATGATCGACCCGGCTTTTCCTACGGACAAATTCCAGAAGAATATGCTGTAAAAGGTTTTTACGGCGTCACACTTGGGCAGAGCAATTCCGAAGCAACAAAAAAGCTTCTAACTGAAGAAATGGAGCATAAACAAATCCTGGAACGGGATAACAGGATTCGACTTACCACTACAGACAAAGCCGGAAGTTATGTTGATATTGTGACAGACAACACTGCACCCAGAGGTTTGGGAGGCGCAGGAACGGTGCACCATGTGGCTTTTGCCACCCCAAATGACGCCACGCAGCTTGAATTTAGGGAAAGATTAATGAAAAATGGCATTTTGGAACCTACTCCTGTTCTTGACAGGCAGTATTTCCATTCTATTTACTTCCGCGAACCGGGTGGAGTTTTATTCGAAGTGGCAACCAATAATATCGGGTTTACTATAGACGAAACTGAAGAGAACCTTGGTACAGCTTTAAAATTGCCGTCCTGGGAAGAACAAAATCGAAAGGCTATAGAAAACGGACTCGATCCAATTGAAGTTAACATTGAAAAATTCAGAGACTAATGCACGACTATAATATTACAGAAAAAGGCGTTCCTCTTCAGGAAGCTGAACATGCTTTAATCCTGCTCCACGGCAGAGGCGCCAGCGCAGAAGATATTTTGCCACTTGCAAAAGAATTCAGCATCAAAAATTGTTATTTGGCAGCCCCGCAGGCTACGCACAATACCTGGTACCCCACAAGTTTTATGGCTGAAGAAGAAGCAAATGAACCCTGGTTATCTTCAGCGGTAAATGTTGTAAAACGGCTAATAGATGAAACTGCTGAACATATTCCGCTTAACAAAATCTATATTATGGGATTTTCTCAGGGTGCATGTCTTACTTTGGAAGTAGCCACCAGGTATGCCAATGAATACGGAGGAATTGTTGCTTTTACGGGCGGACTTATAGGCAAAGAGCTGAAAACCGAGCGCTATAATGGCAATTTTAAAGACACCAAAGTTTTTATAGGCTCGGGAGATAAAGATCCTCACGTTCCATTATCCAGAATTATGGAATCTAAAGAAATTATGGAGAAAATGGGAGCCTCTGTGCAAATGGAAATTTATCCCGACCGTGCTCATACTATAACTATGGACGAAATTAACAAAGTGAATCAGCTGCTGTTCTGAAGTCTAAACCGAAATTTGCCAATTATCGATCTTCTTTTAATAAATTAAACTTTCTTTCTTCCTACGAGGTTTTAAAAACCTCGTAGGAATTAGTTAATTTGAAATTAGTTTTAAAATTACAAATAGACCTACAAGGTCAATAGAGACCTTGCAGGATCGTGTCCTTCTTTTGAGTACAACCCGAAACTTGCCAATTTTCGACCTGCTATTACTAGAAGCGACCTTTTTCCGAAGAAAAAATGAAGCTTTTTGGGTTATATTTTTGGATTAAATACCAACTATCAGGTTTTAAAAATATATAGGTCTCTCTTCCCCTTCAGAAAAAGTGAAGACAAAATTTGGCAATTATCGAACTCATTTGTGAGAATCAGCTTTTCAGAAAAAAAATCAACCATTTTATAGAGATTTTTCAAGTGTTAAACCAGACAGAGACAAGTTTAAGCACCGGAATTTATTAGAAAATATGGGTGATAGTCTGTATCTTTATTTTTTAAAAAAAACCACACAGAATGAAATTAAAACCCCTAAAATTAATAGGAATTTTTGCCTTTGCCTCATTTACCACAATGACGCAGGCACAGCAAAACGACCAAAATCAAATGGAAAATATACTTCTGCAAGAATGGGACGGACCTTATGAAGGAGTTCCGGATTTTGATAAAATGAAGGTGGATCTTATTCAACCTGCCATAGAAAAAGGTATGGAATTGCACCTCACCGAAATTGACAAAATTGCCAGCAACCCCGAACCTCCAACTTTTGAAAACACGATAATCCCAATGGAAAAAGCCGGGGAAGCACTGGATCGTGCTTTTACCTATTATGGAATTTACAGCAGTAATATTTCCAGTCCGGAATTTAGGGAAGTGCAAAAAGAACTTTCTCCGAAAATTTCAGAATACAGTTCTAAAATTACACAGAATGAGGCGCTTTTTCAGCGTATTAAAAGTGTTTACGAGCAGGCTCAGAAGAATCCGTTGGAACCTCAGCAGCAAAGGACCATTGAGCTTATTTACAAAGACTTTGAAATGAGCGGCGCAAACCTGAGTAAAGAAGACAAGGAGCGATATGCCGAAATTAATAAGGAACTTTCGAAGCTGTACACTCAATTTTCGAACAATGTATTAGCCGAGGAAGAGAATTACGTAGTGTACCTTGATGAAAATCAAATAAACGGATTACCGGAATCTTATGTAAAATCTGCAGCTACGGCCGCAGCTCAGCGTGGGCATGAAGGCGAATATGCCGTTACAAACACCCGCTCTTCCATGGATCCTTTCTTAACTTATTCTGATGAGAGGGAGCTAAGGGAAAAGGTTTGGAGAAATTACTACTCCCGCGGGGACAACCAGGATGAGTTTGATAATAACGAAGTGATTTCCCAAATCCTGAAATTAAGGGATGAACGCGTAGAGCTTATGGGCTACGACAATTATGCGCAATGGAGACTGCAGGACAGGATGGCAAAGAATCCGCAGAACGCCATGGAACTTATGGAGGCAGTGTGGCCGGCGGCACTTGCACGAGTTGAAGAAGAAGTAGCAGATATGCAGGCGATTGCAGATAAAGAAGGAAAAGACATCACCATAAAACCCTGGGATTATAGGTATTATGCTGAAAAAGTCCGTAAAGAAAAATATGACCTGGACAGCGAAGAAGTAAAACAGTATCTGGAGCTTGGAAATCTGACTCAGGCGCTGTTTTTTACTGCCGGAGAGCTGTTCAACTATAATTTCTCACCTGTAGAAGAAGGAACTGTTCCGGTTTTTCATGAAAACGTGAAAGTTTGGGAAGTAACTGATAAAACCACTGGAGATATTGTTGGTTTATGGTACCTCGATCCTTACGCACGGCAGGGAAAACGGTCTGGAGCATGGGCTACGACTTACAGAAGTTCTACCGAGTTAAAAGGAGATAGACCGGTGTTATCTTCAAACAATTCCAATTTTATTAAACCTGCGCCGGGGGAACCTGTTTTAGTTTCCTGGGACGATGCTGAAACTTTTTTCCATGAATTCGGACATGCGCTGCATTTCCTTTCCGCAGATGTAAAATATCCAACTCTGCAGGGTGGCGTAAGGGATTATACAGAGTTTCAATCCCAGTTACTGGAGCGTTGGTTGTCCACAGATAAGGTGATCAATCAATTTCTGAAGCATCATGAAACCGGGGAAGTAATTCCACAGGAACTGGTTCAGAAAATCAAGAAAGCTTCTACTTTTAATCAGGGATTTGCTACTACAGAATTTCTTGCGTCTGCGCTTATGGATATGAAATACCATACTACAGATCCTGGAAAGATCGATCCTAGAGAATTTGAGAAAGAGCAGTTAAAAGAACTTGGAATGCCGGAGCAAATTGTGATGCGGCACCGTTCCCCACATTTTGGCCACGTATTTTCCGGGGAAGGTTATGCCACCGGTTATTACGGTTATTTGTGGGCTGATGTATTAACGTCTGATGCTTCGGAAGCTTTTGCTGAAGCGCCGGGAGGCTTTTACGATAAAGAAGTTGCTCACAAACTGGTGCGTTTCCTATTTGCACCAAGGAATGCCATGGATCCTGCGGAAGCATATAGAAAATTCCGCGGAAGAGATGCTAATATCGATGCGCTGATGAGAGACAGGGGATTTCCTGTGCCTTCAGATTCTAAATAACTTTTGAGTTAATTCACCTGAATAAAAATGTAAAAAATCCCGTTCTGAAATTCAGAGCGGGATTTTTCTTTTGCTTCATCTAAAACTTTGGAAGAAAGACCTTCAGTGCAAAGTCTAAAGAATAATTTTAATTAAAAATTTAATTTAATCGGATTTAATTTAGTCTAAGCTCCTCTAAAAAGCTATTCCAACACCTATATTAAAAAGAATACCTTTTGTAAAAATTTCTGGTATGGATTCGTATTGAATTTCAGAAGAACCATCTTTAAACTTTACTTCTGTACTATACTCTTCTGGGAGATCATTAAAAGCATAGCCGATTTCAGGTCTGAAATAAAATTTATTTCCAAACTTCCCTCCCAACTTTATATTAATCGAATGACTACTTTCATCAAAATATCCTTTTCCTTTTAAATATTCACCTGTTGCTGTAGGGTTTTCTGCTGTGACATTTTCCGCCGTTCCCTTGCCTTTAAGGTAGCCATAACTAAGATTGGTGTAAAGACCTTTTCCCGGGGCTAATAAGTAATAATTAAATCCTGCCTGATAATAAGAAATTGTCCCCTCCCGATCCTCAAACATAGATTCGGTTACCGGAACAATAGATAATTCTACATTGGGAGCTAAGCGTCCATCCAACCACGGGGTGACATATTCTGCATTTACACCAATAATATTAGGTAAGCCTACTTTTAACCCTATACGCATAGGTCGTTCTTGAGAAATTCCGGAAAAACAAGCGGTAAAAGCTACTAAAAATAATAAATAATTTTTCATTTTTGTTTAAGTTAGATTTTCTGTAATTAATTAAGGGTTATTGATTCCTTAGAGATAAGCAACTGTCATAAAACGTAAGATTTACCCTTCGCCACAAAGATAAAAACTTGTATTTCATAGCTTAATCATTTAACAATTCATGTAGAGAAATATGCCTCTCTTTTTCAAATTATATAAACCCTACGGATATTTGAGTCAGTTTATTACCAACGAAAAGCCGCGAAAAAAGAATAAAAAGCTTCTTGGAGAACTCTTTGATTTTCCTGAAGGTACTATGTCTATAGGAAGGCTGGATCAGGACTCTGAAGGTTTGCTGTTACTGACCACAGATGGCAAAGTGAGTGCAGAAGTGACCGGGCAAAAGGTTGAAAAGGAATATTTCGTTCAGGTGGACGGGAAAATCTCCGAAGAAGCTGTCGCGGCGCTTCGTGAAGGAGTGGAAATTAGCATCAACGGAAAAAAATATCAGACGCTGCCTTCAAGAGCAAAAATATTAAGCAAAAAACCTGCATTTCCCGAAAGAGCAAAAAAGATCAGAGGTGAACGTCATGGGCCGACTAGCTGGATTTCGGTCACACTTACAGAAGGCAAATTTCGGCAGGTAAAAAAAATGACCGCAGCGGTAGGTTTTCCTACGCTTCGACTGGTAAGGGTTAGAATCGGGAATGAAAGACTTGGTGATATGCAACCGGGAGAGGTAGTAAAAAAAGACAATTTTCAGCTTTAATTCAGCAAATTCAAAATTCTAATACTTTTAATCTGCTGCTCCAAAAGAAGAAAAGCCGCAAAAAAGCGGCTTTTTAATTGATTTCTTCTGAGTTCAAATTTACTCTACAGCTTCCGTGGTATCTGCCTCCACATTAACGGAATCTACTTCTACTTCTGATGAATCGGCCATGTTATGATCTTGACCAAAGACATCCCCAAGGCCGCCCAGTGCATCCAGGTTTAAGTTGCCTTCTTCCATACTTTTCAACAACTTAAGCAGACTGGCAGGATTCATATCTTCCCCAAGAACCCGGGCTACTCCCATTCCTTTGGAATTGTCGTATCCAAAAACAATAAATTCGTCGATCGCTTCTTCATCTCCCGTGAAGTAGACCTCTGCCCCACGTTCTCCTGATCCATATTTTATTAATAACTGGTAGTCTTCATCTTTTAAAATTTCTTCAAGTTCTGATTTTTCGGTAGTAAATTTTTCATTTCCTTCTTTAATGGGATAAGCAAGAATATTTACCTTCTTAACAGTCTCGAGTGTCACACGTTGGTCTTCGTTTAGAGCCTCGCTATTTGCAAACATACTTACCGGAAGATCAATCGCCAAAAACTCCTTATCACTCTGGTTAGCTACATAATACTCCTGGAGCGTAGGCTCATTATTACACGAAAAGAAGGTGAGAACCACTGCCAGAAAGCTTGTAATTTTTAATATTTTCATGACTATTGGATTAAGATTTCTTGTTTACATTCTTCAATTCTTCGGCACCCGGAACTTTTAGGTCTGATGCTAATTTTGATAGCTGGGAAAGATCAATTTCTCCTGTGATTTTTACAATCATAGACATTGCATCTGCTCCGCCTTGACTTTCCATAAACATAAATAACTCGCTTACAGAAGTATCATTTTTTCCCGGCCTGGAATAGAATTTAATTGTTTTTCCGTCTTCTGTAACTCTCATTAACTGTTCAAGGGATCCTTTTTTAAGATACGCAGTCACGTCGTCGTTCATTTGTGATCTAACGTTACCATCTTTGGTGGTAAACATTTTTATTTCATTTAGATTTTCAATTAATCTAAGGTATTGTTGAGCTTCGGGATCACTGTCACTAAGATCCAGATCTGCCAGCATCTTAAACATTTTGCTGGTCATTACCACGCCATCGACTCCTTTCATTCCGTCGTACTTTTCAAAAGACTGTGCGTTACCACAAACGAAATTTAATGTCGATACTATTAAAAAGATAATTACTTTCATTGTTTTCATTGTTTTAGATTGATAAATTTATTCGCGCTATTAATTTCTTTTAGGTGTACCAGCTCTTCTTTCCCGTCGTTCATGTATTCTGAAACAAGCAAAAGTGTTCGTTTCGCCTGCAGGTAAGCTTCTTCCTGCTCTGCTGTCATTACGATATCATTATTTTCACCGCCTGCATTATAAGAAGGGTTATTCTGATAAACAAAAAGTCCCAGTGCCAGCACAATGGTGGCTGCAATTGCAACCCAGGCATATTTACTTTTTGGTTTTCCCCCAACAGGATTTTTCCCTTGGTAAGTTTCATTTTTGGTCGCCTTGATATAGCCAAAAATTATACGGTAGGGTTCCAGATGCGAAGGAACGGAGTGAGTGCTGAAATATTCGCTCAACTTCTTTTCCTCCACAAGGGAAGTATTCCCCTCCTCATACTGCTCTATTAGTCTTTCAACTTCTCTTAACTCCATAGTCATGTTTCTTCGTTAAACTTTCCCTTATTTTTTTTCTTGCCCTGGATAATGCAACTCTAATTGCTGTACATTCCATTCCAACGATTTCTGAAATTTCTTCAAATTCATATTGCTCTACATCCCTAAGCTGAAATATTATTTGTTGTTGCTCAGGAAGATCTCTTATAATTCTGTCCACCCATGAGAGTTCATCTCTCACTTCCATTTCCTTCTGAAGGGAAATAGAGTTGCTTTCATAATTTTGATGAACAATCCTCAGGTTATTGTTATACTTTAACTTTAACTGGTCCAGGCAATAATTTTTTGTTACCGTCATTGCATAAGCCTCCAAATTGGCATACTCCTTGATCTTTTGTCGACGATCCCATAGTTTCATCATTACTTCCTGGGTGGCATCCTCTGCTGCTTCTTTAGAGATCAGCAGCCTTAATGCCAGCCTGTACATTTTGTCCCTCGTGGGATTAATTTTACTAAGGAAGTCCTGTTGTGTCATTAGCTTTTTGGTCGTTGTAAGAACCCTTACATCATTACGACGAATAGGAATTAGTTTTGTTACAAGAATATTTTGATTTTAAGGGATTGTCCTTACTTTTAAATGGTTTAAATAGATTAATATAAACATATGAAAATAAACAAATTGTTTTTGCTCCTTATTTTTAGTGGAATCCTACTTACTTCCTGTGCTAAGGACGACAACGATGCAATAGATGATTCGGTTACGTTAGATCCTGAAAACCTGGATGTTGAACGTTTCGTTTACAGAGGAATGAATGAATATTATCTTTACAAAAGCGACGT
The DNA here is from genome assembly GCF_031846645.1 of Autumnicola psychrophila. Taxonomy (NCBI): domain Bacteria; kingdom Pseudomonadati; phylum Bacteroidota; class Flavobacteriia; order Flavobacteriales; family Flavobacteriaceae; genus Autumnicola; species Autumnicola psychrophila. The sequence goes on from NZ_JAVRHN010000006.1 coordinate 278,239, forward strand.
ATCAAAATTAGCTAATGATCATTTTGCTCATAGAACAGAGCGTGATGAATTTCTTGCGGGTTTTGCGACACCACAAGATCTTTTTTATGATGGACTGGTTGCACCGCAGGATCGTTTTAGTTATATCACAGATGATTATATAGCTCTGGAAAACAGGTTTAGCGGAATTGCTACCACTACCGGGGTAGATTACAGACTTTACAGGTTTTCTAATTCTGATGATTTATTTGGCCTTGTACGTTACATTATCCCAAATAGTAGTGCAGATGGTCAGGGGATAAAAAGAGGTGATCTTTTTACCCGTGTTAATGGAGAAACAATAACAATAGATAACTACAGCACTTTGTTAGCCAGTGACCAGGTAACTTATCATTTGGCTTCTATTGAGGATAATACTATTACTGAAACTTCTGAAACTGTCACCCTTACCAATGAGGTGCTTACTGAAAACCCCATCCTTATCACAAAAACCCTGGATGTTCAGGGGATGAAAGTTGGATATATAATGTATAATAGTTTTGTAGCCGACTTTGATGATGAACTGAATGCAGCTTTTAGCCAGTTAGAAGCTGAAGGAGCTACGAAATTGATTTTGGACCTTCGTTACAACGGAGGTGGTCGAGTAAGCTCGGCAACCCGGATGGCAAGTATGATTACCGGCCAGTTTAAAGGAGAAATATTTGCCAAGGAAAAGTGGAATGATCAATTACAGAATTTAATACAAACTGCTTATCCTGACCGGCTTTACAACAAATTTACAGATACTATAGATGATGGCGAAAGTATTACAAGCCTGAACCTTACTGATCTATATGTTATTACCTCCTCTTCTTCGGCTTCAGCCAGTGAGTTGATAATAAATGGACTTGATCCTTATATTGAAGTCCAAAAGGTAGGAGACACCACAACTGGAAAATCCCAGGCTTCTGTCACCTTATATGATAGCCCGGACTTTAACAGGGAGAATGCGAATCTGGATCATACTTATGCGATCCAGCCATTGATTTTGGAGTCTGTAAATTCAAAAGATGTTTCTGTACCTTACAATGGAATAATTCCAGACGTTGCTATTGAAGAAAATCTTTGGAACCTTGGCGTTTTAGGAGAAGCTTCAGACCCTCTTCTTTCGGCAACTTTAGATCTTATCACTGGAACCAGAAGGTTTTATCCCGAAAGAAATCACAACTTTAAAGAGTTTAGTGAATCTGGACATAATGAGCTGGATTACCAGAGAATGTATATCGATGAGGTGCCACCTTCTTTAGCAAAACAATTATTTATAGATTAATTAATCAGAATATTACACAAGAAGAGGCTGTCTACAAGCTCCCTTCGTCTAAAGTTTAAGTTATTAACCAGGAACTTTTAAAGGACGAAAATTGGAGTTTTTAGACAGCCTCTTTTATATTTTCAATTTTTTAGCGAAGAAAAGATTTATTCATTAAAATAGAAACCAATCGGGTTTACCCCTACCGGAATTTGCTGTACAAATTCTCCTTCCATAGTATAAACTTCTATAAATCCTTCTGAATTCAAATCTCCTCCATCGGCTATAAAAATCCGATCGTTTTTTACCTCAAAAGCAGACATGGCTCCGTTTACGGAACTGCTCTCGTAACTCAAAATTGCTTCTCCCGGTCCTTCTGTAGTAACTAAAGGTAATGTGTAGACTGAACTTCCTGCAGTAAAATAGACAGTCTCATCTTCAATATCTAAATTGGAAGCACCGGCATGAATGGCCGAAAAAACTGTTTCAGAACGTACTGTGCCCGTAGCTTTATCTATTTTTTGCAAACCACCTGCGGATACTACATAAATTGTATTTCCTAAAATCTCAAAAGAGCTATAACCCTGTTTTGCAGTAATAGTCCTAATAATAGAATCTGAAGTTGGATCAAAAACGCTGATTTTACTTCCTGAATCAGAAACTACGTTTTTGATGTAAAGCAGTCCGGAATCTTCAGTAATATATTCGGCATAATCACCAACAATTATCTTTTTTTCAATTTGAAGGTTTGCAGTATTTATTACAGCGAGAAAATCATCTTCATTTGAATCGGGATCGCCAAGGTTAGTCACGTATGCTTTCCCGTTTTGAACAACACCATACATAGGTGTAGAAAGTGCGCTGCCTATCCTACCTACCAGTTCAAAAGAATACCTGTTCATCACTGTAATCATACTGGTATCCCTGGAAATTATATACGCGTTTTCATCATCAAAAAACATAGACCGGGGAGCAAAACCTACAGTGTCTTCTGTATTTACGGTATTAAAAATTTTCTGCTCTACCTTCTGTAGATTTTCACTAATATAGGTCACTGTTCCCGTAGTGTCCAGACCTTCGTTCAGAACAAAAAATCCATTGACATACTCCCCCTCAGGTTCAATTACAGGAGCAACATCGTCATCACCACTACACGAGAACAACAAAAGCGCACTACAAAAGCTATATAAAAGCAATTTTCCAATCTTCATATTCGGTTAAGTTTTAACAGTAGATATTATATGATTCAGCCGTAAATCCCGGGACCGTATTAACTGCTTTCTCCATGTTCAAAATAAACAAAATTTTACGAGAGAAAATGCAGTTTTTAAACATTCTCTGCAAGTTTTATACTGAAACTTCTGTCGAAGAGTCAGACTTTCAATCATATAAATATTTAGAAACAAGAAGCCCCACGAAATTCGCAGGGCTTATCAATTATTAAAGGGCGATATTTGCCAATTTTAATCGTTGAAGTAAACTCCGTTAGGATTTATACCTACTTCAAATGAATCTATGAAACTACCATCTGAAGCACTATAAAGATAAAGGTCTCCGTCACTTGAAAAATCTGCTTTAGCAGAAGCAGCATAAATAACGCCATCTTCAACTTCTAAACCATATAGAAAAGCCACCTCTGTTAACTCCGCTAAAGCAGTTTCCGGTAATGCAATGGCATCTTCACCGAAGGAATAAACGGTTTTTCCTAATGTATAATATACCATATCATCTTCAAGGTCTAAATTCCCGGGATGGTCTGTACTATTGGTGAATTCCATTTCTGCTACTATCTCATGAGAAGACAAATCTACTTTTACAATTTTCCCCGCTGATTCTGCGTCAGGATCAGGATAAGAACCCATTCCTGCCACAGCAACCCAAAGATATCCATCCTCAATTTCCATTGAACCAGGCCTTACCCCCACTGTAATAGTTTTTGTAACTTCATTTGTTGCAGCATCCAATACAGAAATTTTATCATTGGCAGAATTTCCATGAGCTATATAAAGCATACCGCTTTCTTCAACAATTTCCTCAGGTCCTTTCACTACACTAATGGTCTCGGAAATTATGAAACTTTCGAGGTCAATTACAGCCACATAGTCATCATCGGGATTAGAGGAGTCTCCCCAGTTGGTAACATAGGCATTTCCTTCAGCAAATGCTATGTAACGCGGATTTTGAAGCCCCTCATCAATTGTTGCAACAGATTTAAAGGTACTCCTGTCGACAACTTCAATCTTATTAGACACATTCATTACCACAAAAGCATTATCATCATATAGCCCCATAGTTTGTCCGGTATCGCCAAGAGCTGCACCAGAATTTTCATCTGCAAAGACATCTTTAATTACAGTGCCGGTTTCTTCATCTAAAAAAGAAACGGTACTGTTGCCGGAATTAAAAACTCCTTCATTTAAAATAAATATACCGTTGGAATAATCTCCCTCTGGTACGGAGGATCCATTAATGTCATCATCGCTTTCACAAGATGTTAAAAATGTAATGACTGCTAAAGCCGTAATAAAAATTTTGTTGATCTTCATTATTAAAATTTAATGGTTAGTGAACTATTAATTGAACGCCCCGGCATTGGCCTGGACGGTAAACTTTGATATTCTTTATTGTAAATGTTGCGCACTTCCAGCCCCACATTTACAAAATCTTTTTTACCAAAACTGTAGCCAATTCCGGCGTTGGAGACAGTATAACCTTCCAGCTCATAATTGTTATCTGAAGAGGTATAAATACTACCGTTGTACAAAAACTGATAGAAAAAGGAGAACTTTTTCACGGAATATCCCAAGGAGCCGGTGGCCTTATGATTGGGAGTATAAATAAGCTCCCTGTCCTTTATTTCATCATTAGTTTTGGTGTAACTGTAATTTACATTCAGAATAAAATCATGATTTTTATAACTCTTTTTATATTTTCCACGGAATTCAAGTCCGTAATTTTTAACACTTTCCGTATTTTCAGGTCGCCATAACCCGCGGTCATCTGGTATCCATCGCAGTAAATTTTCAATTTTCATGAGGTAGGCGACCACTCCAAATTCAAAATTGCTGAAATGAAATTTTTGCCCCAGCTCCCCCTGAAAAGAATTTTCGGGATCCAGATCTAGGTTTCCTCCACTGCTCCAAAAGAGATCATTGTAAGTGGGAATCCTGAAATTTCTTGAAAAATTGAAAGCGAGGTCGTAAAACGGAGTGACAGAATAGCCTGTGCTAAGTGAATATAAAAACGGAGATTCATAGGTGTCGGTAATTTCCTTCCTGGCGCTCAATTCATAAAAGAATCTTTCGAAATCGTGGTTAAACAGAATTGCAAAGGCTGCGATATTTCTCACATTTTCTCCCACGTCAGATCCTTTTCCATCGGTATTCCTGTAATCAGCGATCCCATGAAGAGTCATGTCGGGATTCAATTCAAAAGTCAGGTCATACTTTGCGATATAAGTCTGCGCATGCCCAAAGGTAAAATTGTCACGATTGCGGTTTTCAAAATATTTGTAATTCTCATCCAGAAAAGCCAATTTTAACGAAGAAGTAAAAGCATTGTAAAAGCCTTTCCATTCCAGCAGATTTTTACTGTTTACATCTTCATACTTACTCCTGGAAGGTGCAGTTAAAGTGCCGGAAAAAGCCCGCTCCCCATGATAATAATCTGTGTAAAACCGTAGTATATTTTTCTCATTTAACCAATGCGCAATTCCGGCACTCACACTAAGATTGTAAAAATCACCATTTTCGTTTCTTTTTTCTGTACCCAGGTACTTGTAATCATTTTCAGATTGAATTCCTGAAAAATTACCATAAACGCTGGTTTTTTCAGAAGAAAATTCAGAGGAATAGTTAATAAGATGAGTCTCAAAACTGCCAATTTCAACACCTAATCTGTTTCTAAATTTGCCATCAAATGAAAAACGGTTATTCAAATGGACGCTACCGCCAATGGCACCGCTACCGTAAAGCACACTTCCACCCCCGGCACGCACTGCAATGTTATCATAAGCTGAAGTATTGACGGTATTGAAGTCGGTTTGACCGTTAAACAGGGAATTTATGTTTATTCCGTTCCAAACAACTGCAGTTTGAGACGCAGTAGTACCTCTAAAGGAAGGGGAGGAAACCATTCCGTTACCATTTTCCTTGAAATAGATTGGAGTGTTAAATTTAAGCAGTGAATTAAGAGAGGGTTCATTTTTAGCAATTATCGAGTCGCTTAACACCGAGACAACCTGTGCACGCGAATTTTTATAAAGCTTCACGTCACTAATTAAAACCTCATCCAATTGGGTAATGGAATCTCTTTGAGCATGCGCCGATAAAGCACCCCACAAAACAAGAAATAAAATTAAGAATTTATAGTTTTTCATCTGCCTCTGACTCTTATCCCGAAAGTCTCGAATTAATAGTTGAATTTTGGCAGGTCTCCTGGCTTGCGTCTTGTTGTTTACCTTCCCATTCCAACAAGGAACAGTGGTATTTTAGAAGTGATAACAACAAGCATCCCATATTGGGATTTAGCTTACAGTTGCGGGAACAGCTCAGGCTTACTTAAAGTTTGAGGTAAGAAGTGGAAAGTACGAAGTATTAAACCTTTACTTCTACCTTCTAATTTCCTATTTCTAACTTCACCTGATTCCCTTTTAATCGATGCTGAAAAACAACAGCATCAAACCAAAAAATTTCAGTGCGAAAATAAACATTTAGATTTGTTGACCGCATAAATTTTTAATAATCTTACTTTTGAAAATCTAAAATGTTTCCTTTGAAAAAAATACACTTCCTCTTAGTTCTCTTTATTTTCGCCGCTTGTAAAAATTCTGAAGAGCAGTCAGAAAAAAGGCAAATATCAGAAGGAAAGCAAGTTGAAATTTTTCATGCCACCGGTTTTGAGATCGAAAGGTTTGAAGATTACTCGATAATTGAGGTAAAAAGTCCCTGGCCAAATGCTGAAAAAAGTTTTAGATATCTATTAGCTGAAGAAGATGCAACTATTCCTGAAGGGGTAGAATACGATCAAAAAGTTGAAATTCCGGTAGAAAAAGTAGTGGTTACTTCTACTACCCACATTCCTGCTCTCGAAGCTCTGCAGGAAGAAAAAACCCTGAAAGGTTTTCCCGGGCTGGATTTTATTTCTTCAGTAAGAATGCGGGAACTTATAAACGAAGAAAAAGTAAAGGAGCTGGGTAATAATGAAAATATTAATACCGAAATTCTAATAGATCTCGAACCAGATGTGGTAATAGGTTTTAGTATAGATGCGAACAACAAAACTTTTGAAACGATTCAAAAAACCGGAATTCCGGTAGTTTACAATGGTGACTGGACAGAAGAAACTCCGTTAGGTAAAGCTGAATGGATCAAATTCTTCGGAGCATTTTACAATAAAAATGAAGAAGCAAATATCATTTTTGAACAGATTTCCGCAGCTTACTCCGAAGCTAAAGAACTCGCACAAACTGCAAAAGAACAACCAAAAGTTATTGCCGGTTCCATGTACAAAGATCAGTGGTATATGCCCTACGGAAATTCCTGGCAGGCAAAATTTATTGAAGATGCCAATGCAGCATACGCCTATACAGAAACCGAAGGAAATGGTAGTATGGGGTTATCCTTTGAAAGTGTCCTGGCAAAACATCAGGACGCCGATTTTTGGGTTAGTGCAGGGCAATTTACCTCTTACGAACAGCTTTTTTCGGCTTCAGAACATTATCGGCAGTTTAAGGCGGTACAGGATAAGAACGTGTACAGCGTAAGTTTGGTTAAAGGAGAAACCGGCGGAGTTGTCTATTTTGAACTTGGCCCACAGCGTCCCGATCTTGTTTTAAAAGACCTGATTTCTATTTTTCATCCAGATTTGTTACCTGAATACGAACGTACATTTTATAAAGCTTTGGCAGACTCAGGTTTGCAGCAATAGACAAAATCTTAAGAAATTCAATTGAATAATTCTGGCAAATACCTCTTTTCAATTATTCTCCTTTTTTTGGGAGTACTCTTGCTAGTTCTGTTAAATATTGGTCTTGGATCTGTGAATATTCCGCTGGAAGATATTTTCGCAGCTCTTTTTAACGGTGAAGTTTCGCGCGAAACCTACAGGTATATTGTACTGGAATATCGCCTGCCAAAAGCTATTACAGCCGTAATAACCGGCTCCGGCTTAGCAATTAGCGGCCTACTTATGCAAACCCTCTTTAGAAATCCGCTCGCCGGGCCTTATGTACTCGGTCTTAGCAGTGGTGCAAGCCTGGGCGTTGCTGTAGTAATAATGGGAGCTTCTTTGTTTGGAGGAACTTTTGCTGCTCTTTTTCTCTCAAAATGGAGCTTGGTAATTGCTTCCAGTCTTGGAAGCCTTTTGGTCCTAATGGCGGTAATGTTAGCATCAATACGCCTTCGGGATACAATGGCAATCTTAATTATAGGATTAATGTTCGCAAGTCTGACAGCGGCTGTGGTAAGCGTACTTTCCTATTTTACCCCGGCGGCACAGTTGCAGCAATACATCTTCTGGTCATTCGGGAGTCTGGGTAACCTTTCCTGGGATGAAGTCTCTATTTTGGCAATTTTCTGGCTCGCGGGAATCCTGATCGCAATTTCATGTATAAAAAACCTGAATACGCTGCTCCTGGGAGAACAATATGCGAGAACTTTGGGAATGAGTATTCAGAAAAACAGGCTGAAAATAATCCTGGCTACCAGTTTGCTCGCAGGAAGTATCACAGCCTTCGCCGGTCCTATCGCTTTTGTGGGGCTCGCTGTACCACATTTAATTCGCCAGATCATGCCAATAAATAACCACAATATCCTGGTGCCGGCGGTCATCCTGGGGGGTGCTGCTCTAATGTTAATCTGTGATATTGCTGCACAAATGCCCGGAAATGAATTTACTTTACCCATTAATGCAATCACTTCCTTAATTGGAGCACCTGTGGTGATTTGGTTGCTGGTAAGAAAAAGAAAATTCCTGTTTTGAAAGAAAAGAACTCTCATAGCATTCTAAGAACTGAAGCTCTAAGCATTGGTTATAAAAAGAAAGATCAGGAAAACGTAATAGCTTCAAATATTAATATTGAAGTAAATGAAGGGGAACTAGTGGCGGTTATTGGAATTAACGGAGTGGGAAAATCAACACTGCTACGGACGTTAAGCGGAATTCAGCAGCCACTTTCAGGAAGAGTGCTTGTAAATAATACCGAAATTGCTAAAATTGAAGCCCTCGCTATGGCCTCACTAATCAGTCTGGTTTTTACAGAACAGCCTGTGTCAAAGAACCTGAGCGTTTTTGAGCTGGTAGCGTTGGGAAGGCAGCCATACACTAACTGGATTGGGCGGTTAAGCAAAAACGATCTCAGGCAAATTGTAAAGGCGCTAAAGGTGGTGAATATAGAAGCAATCCAGGAGAAAAAATGCTATGAATTAAGTGACGGACAAATGCAAAAAGTTCTGATAGCCCGTGCTATCGCTCAAAATACGCCGCTGGTTATCCTGGATGAACCTACCACCCATCTCGATCTCTACCACAAAGCTTATGTTCTAAAATTGTTGAAGGATCTTACCCGGAAAACAAAAAAAGCCATTGTATTTGCTTCTCACGAGATCAATCTTGCAATCCAGCTTTGCGATAAAATTATTTTAATGCAGAAGGAACATATTCACATGGGAACTCCGCAGGAATTATTGGAAACAGGAGCTTTTTCTAATGTTTTCCCTGAAGATCTTATAATTTTTGATCAAGCCTCAGCTTCATTTAAGATCAAAACCTAAAGAATTTAAGTCAGCCGAAATTATCCTGATAAAGACATTTAATTATCTTTGGAAAGAAATAGTTTTCCCTCGATGAACGAATATTTTCTATTCTCTATAATATTTTTGGTTGCTTTAGTACTGGGGATTTTCCTTGGAAACCTGATTTCGCGGCTTAAAAGCAGAACAGAAAAGATCCTTATTCAGGAAAAGATAGATCAACTTTTACTGAGGGTGGAAGATGCTAAAAGTCAGATACAGAATAATCTTGATGATCATAAGAATGAGTTGTCTGAGACAAAAGCTTTACACCTGAAGCAGATAGAAAAACTTGAAAATGAGCGGGAAGAAATACGTAGAGAGAAAGATTTTTTAAGCACAGAGCTTACCCGCCGGAATTCAGAATTTGAAAACCTTCAGCAACGAAATACAGAACAGAAAGCCGAAGTAGAACAACTTCAGGAGAAGTTTCAGAAGGAATTTGAAAATCTGGCAAATAAAATTCTGGACCAAAAATCTGAAAAATTTACCAGCCTCAACAAAGAGAATATTCAAAATATATTAAGTCCGCTTCAGGAAAAAATTAAAAATTTTGAAGAAAAAGTAAACCAAAACAACACTGATTTTATTTCCAGGCATGCCGAATTGGGGAAACAACTCAAGGACCTGAACGAGCAAAATCTGAAAATAAGCGAGGAAGCCAATAACCTCACCAAAGCCTTAAAAGGCGAAAGTAAAACGCAGGGTAACTGGGGAGAATTGATCCTGGAACGCGTTCTGGAAAAATCGGGACTTCAAAGAGACCGGGAATATTTTATTCAGAAGGCTTATGAGGATGAAAACGGCAATAAAGTACTTCCCGATGTGGTAATTCATTTACCGAATGATAAGAGAATGATCATCGATTCAAAAGTGTCTTTATCGGCTTATGAAAAATATGTAAATGAGGAAAATGAAATTTCCAAAGCCCGGCATTTAAAAGATCATCTTAAGTCACTGCAAAACCATATTTTACAGTTAAGTTCTAAAAAATATGAGGATTTGCATGGAAGCGACTCTCCGGATTTTGTACTAATGTTTGTTCCTGTAGAACCTGCATTATACCTTGCACAGGAGTGCGATAATGGCTTTTTTTACACTGCCTTTCAAAAGAACATTTTACTGGTAAGCCCAACCACGTTGCTTTCTACGCTCAGAACCATCGACACCATCTGGAGTAATGAAAAACAGCAGCAAAATGCTGTTGAAATTGCTAATCATGCTGCTTCTTTGTACCATAAATTTAAAATCCTGATTGATGAACTGGAAGTAGTAGGAAACCGAATAAAATCTACATCCTCTGCTTACGACTCAGCCATGAAAAAGCTTACGGGGCAACAGAATTTAATAAAAGACATTGACAAACTGGAAAGCCTGGGCATATCTCCCAAGCAAAAAATTTCGTCGAAATGGCTTGATGAAGCAAGTTTTGATCGCGATGAAGAGCAGGATGATATAACAGCCTTAAACCAGATAAAAAATTGAAGGCTACATAAAGCAATCTAGACATGAAAAAAACACTCTTTCTAATATTAGGAACTATCCTCGCTTTATTTATTGCGTATTTTGCGTTCGTCTATTTTGTGCCTTACAGCGAAGGGACGCGGAGTGGTGAACTTATTAAATTCAGTAAAAAAGGGGTAATTTCAAAAACCTGGGAAGGTGAAATTAGCCAGGGAATAAGTGGTGCCCAGATTTTTCAATTTTCAGTATTGGACAACAATCCGGAGGTCATTGAGCAGTTACAGGAAAATGAAGGAAATTATGTGCGGGTATCTTATATAGAACGCTATGCCACTTTTTTCTTTTGGGGTGATACAAATTATTATATAACCGAAGTGAGAGAAGCAGAATCTCCACATTTTAGAGATCGATAACTATGACATTTAAAGAAATTAAAGAATCGGAAGTGATTATGACAGAACTTATGCTTCCCTCCCATTCCAACTTTAACGGTAAAATTCACGGTGGTTACGTACTCTCCCTCCTGGACCAGATTGCCTTTGCCTGCGCCTCCAAACACTCAAGGGCTTATTGCGTTACTGCCAGTGTGGACACCGTGGATTTCCTAAGACCGATCGAGATTGGAGAACTTGTCACGATGAAAGCCTCCGTAAATTATGTAGGGAGAAGTTCTATGGTTATAGGAATTCGTGTGGAAGCCGAAAATATCCAGTCCGGCGAAATTAAACATTGTAATTCCTCAACTTTTACGATGGTTGCAAAAGACAGCGATGGAAAATCTTTACCCGTTCCCGGATTAATCCTTAAAACCGATAATGATATACGGCGGTTTGCCAAAAGTCTTAAACGAATTGCCATGAAGAGAAACCGAAAGCAGGAATTTCATGACACAGATTTTATTTCTGAAGAGTACCTTCATATCCAGGAGCTGGAAAACGTGAAAATCGAAAGGTAATTTGAAGTTTAATGGATTTATAGCTGCCATTTTTCTAGCCATTATCGTGGCTTATTTTATTCCGCAAGGCAATGAAATCCTTCCCTTAAAGACAATTACCGATATTGGAATAGGTTTTATATTCTTCTTTTACGGGCTTAAACTTTCACCGGCAGAATTTAAACTTGGGCTGCTAAATTACAAATCCCATATTGTCATCCAGCTTACAACTTTCGTAGTTTTTCCATTATTGGCGCTGCTATTTCTTCCGTTGTTCAAAGAAGGAATAAATTCAGAAATATGGATTGCGATTTTTTTCTTTGCTACCCTACCCTCTACCGTTTCCTCATCTGTGGTGATGGTGGCCATTGCAAAAGGAAATTTGCCAACAGCTATTTTTAACGCGAGTCTCTCTGGGTTAATTGGCATTTTTGCCACTCCACTATGGTTGGGGATTTTCCTCCAGAAAGCCACCAATTTTGAATTTATGGATGTGCTTGTAAAGCTGTGTCTACAAATTATCCTGCCTTTAATTTTAGGTCTGTTTTTTCAGAAGTTTATCGGCGATTTTGCCAGGAAACATGGCAAAAAACTGGGATTCATTGATAAAACCACCATTATCCTGATTATTTATTCCAGTTTCAGCAACTCATTTACTTCTAACATTTTTACTGCTGTTAGCCCACTGGATCTCTTGAAATTATTCGGAATTGTGGTGCTGCTTTTCTTTACTATTTACTTTGGACTTAGCCTGCTGTGCAATGTACTGGGTTTTGATCTCAAAGATAAAATTGCTACTCAATTCTGCGGAACAAAAAAATCGCTCGTACACGGTTCTGTTATGGTGAAAGTCATCTTCGGAAGTGCTGCGAGTACCGGTCTTCTACTTTTACCAATAATGCTTTACCATTCCCTGCAGTTACTTGCTATTGCCTATTTCGCTGAAAATTACCAAAAGAAAGTAATTGCTACTGAAGATGAAATAGTTCATAATCGGTAGGTAGTCTGTAGTTGGTAGGTCTTTGCTCTTTAGTTTTAAAGAGTAGTGCTGAAAATGGCTATTATCGACCTGTAGTTTCACCACGAATTCACTAATTTTCACTAAATGCTTCCGCAGAACTTCTTTCAGTGATTCTCCTGATTCCTGTATCTTACTTCTTGGTTCAATTTTAAAATGAATGCTCCAAAATGGCAATAATCGACCTCTGGAAATAAAAAGTTATAAATACGAGGTACGAAGTAGCGATCTTTTTCTCGCATTCTTTTCTCTCTCCTCTTTGAAGCAGTGTTGAAAATGGCAATTATCAATCGACAGCAATTTCAGCGGCTAATGTCCGTTCCAAAAGTGAATAGTTTTAATCAAGAAGAAAATGATTATATTAGTTTTATGAAAATCCAGGATAGTATACATGCTAAAATGATTGACTTCACCTCGTTATGCAAATTATATAATGTGAAAAATCTGTATGCTTTTGGTTCTGCTACAACAGATCAATTTGATGAAAATTCAAGTGATATAGATTTGTTGATCGAAATTGAAGAAAATGATCCTTTAGAAAGAGGAGAAAAACTCCTGGCTATCTGGGAGAAACTGGAAGATTTTTTTCAGCTCAAAGTTGATTTATTAACTCTATCTTCTCTTAAAAATCCCATATTAAAAAAAAATATTGAGGCTACTAAAATTTTGATCTATGACGGAAAAAGGCAAAAAGTATGTCTCTGATGCATTAAGAGCTACTGATTTGATCGAAGATTTTATAGCCGATACTCCTGATTTTGACTTTTATCAAGAAGATCTAAAAACACAAAGTGCCGTCGAAAGACAGTTGGCAATAATTGGCGAAGCTCTAAATAAACTAAAACAAGTGCAACCGGATATTGCGGTTCAAAACGGAAAACAGATTATTGCATTTAGAAACCGATTGATTCACGCTTATGATAGTATTGATAATGCTATAGTTTGGGTTATTTTAAAAAAGCATTTACCAGAACTTAAAAGAGAGATTGCGTTTCTCTAATTCAGCAACCTGGAGAAAGCTTTAAAACTTTTAATGCTTAAACTCAAACTTTGCTTAGATTATTAGATAACTTCTTGAAGTCAACCTTAAAATTGGCAATTATAGACCTTTTGAGATACAAAGTTCGATTTAAAAAGAACAAAATCTTTTCTCTTTAAATTAGTGCTGAAAATGGCTATTATCGACCTGTAGTTTCACCACGAATTCACTAATTTTCACTAAATGCTTCCGCAGAACTTCTTTCAGTGATTCTCCTGATTCCTGTCTCTTACTTCCTGGTTCAATTTTAAAATGAATGCTCCAAAATGGCAATTATCCTCATGTAGTTTCACCACAAATTCACGGATAATTTCTAATACCACAGAAAGGAACTTTTTACTATTCACTACTCACCATTTACTTCTAACTACTCATTACAAAAACTAATTATCTAGGTACAAAGCAATTTCTGCACTATTAATGGTAAACAGAATCCAACCGATGATGAGTAAAAGTCCGCCGAAGGGAGTGACAGGTCCTAAAAACTTCAATTTTCGACCTGCAGCATCGCTGAGAACGAGTCCGTAGATGCTGAAGGAGAAGAGTAAAATTCCGATAATGAAACACCAGGCCATTATTTGTTGAGACAGTTCGAGAAAAGGAAAAATCACGCCGGAAATGATCAAAATAATCGCATGATACATCTGATATTTTACTCCGGTTTCAAAACTTTTTAGCTGATCGTTATTCAGTTTTTTCTTTAAAGCGTGTGCTCCAAAAGCACCAAAAACGACAGCTAAAGTACCATAAGTACCACCGATAAATAAAACCAGTTCTTTCATGGTTTAAAAGTAAACAATTTGGTAGTTTTCTTTGTAAGCATCTTCACTGAAAAAATGTTTTGCGTTAGGGATTGCAGCGGTTACCCTGCAACCACGCGAGAGCGTGGTGAAGCGTAAAAGCGGAAAGCCCGACCCGACTTTAGGAGGGTAACGCCCAAAAGAAAAGGCTGCCTAAAATATTAGGCAGCCTTAATAAAAAAAATTCTATAACTTTATTTCGTTAAATACATTTTACGTCTTGAATACAACTCGTAAAAAGCATCGTCTTTCAAACTGTCAATAAACAGGATGCTTTCGCCGGTACTTTTCATCTCCGGTCCAAGTTGCTTGTTCACTTTATGGAACTTATTGAAGGAGAAAACCGGTTGCTTGATGGCGTAACCCTCAAGCTTAGGATTAAAGTTAAAATCTTTTACTTTTTTCTCTCCAAGCATCACTTTAGTGGCGTAATTCACATACGGCTCACCATAAGATTTTGCAATAAAGGGCACCGTTCTGGACGCTCTTGGATTAGCTTCGATAATATAAACCTGATCGTCTTTAATCGCAAACTGAATATTTATGAGGCCCACGGTGTTAAGCGCAAGTGCAATCTTCTTGGTATGATCTTTAATTTGCTGCATTACTAGATCCCCAAGGTTGAACGGAGGAAGCAGCGCATTGGAATCCCCGGAATGAATTCCGCAAGGTTCTATATGCTCCATAATCCCGATAATGTAGACATCCTCTCCATCGCAAATGGCATCTGCCTCGGCCTCTATTGCACCGTCCAGGTAGTGATCCAGCAAAAGTTTGTTATTCGGAATCTTCTGAAGTAAATCTACAACGACTTCTTCAAGTTCCTGCTTGTTGATCACGATTTTCATTCCCTGACCACCAAGTACGTAAGACGGCCTTACCAAAATTGGGAAATCCAGCTCATCTGCAAGAGCAAGTGCTTCATCTGCATTCTCGGCAGTTCCAAAATCCGGATAAGGAATGTCGTTCTCCTGTAATAACCTGGAAAAACTACCTCTGTCTTCTGCCAGATCCAGTGCCTTAAAGCTGGTTCCCATGATCTTTATGCCATAGCGATCCAGTTTTTCAGCAAGTTTAAGAGCAGTTTGACCACCAAGTTGCACGATTACGCCTTCAGGCTTTTCATGACGGATGATGTCGTAAATATGTTCCCAAAATACAGGTTCAAAATAAAGTTTATCTGCAATATCAAAATCTGTAGAAACCGTCTCAGGATTACAGTTAATCATGATGGTTTCGTAACCGCACTCTGCCGCGGCAAGTACACCATGGACACAGCTGTAATCAAATTCTATCCCCTGGCCTATCCTGTTTGGACCTGAACCAAGAACCACAATTTTCTTTCTATCGGTGGAAAAACTGTCGTTGGCAACATATTTCTTACCATCAGGAGTTTCGATATCAGCTTCAAAAGTGGAATAGTAGTATGGAGTTGCAGCTTCAAATTCGGCAGCACAAGTATCAACCAGCTTATAAACTCGGTTAATTCCCAGTTCTTCACGTTTACTATGAACTTCACTTTCAAGACAATTTAGCATATAAGCAATCTGCCTGTCGGCAAAACCTTTTTGCTTAGCATCAAGGATAAGATCCCTTGGAAGTGTATCCAGAGTATATTTTGAAATTTCTACTTCCAGAGCATATAATTCTTCATATTGCTTGAGGAACCACATATCTATCTTAGTAATCTCATGGATCCTGCTAAGCGGAATTCCCGCCTGGATAGCATCGTAAATCACAAAAACACGATCCCAACTTGGGTGAGTGAGTTTATCTATAATTTCGTCGTACTTGGTGTAGCTTCTGCCATCGGCGCCAAGTCCGTTTCTCTTTATTTCAAGCGATTGGGTGGCCTTGTGCAGGGCTTCCTGGAAAGAACGGCCAATAGCCATTACTTCTCCAACAGATTTCATCTGAAGACCAAGAGTGCGGTCACTACCTTCGAATTTATCGAAATTCCATCGCGGTATTTTAACAATTACATAGTCTACTGAAGGTTCAAATAACGCTGAAGTAGATTGTGTAATTTGGTTTTCCAGTTCGTTTAAGTTATAGCCAATGGCAAGCTTGGTAGCAATCTTGGCTATTGGATATCCCGTAGCCTTAGAAGCAAGCGCAGAAGATCTGGAAACCCTTGGGTTAATTTCTATCGCAACTATGTCTTCTTTTTCATCTGGACTTACTGCAAATTGCACATTACAACCTCCTGCGAAATCACCAATGCTCCGCATCATATGGATAGCCAGATCACGCATGCGCTGGTAAGCTACATCGCTTAAAGTCATTGCCGGAGCTACGGTAATGGAATCTCCGGTATGGATTCCCATAGGATCCATATTTTCTATAGCACAGATAATAACAACGTTATCGTTTTTATCCCTTAGCAATTCCAGCTCGTATTCTTTCCACCCCAACAAAGCTTTATCGATTAAAACTTCGTGAATTGGAGAAGCTTCCAGACCGTAGGTAAGCATTTCATCAAAATCTTCGGCTCTGTGCACAAAAGAAGCCCCACTACCTCCAAGAGTAAAAGAGGCACGTATTACCAGTGGAAAGCCAAATTCCTGTGCAACTTCTTTCCCTTGCAGAAAAGAGGTAACCGTCTTAGCCGGGGCTACAGGAACACCTATTCTTCCCATTAACTGCTTGAACTTCTCGCGGTCTTCAGTAATATTTATTGCATCGATGTCCACACCTATTAACTTGATCCCAAAATCTTCCCAGATTCCCTTTTCGTCAGCCTCAATACAAAGATTTAGAGCAGTTTGCCCTCCCATTGTAGGTAAAACTGCATCTATATTAGGATGCTTTTTAAGGATCTCAATAATAGATTTTGTAGTTAAAGGTTTAAGATAAACATGATCGGCCACAGAAGGATCGGTCATAATTGTTGCCGGATTGGAGTTAATAAGGACTGTTTCAATCCCTTCATCACGTAAAGAACGTAGTGATTGTGTCCCGGCATAATCGAATTCGCAGGCCTGGCCTATTACAATAGGACCTGAGCCTATTATCAAAATACATTTAAGATTTTTATTCTTTGGCATTTAACTAAGGTTTTGGATATAAAAATAAGAAGCTATTGGGTATAAAAAAAGGCGTTACTTAAAAAGTAACACCTTTATTATTTAATATCAAAAAATTCATTAGTGTTTGTGTCGGTTCTCAGAAGATACAGATAATTTTTTTCTGCCTTTAGCCCTTCTTCTGGCAAGGACCTTTCTACCGTTTACACTTGCCATACGCTCTCTAAAGCCATGCTTGTTTTTTCTTCTTCTCTTAGATGGTTGAAACGTTCTTTTCATTTTTGAATATCTTTAATCTTCTGTGAAATCTTTTTTAAAGCAGTCCTTAAAACTGCGTGCAAATATACAAAGCTTTTTAAGTCTTACAAATACAAAATTAAAATAATTTCGAATTGTTTTTATTACCTTTGCCGCCTGTAAAAACACGGGAACATGTTCAATAAAAATATAAAACTAGTCTTAGCGGGAATTATAATTGTTCTCGCCTTCTGGCAATTTTTCGAAGGTAATATAGGAAACGGAATTATGCTTATCCTGCTCTCAGGAATTTTTGTATTCCTTTACTTTAAGAACGAAATGATCCTGCTGGCTTTTCTAAGATTAAGAAAACAGGATTTTGAAGGCGCAAAAAAATGGCTGGATAAAATTAAAAACCCTGAAAGTGCTTTAACTCAAAAACAGCAGGGATACTACTGGTATCTGCACGGACTAATGGTTTCCCAAACCAATATTACCCAAGCTGAGAAGTACTTCAAAAAAGCTATCCGCCTCGGACTTTCCATGTCACAGGACCTTGCAATGGCGAAACTAAACCTGGCCGGGATAGCCATGACCAAAAGAAGAAAAAGAGAAGCTACTAACCTTCTTGCTGAAGCTAAAAAACTTGATACTCACGGTATGTTGAAAGATCAGATAAAAATGATGAAGCAGCAAATGAAGAAAATTTAACTTATTTGTAGATCCCTTTCATATTTCTTAAATAATCAAGTCTCTTGACTAATAAATAGACCCTTGATCGAGAATGTTTCCTTCCACCCTTTCCTTTAAGTACCTTTGTTTTCAGTGAATCTGAAACAAAGTGCATGAGGAAATTTCTACTTATTCTTCTCTTATTAACTGGCCTCAAAAGCCACCCTCAGTCAGAAAATAACGATAAGGTTTATTTTTCTGAAGCACTCTCCATGCATTTACCGAAATATGAACAAAAGGCTAAAGTTGCCTACCGGTTTGATGATTATAATCGGGGTCGCTTTTTATTCGATTCACTCGTAAGAAACTGTCTTAAGAATTCTTACATGGACAATTTTCGTTTCTATACATTAAGAAAAAAGCCCATACAATTATATGATTTTAAAAAACCAGTTTATCTTATCACCTATGCCTCCTGGTGTATACGAGGCAAAGGCGAAATCCCTGCAATAAATAAACTCGCCTCAAAATATAAAGATCAGATAGACTTTGTTATTCTCTTTTGGGATAAGCCTGAAATGGTTAAAGGTCTGGCCAAAGAATTTGATAAAAATATAAACGTTGTTTATGTAGACGAAAGAAAAAACTCTGATCCTTTTGTAATTAAAAACCTCAAACACTCACTAGGATTGCCTACCTGCTTCCTGATTTCTGAAAGCAAAAAGATTAAAGATATTAGAAGAAGCATTTATCTACCTTATAATGCCACTGCAGAAGAATCCTTTGATCTTAACTACGAATTTATAGAAGAAGGAATTTCCAGTCACCTGATCAACAATCAAAATCAGGAGGTTGCCGAAATCTTTTAAAGAATACTTCTAATTTATAGCCGGATAATTTCCTTCTTCAGGAATATCGATTTCATATTTCTTTCTTGAAGCATTATTTAGATGAGCTTCGCGCAGCCATGGATTATGAATTTTCAGTATCTTATAATTGATTCCGAATTTTTTGGCAAAGTCGGGAAAATCGTGAACAACGGTATCTACTTCTACTTTTCTGGTTGGAATGTGCTGGTACAGATCATCATCTTCGAATTGAAAACCGTATTTCGCAGGGTCACTCATAATCTCCTTTAGCGCTAATATACGGAAAACGTATCGTCCGGTTTCTTCCCCTAAAAGAAGATCGTAATAATCTGTAACTTTCTGGCGTTCCAATTGTCTTGAAATCCCGCGGTTCCCGGCATTATAGGCAGCTGCCGCCAATGTCCATGTTCCCAGGTTTTCTTTCGCATTTTTAAGATATTCCGCAGCAACCCGTGTAGACATTTCGATGTGATATCTTTCGTCTACATTGTCGTTTATTTCCAGTCCGTAGTCTTTTCCGGTTCCCGACATTATTTGCCAGAAACCTGTTGCACGTGCAGGAGAAACAGCCTGAGTGAGACCACTTTCTATTACTGCAATATATTTGAGGTCATCGGGAACACCTTCCTCCTTGAGAATCGGTTCGATTACAGGAAAGTATTTTTCGGCCCGTTTCATTAACAATAATGCATTGGATTGCCAGTAAGTATTCACAAGCAATTCCCTATCCAGGCGCTCATATACATCAGGATCTTCCAACGGCACACTCTCACCGGCAAAATCCAGATCTTCAGGAACAGAAAGTGCTTTTATTGCATAAGTTTTTGCGACACTCCTTTCTTTACCGGCGTCATCGTTGTTATTTCTCTGCTCACTATTTTTAGAAATTTCAGTAGATTCTGGAGCATTCTGCACAGCATTAATACTCACTGCACAAACACATAAAACACCTATTATTATTAATCCGTTCTTTATATACTTCATAATCTTTCTTCTATTTTTTCTTTAATATTTATTTTTCCCGTTAGAATAATTTCCGGCAGAAACCTGTTAAACCACCTGAAGCGATTTATTATCATAATATGTGTTCCTCCTTTTACTTTTATACAATCACCAATGTGCTCAATGGGGAAAATTATATCCTTGTCACCGTGGATATGCACAACTTTTTCGTCAGCCTTCTCGCATTCCCACAAAACCATATTTTTTATAGCCCAGTTAAGGTAAGTCTTATTATTTACAGATAAATACTGCCGATACAGCCTTGCCCTCTTCTTTGCAAAATCTCCAATTGCTATCTTCTCAAAATGATCAACATAGTCCATTAAACCAGTAGGTATTAGCCGGTAGATACCTGTTTTGGCGGCAAAGCGCATTCTGTTAGGCAATTCGTCACGGCACTTTACACTGGATATTATTATAAGCCGCTGTACGTCCAGATATTTACTCATTTCCTGAACAACAACCCCGCCAAACGAGACTCCTATCAGGACTGGATTATCATGTTTTATGAACTTATTCATCCTAAGGGCATAATCCTTCAGGCTTTCTTTACGATCTGGGATAAGCCATTCCAGGTGATGAACTTTAAAAGTATCTTCCGGAAGTTTAATATGCTCAAAAATAGCGGAATTTGCTGCCATTCCCGGCATCAAGTAAACATGTAAAATCTCTTCCCTTCTGCTCATTCCTTACTTCCTCAAAAAGATATTTTAAATCAAAATCTTTTAATTCGAACGATAAATTTACTGTTATTTTATTGTGTTTCATAAGGAGAAATAAAAAAGAATAATTCAAATTTCTACTTCTAGCATAATAATGTTTTTTTAGAAAGTTCTACTTCTGAAGGTGGTATAAAAATTAATTCCGCATAATACTCCAACTCAATAATAAAACCGGCACTTTAGAACGAATTTTATTATAAAAGGCTTATTTTTGTACAACTCTTTGATATTCTGTAAAATCATCTATACTTTGATGATATCTGAATTGGTATACAATTTGAAGTATTAGAAGCTTAAAAGGAGCAGGCTATTCTTTATTTGCCATAAAAATATCTTAAGCTGCTCTTCCTTTTAGAGTCTCTAAAATTAAAACAACTGCACTATGAGTAATGAAGATTTAATAATTACAGATAACGAATTTCTAAGACAATACGAAACTACTGTCAACGAGGAACTTGCAACTATTGAATATTCCAGGCAGGAACGAAAAGTCTTCCTTACCAAATTACACATGTCTGAAAGTGTCCGGGAGCAGGGCTATATGGAAAAATTTATAGAAGCTGTTCTGGAAGAAATTCAGGAAAGTAATACCAGAGTAATGCCCACAAGTCCTGAAATTGCTAAGTACATGCGTAAAAACCGAAGGAAATACAAAGATTTACTTCCGGTAGGTATAAATATTTAAATTGCTACAGCTTCGGACTCATGGAGAAACTCTAATCTTACCAGTCCGTCGTTATCAATTTTCTGAAGTTTTATCTCGTGTAATGTATTTACAAGGGCTGGATCCCACGGTGTTTTAACTTTAACATAGTTTTCCGTAAATCCCTGGATAAATCCTTTTTTGTTCTCACCCTCAAATAAAACTGTTGCCGTATTTCCTATCTGATTTTCATAAAAAGCACGACGCTTTTTAACGGAAAGTCCTCTTAGTATTTTACTGCGTTTTTTGCGTACTTTTACCGGAACAGCGTCAGCCATTTCTGCAGCGGGAGTATTATCTCTTTCCGAATAAGTAAAAACGTGCAAGTAGGAAATATCCAGTTCGTTTAAAAAATTATACGTCTCCAGGAAATGTTCGTTTGTTTCCCCTGGAAAGCCAACAATAATATCCACGCCAATACAGGCATGTGGCATTACATTTTTAATCTGCTCTACCCTGTTTACATACAGTTCCCGCATATATCTGCGGCGCATTGCTTTTAAAATCGAATTGCTACCGCTTTGCAGGGGAATATGAAAATGTGGAACAAAAGTTTGACTTGCCGCCACAAAATCTATAGTCTCGTTTTTCAGGAGGTTTGGTTCTATGGAAGATATTCTCAATCGCTCAATCCCTTCCACCTCATCAAGTGATTTCACAAGGTCCAGGAATGTATGTTTATGCTTTTTATTTCCAAATTCTCCTTTCCCATAGTCCCCAATATTTACTCCAGTCAGGACAATTTCTTTTATTCCTTTTGCTGAAATTTCTGCAGCATTTTGCAGGACATTTTCCAACTTATCGCTTCTGGAAATTCCACGCGCAAGCGGAATCGTACAGTAAGTGCATTTATAATCACAGCCATCCTGAACTTTAAGAAAAGCCCTTGTACGATCCCCGAAAGAATAAGAACCTACATAGAAATCTGCATCCTCAATTTCACAGGAGTGAATTTCTCCCATGTCATTTTTTGAAAGATCGTTGAGATAATCTGTAATTTTAAATTTTTCGGTAGCACCCAAAACAAGATCAACACCATCTACAGCAGCCAGTTCTTCAGGTTTTAGTTGCGCATAACAGCCAACGGCAATCACAAAAGCATTTTCATTCACCCTCTGAGCCTGCTTAACAATGGTTTTAAATCTTTTATCTGCGTTGTCGGTTACAGAACAGGTATTGATAACATAAATATCTGCTTTTTCTTCAAATTCCACCTTTTTAAAGCCTTCATCTTTAAAAGAACGCGCTATTGTAGAAGTTTCTGAAAAATTGAGCTTACAGCCCAGGGTATAAAATGCTACTTTTTTATTGTTCATAAAATAACCGGTTAATCAGGAAATAAAAACCTGTTTTTCAAGGGCTGCAAATATACCGAATTTTACCTACTACTCAAAAATCAGGAATTACAAAGCCATGACCTTTTTTAAGAGGAAGCCGAAAATTGGCAATTTTCGACCTATACTATGAAAATGGACTAAAGCAAAAATTTTGTATATTGAATTAAAACTTACAACATGGGATTTGGCGGCAGTAGCAGCGGGGCAAACGTAATAATGAAAAACAACCGCAGAAGCAGAAAGTCTAAGACTGAGAAATTTCAGAAAACCACAGGTTCTAAAATAGGAGGAATAGAGTTTGATCAAAAAATTTCTGAAGCTGATCTTGAAAAGATCAGAAATGGTTTAAAAACAAGCAACAGGAAGCGACAATTAAAGATTTCGGCAGCAATGGTAGCTTCCCTTCTCCTTTTCGGATTTATTTTCTTTTACTTCATGTTTTAACTTCAAACTTCCATAAACAACAGAATAACATCGCTACGTTTTCACATTAGCACATTTCCAAATCAGCACATATTAAGCTAATCTCTTCTCCATTTTTTAGTTTCCTCGAAAACATGCTCCAGGATTGCTTTATCCTCTTCAGTGAACTCCACATCTCTCCTTTTCATTACTATTTCTGCAACTTCAAAAGCTTTCTGAGTTTTATAGGTAGTTGTACCTGCACTTCCTCCCCAGCTAAAACTCGGAATAAAGTTCCGCGGAAATCCAGCCCCAAATATGTTAGCACTCACTCCCACTACTGTTCCTGTATTAAACATGGTGTTAATTCCGCATTTACTGTGGTCACCCATCATTAATCCGCAAAATTGTAAACCTGTAGGAGCAAACTTCTCGTTATCATAATCCCAAAGGCGGACTTCAGCATAATTATTTTTAAGGTTGGATGTATTAGTGTCTGCACCCAGATTACACCACTCCCCAAGCACAGAATTTCCTAAAAATCCGTCGTGTCCTTTATTAGAATTCTGCATAAGCACAGCGTTACTAATTTCTCCTCCTGCTTTGCAATTTGGACCAATGGTTGTCCCACCATATATTTTTGCTCCCATTTTAATAGTAGCATTTTCACAAATCGCAAGAGGCCCCCGAAGTAAACTGCCCTCCATTACCTGTACATCTTTACCTATATAGATTGGTCCCGAAGAAGCATTTAACGCGCAAAATTCTACTGAAGCTCCTTCTTCAATAAAAATATTTTCTGAATTCGCAACATGATTGGAAGCAGCTATAGGTGCAGAAGTTCTATCCTGGGTAAGCAATTCGAAATCTTCATTTATAGCTTGAGCATTTTTTGAAAAAATGTCCCAGGTATTTGCTATAAACAATGCTTCACCAGAAAGCTCCTGACGATCGTATTCATCAAAATTGACATCCTGATCTTCAGTTACATGAAAAACCACAACTTCTTCATTGTAAAATACAGCCTGATTTGCCTGAAGGTTTTTTACCTGCTCCAATAATTCTGAAGTAGGTAAAAAAGCAGCATTTATCATGATGTTTTCTTCCATTTCTACCAGCGGCCACTTTTCGGCTAAATAATCTTCAGTAACTGTAGTGGTGGTACTTTCCAGAACCATTTCCCACTTTTCACGAATGGTGAGGATGCCTATTCTTATATCTGCCACAGGCCTGGTAAAAGTAAATGGCAATAATTGATTTCTATAAGAACCGTCGAATAAAATATAATTCATACTGAAAAAAGTTTAGGGTAAATCAAATTTAAGTGTAATGCTTAAAATGGCAATTATCGGCAATAAATAAAATTTTTGATTAAAGGTAATAAACAAAAAAAAGGCTGCCTAAAAAGACAGCCTTGTATAGCTTAGAAAATTCAGGAAATTATTTCTTGAATTTTGAATATTTGTTTTTGAATTTATCAATTCTACCCGCACTATCAACTAGTTTAGATTTACCAGTATAGTAAGGATGAGAAGTTCTTGAAATTTCTAACTTCACCAAAGGATATTCAGTTCCGTCAACTTCAATTGTTTCTTTTGTATTTGCTGTAGATTTTGTAAGAAAAACGTCTTCGTTAGACATGTCTTTAAATGCTACTAATCTATAATTTTCCGGATGGATTCCCTGCTTCATCGCTTTATTCTTTTAATTTTCGAGGTGCAAATTTAAGTAATTTGATTATAAATACAAGCATTCAAGTAAAACTTTTTAAAAAATATCTGTGTGTAACGTTTTACTATATTTGCTTACTAATGCAGCACAATCTCTAATCATTCAAAATTATGAAAAAATCTGTACAAGCTGTTATTTTGCCTTATGGTCTATACCTTGGTTTGGCATCTATCCTTATTTCAGTATTGATTTACGCACTAAATCTGGAACTGTTCACAAAATGGTATGTTACTGTTATTGGGTTTACTGTGGTGCTGGTACTGGGAATTATGGCGGTAAAAAAAGCTAAAAGCCTGGATCCAGATCCTTTTTTCTCTTTTAAAAGTGCCTTTTCTGCCTTCTTTCTTCCGGTTATACTTGGCTCTTTTATTTCTACAATTTTTACAGCTATTCTTTTTAATGTTATTGATCCTGAAGCGGCAGCTTATGTTCACGAAATGACCCTTGAAGCGAGCAGGGATATGATGGAGCGTTTTGGCGCACCACCTTCACAAATAGATGAAGCGCTTGCCGCCCAGGCAGATGCTAATCCTTTTTCTTTCCAAAATATTTTTATGGGCTTCGCTTTTACCATAGTTTTATACGCGATACTATCGTTGTTGGTTGCCTTAATTTTTAGAGAAAAAGATCCCAGAGCATAATTTATGCAAATATCTATCGTCATACCTCTTCTAAATGAAGAGCAGTCTATAATCGAATTATATAATTGGATCGCACAGGTGCTGCGGTCCAATTCTTTTTCTTATGAAATTATTTTTATAGACGATGGTAGTACAGATAATTCCTGGGAAGCAATAGCATCACTTTCTAAAGAGGATGACAGGGTTAAAGGAATTAAGTTTAACCGCAATTATGGAAAATCACAGGCGCTGCATGCCGGTTTTCTTAAAGCACAGGGTGAGGTAGTGATTACCATGGATGCCGATCTTCAGGATAATCCAGAAGAGATACCTGAGCTGTACAGAATGGTAAAAGAAGAAAATTACGACCTTGTTTCCGGATGGAAAAAGAAGCGTTACGATAATGTGCTTTCCAAAAACCTTCCTTCAAAACTATTTAATGCAGCAGCCAGAAAAACCTCTGGCGTTAAGCTTCATGACTTTAACTGCGGATTAAAAGCTTATAAGAAGGCGGTAATTAAGAACATCGATGTTTATGGCGAAATGCACCGTTACATTCCGGTTCTTGCAAAAAATTCTGGATTTATAAAGATTACAGAAAAAGAAGTACAGCACCAGGCAAGAAAGTACGGAAATACAAAATTTGGAGTAGAACGTTTTATTAATGGTTTTCTGGATCTAATAAGCATTTGGTTCCTGTCCAAGTTTGGCAGGCGCCCCATGCACCTTTTTGGCGCACTGGGAGTTCTCATGTTTATCGTTGGCTTTATTTCTGCCGGGTGGATCGGTATTTCCAAGCTCTACAAATTGTACCACGGCCTTCCCAATGTTCTTGTCACTTCAAATCCGTGGTTTTACATTGCGCTCACAGTGATGGTAATTGGGACTCAGCTTTTTTTGGCCGGGTTCCTGGGGGAGCTTATCTTAAGGTCTAAAAGAGAGAAAGAACGCTATTTAATTAACAAAACCACAGCAAATTTTTAGATTATTTCCGGAATAGAATCCCTATTTTTGTTAAAGAAAAATTTAAGACATGTCACAGATAAAACCTGAAATACGCTCCAGAGCTGAAGCCTGGCTTACCGATGTTTTTGATAAGGAAACTAAAAATGAAATCCAAAACCTTATGGAAAACAACCCAAAGGAACTGGAAGAAAGTTTTTACAAAAACCTCGAATTTGGTACAGGCGGTATGCGAGGTATTATGGGTGTTGGGACAAACAGAATTAATAAGTATACCCTCGGAAAAAACACGCAAGGTCTTGCAGATTTCCTGAAAAAAGAATTTCCCGGGGAACAACCAAAGGCTGCCATTGCTTACGACTGTCGGAATAATAGTAAAGAACTTGCAAAAGTAGTCGCAGATGTTTTCTCTGCTAACGGAGTGAAAGTTTATCTATTTTCAGATCTAAGACCTACTCCTGAACTTTCTTTTGCGGTAAAGGAATTGAATTGTCACTGCGGAATCGTTTTAACCGCAAGTCACAATCCACCAGAATATAATGGTTACAAAGTATACTGGCAGGACGGCGGGCAATTGGTGCCGCCTCAGGACAAGCAAGTAGTGGATCTTATTAACAGCCTGGAATACAGTGAAGTTAATTTTGACTCCAAGCAGGAACTGATTCAAGAAATAGATACTGAAATTGATAAAGCTTTTTCTGAAGCATCTGTCAAAAATGGCAGTTTTGAGACTTCAGCTTCAGCAAAAGACAATCTGGAAATTATATTTACTTCTTTACACGGAACTTCTATTACACTTGTTCCCAATGTTTTTGAAAAAGCGGGTTTTACTAAGGTAAATATCGTTCAGGAACAAAAAGAACCAGATGGTAATTTCCCTACAGTGAAATCCCCTAACCCCGAAGAGCCTGAAGCTCTCAAAATGGCACTGGACCTTGCGAAAGAGAAAAACGCAGATATTGTTATTGGTACAGATCCCGATTGTGATAGACTTGGAATTGCGGTTCCCGATCTTAATGGAGAAATGCTCCTGTTAAACGGTAATCAAACCATGCTGGTGATGACATGGTTCCTATTAGAGCAATGGAAAAAGGAAAATAAATTAAAGAGTAACGAATTTGTTGCCTCTACGATAGTTTCCACTCCTATGCTTAAAAATGTGGTGGAATCTTACAACGTGGAATATCATGAAGTTCTTACCGGATTCAAATGGATCGCGAAATTAATAAAAGATCATCCTGAACTCGACTTTATAGGAGGTGGGGAAGAAAGTTTTGGGTACATGGTAGGTGACTTTGTGAGGGATAAAGATGCTGTTACCGCTACTCTTCTTGCTTGCGAAATTGCCGCAAAAATGAAAGAAGAAGGTAGTTCCTTTTATAAGAAATTACTTGAACTTTATACGGAATATGGCCTTTACCGCGAAGAATTAATTTCTTTAGTAAAAAAAGGAATTGAAGGCGAGCAGGAAATCAAACAGATGTTAATCGATCTTCGTGAGAATCCATGGCAGGAAATAGATGGGGAAAAGGTAGTATTAATAGAAGATTATCAATCTTCCATTACGCGTAACCTTCAGGACCATACTGAAGAGAAAGTCGATATTCCAAAATCAAATGTTCTTATCTATTATACTGAGAGCGGAACAAAAATCGCAGCAAGACCTAGCGGTACAGAACCTAAGATTAAATTCTACATTAGTGTAAATGCTGATCTCGACAGCATTGAAAATCATAACAAAGTAAATAAGGAATTAGCCGAAAAGGTCTTCAGAATAAAGAAGGAACTTCAAATAGGCTAGCCTACCCTACATATGAGTCATTTTAAAAAGATACTTCAGTTCGCAAAACCTTACAAACGTTTTGCGATACTGAATATCATTTCCAATGTATTTTATGCAATTTTCAGCACACTTTCTTTTCTGGCATTTATTCCTATGCTTCAGGTGCTTTTCCAGGAAGAAGAGCCGGTTTTAACAAAGCCAGTCTGGAACGGCAGTTTTGAGGGTTTAAAAGATTTTGGAGGAGATTACGCCAATTACTTTTTAAATCAGAGAGTTGAAGAGCACGGACAGATTTCTGCACTTATAACTATTTGTATTGCTGTAATAGTTTTATTCCTGCTGAAAAACTTTTTTAACTACCTGGCAATGTACTTTATCGCCAACCTTAGGAACGGTATGCTGCGGGATATACGGAATAAGATTTACTATAAAATTATAGAACTACCTATTTCTTTTTTCTCAGAAAAAAGAAAAGGCGACCTGATTTCACGTATTACCAGTGACGTACAGGAAATCCAGTCTTCTTTTTTAAGCATGCTGGAAATGTTTATTAAAGAGCCGCTAACACTTTTGTTTACACTGGCAGCTATGATTGCCATAAGTCCAAAATTAACCCTATTTGTTTTCATATTTCTTCCCATTTCTGGACTTTTAATTTCTTCTATAGGTAAAAAGCTTAAAGCAAAGTCCACAAGTGCGCAACAGGAAAATGCAAATTTTCTGTCCATGGTAGAAGAAACACTTTCCAGTTTGAAGATCATCAAAGGTTTTAATGCAGAAGATAGATTTAGAAAAAAGTTCACCAACAGCACGAGCAGATTAAACCAAATTTTAAACTCTTTACTACATAGGCAGGATCTGGCTTCTCCATTGAGCGAATTTTTAGGAGTGGTTGTAATTACGGTTATTCTGTGGT
Source organism: Autumnicola psychrophila (assembly GCF_031846645.1). Classification (NCBI taxonomy): domain Bacteria; kingdom Pseudomonadati; phylum Bacteroidota; class Flavobacteriia; order Flavobacteriales; family Flavobacteriaceae; genus Autumnicola; species Autumnicola psychrophila. The sequence continues at coordinate 307,534 of NZ_JAVRHN010000006.1, forward strand.
TTGGTGGTAACATGGTGTTAATAGAAGGATCTATGGATGCTTCCACATTCATTGGTTTTATTGTGCTCACTTATAATATTCTTACTCCTGCCAAAGCAATTTCGAAAGCTACCTATAGCATCCAAAAAGGTAACGCCAGTGCAGAACGGATTCTCGAAATTATGGAGACGGAAAGCAATCTTAAAGATAAAACTGATGCTGTAAGAAAAACTTCCTTTGATTCTGATATTCACATTAAAAATGTTTCTTTTCAATATGAAAAGGAAAAGGTCCTGAAGAATTTTTCACTGGATGTAAAACTGGGGGAAACCGTTGCTTTGGTAGGACAATCTGGAAGTGGTAAATCTACAATCGCAAATCTCATTACCCGTTTCTATGATGTAAATGAAGGTGCTATTTTTATAGATGGAGAAGACATACGTGACATTTCCAAAGGTTCCTTAAGATCTTTAATGGGACTTGTAACACAAGATTCCATTTTGTTTAATGACACCATTAAAAATAATATTGCACTTGGAAAAGAAAACGCCACAGAAGAGGAAATTATTGATGCACTTAAAGTGGCCAATGCCTGGGAATTTGTAAAAGATCTACCTCTTCAGCTCGAAACCAACATTGGCGATAGCGGAAATAAACTTAGCGGGGGCCAGAAACAACGATTATCCATAGCTCGCGCAGTACTCAAAAATCCGCCTATAATGATTCTGGATGAGGCTACTTCTGCCCTGGATACTGAAAGTGAAAAACTCGTACAAAAGGCGCTGGAGAACATGATGAAAAACCGCACCTCCATTGTTATTGCACATCGTCTTTCCACGATTCAAAATGCAGATAAAATTGTGGTAATGCAAAAAGGACAAATTGTAGAGCAGGGCCGGCATGAAGATCTTCTTACAAAAGGCGGCAACTACCAAAAGCTGGTAGAAATGCAATCCTTCGATTAG